>CBDVCJ010000037.1:0-19889 GCA_965372445.1 uncultured Thermoplasmata archaeon | reverse complement strand
ACCACCTACCACCTACCACCTACCACCTACCACCTAAACTGGGACTACGGACGCCGGACCCATCCCCCACCACCTATGTCTTACCACCTATCACCTTAAAATAGCATATGCGCCACAACTTACCTCCATCCTCTGTACTTTATCACCCCTTTTAGAACGTTTACTAAAATTGGGAGAAAAATCATAATTTTTAAATAATAATATCATAACCAATCCAAAATAATGTTGTAGCGAGTATAACGCCACAAATCCCACCGGTAATCACCCTGATAATATTCGTACTTTCCCTCAACCCCCAAAATTGTGTGACACCATCAATTGCAAATGGTATTACGCCCACCGCAAGAATTAGCAATATTTGAGTTGAAGTTAACTCTAAATTGGGATATAAATACAGCGTGATTATCATTGTAATAATTCCAATTATAAAGCCAGTATATAACCCGGTACAGCGTGCACAAAGTGGCATCTGTTTGCCTTTAATGAAAAAACTGCGTGATGGGTTTCGATGACATATATATTTCAGCCAGAATGCACTGGCATTGCCGGGATCAGCCTTCATTATTTAACAACCAAAACTTTATTTATTCCAAAAGATAATGTGGATAGTTAATTTTATTTATCTTTATTATCTTATAGGGTTTATAAGTTATTGGGAAGCGACGAGTTAAATAAGACTTAATTCACTATTAATGTCTGAACCCTTCGCCTAATTCACTTTAGAGGTGACAAGTTGGTAATCTTTGTTGATAACGCCGTAAAAAATAAAGATACAAAAAGGTCAAAGTCAATGGAACTTCCGAGATTGGTTGTTATTGGCCACAATATTATCGATGATATCGGTGACGTCTGCAAGAAATTGCACCTGGTGGGTTCGGGGTTGATAATTTCGGATAAAGTCACCAAAAAAATTGCCGGTGATACTATCAGAAATATTTTAACAAAAAAATCCTACAAGATCGAGCAATATATAATATCCGATGCGACAATGTCAGAAGTAAAAAAAGTAAAAAAATTCATATCCCAACACAAAATAAATTTTGTGCTTGGTGTGGGCGGTGGCAGACCGATCGACGTTGCCAAATGCGCCTCTTTTTATTCAATGATACCTTTTATTAGTGTGCCGACTGCAGCTTCTCATGACGGTATTGTATCGTCACGTGCATCAATTGTAATTCGAGGCAAAAAAGATTCTATCTCCGCCCAGACACCAATTGCAGTTATCGGCGATACCAAACTCATAGCGTCATCACCCTATAAATTATTGGCTGCAGGGAGCGGCGATATAATTTCAAACTATTCCGCAGTAAGGGATTGGGTACTCGCCAATAAATTGAAAAATGAATATTTCAGTAATTATGCTGCTACCTTGTCTGAAATGACCGCGCAGATGATCGTTGAAAATTCTTACATGATCCGCCCTAACTTTGAAGAATCGTCGCGAATTGTAATAAAAGCGTTGGTGTCGTCCGGTGTGGCGATGAGTATTGCCGGCACGTCCCGCCCCGCGAGCGGCTCCGAGCATATGTTCTCGCATGCACTGGACATTTTAGCGCCCAAACCCGCGCTGCATGGTGAGCAATGTGCGGTGGGTACTATCATGATGATGTATCTCCACGGTGGTGATTGGCAGAGCATAAAAACTGCGCTTGAACGGATCGGAGTGCCCACTACGGCCTTTGCACTCGGGATCGAGGAATCTATAATCATTGATGCCTTGACAATGGCACATAAAATGAGACCTGAAAGGTATACCATTTTGGGGGATGGCTTAACTCGTGAAGCCGCTGAAGAAATGGCAATGAAGACCGGTGTTATCAAATCTTAATACTATTTTTTAAATTCTTATCCGAATTTATGGAGAACCAATAATAAGTGGTAATAAGTTGGATTCAGGATTCAAGACGGAAGTTTTCGGTTTGTAGTTTTCGGTTTGTAGTGGAAAATACTATATACCAAATCAAAATGAAAATTGTAAATTTCCAATTCAAGTATAAAGTTTGTTTAGGCAGTATTTGAGATTGGGATTTTGGATCTTGAAATTAAATAGGGGGGAGGGGGTACTACAAACTGCAAACTGAAAACTCCAAACTTATATGGAAAATAGCGGCAAACTGGAACTTTGAAAATTCCAACGGAATTTTCAATGCGAGGTAATTTTCGCAGAAAATTACCGCAGGGGTAAAAATTCTGTTAGGAATTTTTAGCCCGAGGTAATGAACGAAGTACATTACCGCAGTCTAAAATCTAGAATCTCAAATCCACAATGATAGTCATATAACGATCTTACCACTTTGAATAATTTAATAGAATTTAAAAATAATCATACCACTAAATGGGGAGAAGTTCCATTTTATATTGGGCTGATCACTAAATATTCTCAAAATAAAGCAGTTTAAACCTATTAATAACGCGTCTAAAAAAGAAGTTCACCCAAACAACCGTTTTGCCACAACTTTCTGGACCTCATCACGATATTTTTGATCTGTCGCTACCATAATTTTCCAGTCCGGTATATCGCGGATCTGTAATGCACGTGCTAATGGACTGTATCTAGCTAACGGTCGTAATTTGCTCTCGTCAAGAATTTTTATATCGGTTTTCTTGATGCGCGGTTCGGAGAATTTCAATTCCTCTGAAGGCACATCGATTATTATGTTACCTTCTGGGATCGAAGCCTTGGTACAAAGTTCACGCTCTTTCTGCATTCGATATTCCGGGTCATCAAATTTCAATAATTCATCCTCAGATACTTTCGAGCCCTCGGTTTCAATCTCACTTACATTTAACTCATATACACGTTTGAATAAGTTGCGATATTTCAATCTTATAGCAATTTCTCGCGGATAATCGCCTAGGTTATACATTTCTGAGACTAGCTCTGCATCCATTAGTCGTGATAAATATTCTAATTTATCGTTATCGTCAACATGCTCGATCGCGCGGGCGAGCATTAATTCCGCAATCCGCACTGTTTTATGGAAATAAACCGAGGAATACATAAGAGCTCTTGCAACAAGCATACCTTCAATAGCGTTCACACCTCTTTTGTGGACGACCAGGTCATTATTATGGATCTCAATTGTTTGAATTAACCTGTCCAGATCGATGGTTCCATGTGCAACACCTGTATAATGAGAATCTCGTAATAGATAATCGAGCTGGTCCGCATCAAATGCACCGTTGATGATCTGGGTTAGATATTGCTTGGCATTGAAAAACATTTGATTATCTTTAACATGAAATTCCGAGCCCGGTGAGCCGTCAGTGATCTTTGGTTGATCATCGGTTTTAAACTCGCCGGTGATCATACCGGTTAGCTTTTGGGCGTCGATATCATGAGCTTCTAGAATCTCTGAGGTGCTTTTTGCATTGGTCGAAGTTTCGTGGTCACCTGTGATGATTCGTTTAGTAATATCGATGTGGCCAAATCCCAATCTCTTGTTAAAAATATATTCCAAGGTATGCGAGTATGGGCCGTGACCAATATCGTGCAGTAAGCCCGCTGCCGCCACCAATATAAATTCCTCACGTTCTAATTTCAAGGTCTGTGCCATTCGAGTTGCAAGCTGGTAAACGCCCAAGGAATGCTCCAACCTAGTATGATTTGCACCCGGGAATACGAGATATGCTAAACCTAGCTGGCGGATGCCGTGCAGCTTCTGTAATTCCGGTGCATCTAATAGCTCCAGGAACAAATCTTGAAGTTTGATACTGCCGTGGATCGTGTCGTGTATTACCTTGTAATCCGGGGTTGGATTGGGCATGAGAATTTGTATGTCGGTTGTGCTATTAATTTATATCGGTTTATAGATTGGAGATTTCCTTCGGAAAGACGATATGTGGCGATCTAAGTCGGGAGTAGTAGATTAATTATCAACTAATGCGGTAACCCAGCCCTCTCAGCTCTAAGTCTTCATAATTAGTTAATTATTTTTATATAAAGCATAGAGGGCGGGGTTACCTCTACTTTGAAAAATCCTTTTAGGCTTTTCCAAAGTATCGGGAGTCTGAGTAATAGATCCCTCAGACGGGAATAGTAGATTAACAATCAATTAATGCGGCAACTTGCTTCGCTAAGTTGCCTCTACTTTGTAAAAACCTACGGTTTTCCCAAAGTATCGGGAGTATCGAAAATTAATGGTATGGCACCCATTCTCTTTACTCCCGTTACTCCCGGTATTTGTTAAAAAAAAATCGCCTTTACCATTGAAACTCCAATCTCTTATCTAGCCTACAATATTCTACATAAATATAGAACGTCCGAATCCATTAGAATTTCAACATAATGCCCACTCGAAATAGCTAAATACCACATCCGGTAATATCAGGCACCTAATTCAAGCTGAGGCTGTCAATAATGGTATTTGATCTACTCGATCCCGCACTTCGGGATCTATTGAACCGCGAGGGCTTGACGAGCCCGACCGAGCCGCAAAAGCGTGCCATACCGCAGATAATGGCGGGTAAAAATGTGCTACTAATTGCACCAACCGGTATGGGCAAGACCGAGGCGGCAGTGCTGCCGTTATTTCACAAACTATTAAGCTCGAGAGTTCCCCGTGTAAAAAGCGAACCAAAGTTGGAGAACAAAGGCATAAAAATGCTATATATCACACCTTTACGAGCATTAAACCGCGATATGCTGGCTAGAATGAAGGTCTGGGGTGAAAAACTTGGGATCGATGTGGCGGTGCGTCACGGTGATACGACCAAGAGTGAGCGTGCGCGTCAGTCCAAGCACCCGCCAGAAATGTTGATAACCACCCCGGAGACACTTCAGATCATTTTCACTGGCAAACGCATCCGCGAGCATTTACGGACTGTTGAATGGGTAATAATCGATGAAGTACATGAACTCTCGCAGGATGACCGTGGTACTCAGCTTGCGATCGCGCTCGAACGGTTGTGTGCGTTTATTGGGCACGAGGTGCAGCGGATCGGGCTGTCGGCTACTGTTGGGACGCCTGGTAAAGTTGCTGAATTTCTGGGCGGGGTGGGACGCAAGGTCGAGGTCGTAAAAGTTTCGATTGCCAAAGCCGTCAAGATCCATGTGGAATCACCACGCCCTCAAAAGGGTGATGCTAAACTTGCCGAGCTCATACGTGCCGACCCGATAACCGCCGCGTATATTCGAAGATGTCGCGAAATTATCGAGAGCCATACCTCAACACTATTATTTGTTAACACCCGTGAGGGTGCAGAACGGATTGCGGCTCGGTTCAGGTTGTGGGATGAAAATTTTGCAGTTGGCGTGCATCACGGTTCGTTATCGCGTGATGTAAGGATACAAATGGAAGACGATTTTAAAAATATGAATTTATCTGGGTTGATCTGTACATCCTCGCTCGAGCTTGGGATCGACATCGGGTCCGCAGATTTCACGATCCAGTACAATTCACCTCGTGAGGTCACTCGGTTAGTACAGAGGGTGGGACGTACAGGCCATAAGATCGGCGGGGTTTCAGAAGGCGTGGTAATTGCTACCAACCCGGATGATATTGCAGAGAGTTTTGTTATCGCACGAAGGTTGCTTGAAGAGACTCTAGAAGAAGTAACGATTCGTGAGAACCCGTTGAGTGTATTGGCCAATCAGCTCGTATCGTACACAATGCTGGCTCGTCGAAATGATGTGGATGAAGTTTACAATATCATCACTAGATCATACCCATTCCGCACACTTAAACGTGAAAAATATATCGAAGTATTAAAGCAGTTAAATGAAGTTCGAGCCCTTTGGTTTGACGAAGAGTCCCAGGAGTTCGGTAAAAGGCGAAAGTCACTAGAATATTTCTATGATAATATTTCGATGATACCCGACGAAAAAACCTATAAAATCATCGATATTACCACCCGTAAGCATGTAGGTACTCTTGATGAAGGGTTTGTGACGAACTATATCGAACCGTACGCAAAATTCATAGTCAAAGGAGTATCCTGGAGAGTTGTGGAAATAAAAGAAAATGACGAGATCGTTGTTGAGCCGGTCTCTGAGATCGGTGCCATCCCCGGGTGGATCGGTGAGGAGATACCGGTTCCGTTTGAGGTAGCTCAAGAGGTAGGCAGGGTACGCGCCAAGCTGGAACCGGAACTTGCAAATGCATCGGAGATACTCAAGAATTATCCAATAAGCTCAAAGGATTGCGCACCGTTTCTTAAGCTAATAGAAAAACAAGTGGCAAAAAACTATCCAGTTCCAAGTGACAAATTAGTGACAATCGAATATATGTATTCGCTAACTTCCGAAGTGCGTTACCCGACAATAATTATTAATGCCTGTTTTGGTAGTAAAGTCAACGAAACGCTGGGAAGATTATTATCGTCACTTATTGCAACTAAGCTCGGAGCTAGCGTTGGTTTCCAGGTTGACCCGTATCGAGTAATTATCGAGTTACCCGCGCGTATCAAACCCGAACTCATCATTGAATTGCTGGAAACCATAAAACCTTCCGAGCTAGAGAAATTATTGAAGATCATTTTAAAAAATTCGTCATTTCTTAAATGGCAATTGGTTCATGTCGCACGTAAGTTCGGGGCATTGGAAAAGGAGCTCGATCATAAGAGCATAAGTTTTGCGCGATTACTTGATGTATTTCAAGATTCACCTTTGTACGAAGAAGCGATTAATAAGGTACTATGGGAGAAGATGGATACCGTTAAAACGCGACATGTTTTAGAGCAAATCAAGAGCGGTGAGATCGCACTTCAGATCACCCAACCGACCCCGATAGGATTGGCGGGGCTTGAGGCACGTCGAGAATTGATCGCACCGGAAAAAGCAGACCGTTCAATCTTAATTGCCTTAAAAAGGAGAC
The DNA here is from genome assembly GCA_965372445.1 of uncultured Thermoplasmata archaeon. Lineage (GTDB taxonomy): Archaea > Thermoplasmatota > Penumbrarchaeia > JAEHCK01 > CBDVCJ01 > CBDVCJ01. The sequence goes on along the minus strand of CBDVCJ010000037.1, from coordinate 13,074 downwards.
TTGAAAACGAACAGGTTAAATTGGTATGTTTGAACTGCGGTAATATACGAAGAGCGCTTGTGGAGGAACTTGAGCCGAAATTCCGATGTATAACTTGTGAAGGCGTGTTGCTCGCAGCGTTGAGGATGGGTGATCAGAATTCTGTTCGGTTACTGCGAAAGAAACGGCGAAAATTGAAAAAAGGTAAAAGTACCAAATGGACCAAGGAGGAAAAGAGGGAATTAAAACGGTTGAACACGAATGCAAACCTGGTACGGTCGCATGGCAAACAAGCTGCGATAGCTCTTGCAGGGAGAGGTATTGGCCCCGAGACCGCAGCGCGGATACTGCGCAAACAGTATCTGGAAGAGGACGAACAGGAGCTTTTAAGAGAGATATTGAAAGCCGAGATAAATTATGCACGCACGAAACGGTTTTGGGATTGAAAATAAACCTCATACGGTAAACCATAAAAGACCCGAAAAGAATATATACCATAATGCCATATATTAAATATGGTGGTAAAATGGCAGAAATTGTATCAATCGATAAAGCTGGACGGATTGTAATTCCAAAATCTATTAGGGATTCTTTGGGAATTGAAGACGGTACTATGTTCATTTTAGATGAAGGAGAGCATGGACGCCTTCTTCTTCAAAAGTTCAATGTTGATGAAATCGCTAATAGACTTGAAAAGGAAACCAGAGGGAAGGATATAGATACTATAATTAAGAGGATTAGGAAGGAAATGAATGATAAAATTAAAAAAAGATACAAAAAAATTCTTGCTTGATACCAATGTTTTTATAGCTGCAATTAAAAATCCCAAAAAGGAAACTAAAACTTTATACCTAATTTTAAAAATAATTGAGTCTGATAATATTAACTTAGTTGGTGATGAATTTCTAGTTGAGGAAATGATAAGGTATGCAGAAGAATTCAGATCCGAAACAAGTTCTTGGATTTTAAGCGTAATTCTTGAAAAAATGGAAATAGTAGTTGTGGGTGACAACCATGTAAAAATTTGTAAAAATTATATCGAAACTCCAAATTTGGCAGATATAATTCAGGCTGCTGTATGTTTAAAAACTGATGCTATATTAATTACTAATGATACTCATTTTGATAAAATTCGAGATGAAGGCATTATCATAGTTCAGAGTATTTCTAATGTGATAAATGAATTGTTATGGTGAATGATAAAGAAGAATTAATAATAATTTTTTTCTATTATTAATATCCCAAACGTTATACATATTCCTCCACGAGAGATCTTGAAAGCCGAGATAAATTATGCACGCACGAAACGGTTTTGGGATTAATCACAGTTCTCCCCGTGCCACTTTTAAAACATAATTTAATACGATCCAGTAAAAAAAAATTTACCGCAGAAGCACAGAAGCACAGAAATGTAACATTCTGCGTTTCTGCGTCTCTGCGGTAAAAAAGAAAAATGTTATATTTTATATACGATGAAAAAGATTTTAAATGATAATATGATTGAAGGACACTCACGAAAAGAGGAGGGTAAATAATATGTCAGGCACTGTTGTTATAGATAAATATCGACATTTAAGGTTCAGATTTTATAAATGGGAACATGAATTAGATGTAATCTACAAAGTGTTCCTGGCACTGAGTTTCGCAGCATTCACCGGTTTAAGTGCACAGCTCAGGCTTTACCTACCCTTCACCCCGGTGCCGATCACGGGCCAGGTTTTCGCAGTGTTATTGGCGGGGGTGGTATTAGGAAAATGGTATGGCGGTTTAAGTCAAAGCCTGTATATTGGCATCGGGGCTTTGGGTGTGCCCTGGTTTGCCGATATGAATGGCGGGTTCACTTATGTTATGGGTGCAACTGGCGGATATCTGATCGGGTTCATTGTGGTGTCATTCATGATTGGCTGGTTAACCGAAAAACATATCCGAGCCAGGTCTCTAACCGCCCTTTTACCGATAATGCTCTCAGGAGTGTTAATTATCTATCTGTTTGGAGCAGTGGGGTTACACTTAGTGCTGGGGACAAATTTTCAAGATACAATGATGTATGGTGTTATACCGTTCATTCCGCTGGATATAGTTAAAGCAATAATTGCAGGATTCATTGGATTCTCTATAATGCCGAAACAATCCTATAATGGCGAAGTTGATGTCACGAAATGGAAAGCCTGGAAACTACCTTGAAATATTCAATAACAAATCCGAGATCTTAAAATATCAAGATCCTGGGTGCAAGTTAATTAGGAATACAAGAGCAACCTATTCAAACAACCCATGATAGTCATCTCCCCACAGCCCAGTCGCTTTGACACGTTCCTCGTATTTACGTTTGTAGCCACTGACCTCTCGAACTTTCCATGCGAGAAACTTCATAGTTGTAAATAAAAACGATTTGTAGATCATTTTAGACCAAATTGGGTGGGGATTGATCAACCTTTCAAATTTGCTTACGATATCCTCACCTGCCGGTTCAAAGGGATCGTATGCATCCTTGATGGTGAGCCCAGAGAGCTTGATCTTTGCCAGATCGATCGGCCCCAACCCACGTTGGTGGGCATATAATATATGCTTGACCTGCTCGGGCTCGACTCCCATTACCCTACAAGCCACCGCATCTGATGCAACGGAATTATTACCGATCAACAATAACCCTAATTTTTTAGGCAGCCCTGCAATCGGCCCGTCACTCTCCAGCCCGATCCGGCCGTCCATCACGATAAGTTTTGGATCGAGAAATGCGGTCATATCTGCCAGAACTTTATGTATGACCTTGTGGTGCCTGAACCTATGGTCATCGGGTACGCAACCAAAATGGTTCTTCAAGGTCAGTGTTACTGTCGTTAGCTTATGGGTCTTAAACAACGGCATTGACGAGAACACATCACAGTCTACATAACATTGGGGCATTAGGGTTTGCTTGAAGACCTCACCTTTAACATCAACCTCGACCATTTTATCTTGAGAAAAGTTCAAGACCTTGGCGCCGGCTTTCTCTGCCCATTTTTTTATGCCGCAGCCTTTCAACGCTAGATCCGCATTCACACGCTGGAGGTCAGAATCACCCACAATTACTTCACTTGCGTGGTCACGTAAAATATTTACATAATGATAAACTAGTTCTGGTGTGGTCGTGAGGCCGGGTAAATATTCAAAATGTGTGGCATTGACTTTAATTGTGACTTTGGCACCGCTTTTTACAATGCGCTTCCATTTGAACCTTTCTAATGACTCTCGCATAGAAGACGCCAGGTCATTATCCGATAATCTTGTAAGCTGAACTTTACTCTTGGCCATTTACTGATCACTTGGGATAATAATATTCTTATTTATATATTTAAAGTATTTGAATAATATTGGGGTTCGCTTACCATGGTATCAATATATGGTTACGGTTGCTAATCTCAATACCGAATAACCAACTCTATTGGAATTTTGATCAAATATAGGCCATTTTTATACAAATGTATATATACAACGTCATATATTCGGGGAGTTACATTGGGTCATTAAGCTAATTCCCTCTATCTCCGGATGTATTTGTGGTTTGAAATTGTAAACAAATTTTTTAATATGAATCTACAGTTAAATATAAATAGAATATCATATTATCACTGCCTAATAATTTCTACATTATACTACAGACTACTATCTGGAGAGGTCTTAATCTTAAAAAAAGAATTTAAAAACCACAAAGTAGATATCCAAGGTTCGGGCAAGATCTTCATAAATATATATGCTGACAATGGAGGGCCCGTAGCTTAGCTAGGTAGAATATTATGTAAGTCTTCGTAATATTCCTAGAGAGAGCATCTGGCTTTTAACCCAATTGAGAATCGTATGAAATAGAGATATGTAAAAATTTCAATATCGACAAATGGGGAAGTGACCAGGTGGCCAGGGGTTCGAATCCCCTCGGGCCCGCATTGTAACTTTAAAGAATAGCAAATGGATTCATATCCAATGGGAGTAATATGCTTTGAATAATTTCGCAAAGAAATATTGTAGAAAAATGTAGAAGTGAAAATCACCAGGTTTCTAATGTTATTTAATACAAAATTATTATCTGGAAACCTAGGATTTTAATTGTTAAATTAATTAGTATCTTAGAATAATTAATACAGTTTGGAGAGGATGATATGGGAGAATTCCGCGTAATGGACCATTTTTTAGTACCAAAACATGTGGCATTATCAGACCAAGAAGCAGAGAAGGTATTGAATAAATTTGGCATTAATAGAGACCAGCTTCCAAAGATATTGATCACAGATCCGTGCGTTAAGGTTATCGGTGCAAAAGTTGGCGCTATCTTACAAATCGAGCGAGAAAGCCCAACTGCCGGCGTATCGATTGTGTATCGTATTGTTGTGGATGTTGTTAAATAATACATAAATTTAAAAAAAAATTAATTAAAAAGTTTGAGGTGAGATATAACATGAGAGAATTAGTATCAGCTTTTTTTCAGGATCGTAGCATAGTGAACCATCACCTAGCGTCATTCAATGATTTTCTTCCCACACATGATAATCCAAATAGCAGAATGCAAAGGATCGTCAATAATTTGAGAGTAGGTGAGGAAGATGAGAGAGGCCTAATAAGGTTGGATCTCCGAACTGAAGATAATATCTTTGTTAAATTAGGACGAATTACGGTGAGTGCGCCATATGTCAAGGAAGCGAATGGCTCTGTCCATGAATTGACACCGATCGAAGCCCGGTTACGAAACCTAACGTATACCGCACCGATCTCTTTGGAATTCACAATTGTTGAAAATACTGTAGACCGTGAAATTGAAAAGGTTCACATTGGAGACCTACCGATCATGATTAAATCGAAAAAATGTAATATCTATATAGAGAACATAAAAACGGATCGGGACCTAACTCTTGAAGAATATCAACAGAAACTAATCGAGCTTGGTGAAGACCCGTTAGACCCCGGTGGCTATTTTATTGTGAACGGCTCGGAACGTGCGCTGATCACCTTGGAGGATCTTGCTCCTAATCGAGTTATGGTGGAATTCAGCGAGCGGTATGGAAGGAATATCGAAGTTGGGAAAGTATTTTCGCAGCGTGAAGGGTATAGAGCATTGACCTTTATAGAAAAGCGCAAAGACGGTATTTTAATTGCGACCGTCCCGGCAGCTTCAGGTCAGATACCGCTCGTGATTCTGATGAAGGCACTGGGGATGGAGGACGATGCCGATATTGCCGACGCGATCGTAAGTGACCCAAAAATGCTGAATATCGTTCTGGCTAACATAGAAGAATGTGTTAATGAACACCAGATAAGTTCGGTTGAAGATGCAATCAATTATCTAGAGAAAAAGTTCGCAACTGGTCAGGCCAAAGAATATCGCGAGAAAAAAGTCGAATCTATAATTGATCGATCGTTGTTGCCACACTTAGGTGATACCAAAGGAGATAGAATAAAAAAAGCGATATTCTTAGGCCGAATTGCGAGAAACGTTCTGGAATTAGCTTTGCATATTCGTAATCCTGATGACAAGGACCATTATGCAAACAAAAGGTTGAAACTTTCCGGCGATCTCATAGAGAATTTATTCCGTGTCGCATTTACTAATCTCATCAAAGACTTGAAATATCAACTGGAAAGAACTATTGCACGTAAACGTAATTTGAAAGTTTCTACTGGCATCCGCCCAGATGTATTATCCCAGCGGATTTTACATGCACTGGCAACTGGTAATTGGGTCGGTGGGAGAGCTGGAGTGTCACAGTTATTGGATCGAACCTGTAATATTAGTGCATTGAGCCATTTACGACGAGTGACCTCGCCATTGACCCGCAGCCAACCGCATTTCGAAGCGCGGGATTTACATCCTACACAATGGGGAAGGCTATGCCCAAATGAAACCCCTGAAGGTCAGAACTGTGGGTTGGTTAAAAATGCAGCGTTAATAATCGATATCTCTGAAGGTTATGACGATAAAAAACTTATCGAACTTTTTATTGTTGAGCTGGGAGTTAGACCGATAAAAGGCGAGGCTTCACCAGGTTCTAGAGTTTATGTTAATGGTAATTTAATTGGGGTTTGTAATAATCCCCAAGAGCTTGTAAATGAGATTCGGCTGAGGCGTAGACAAGGGTCATTATGTATGCCTGCCGAGAAATCACATGAGGTCAATATCAGGTTCAGTGAAGATATGAATGCCGTGATTACCAACTGTGATGAAGGCAGATTAAGACGGCCTTTATTAGTAATGAATAACGGTAAGTTATTATTGACAAAACGGCACCTGGAACAATTAAAATCCGGCAAATTGAAATTCAATGATCTGGTACAACAGGGTATAATCGAATTTCTTGATGCCGAAGAAGAAGAAAATGCATATGTTGCTCTCGATGAGGAAAGCATCAATCCCGAACAAACCCATATGGAACTCGACCCAATGGTGATTCTAGGGGTTTGTGCGAGCTTGATACCCTATGGCGAACATAATTCATCGCCCCGAAATACGATGGGTTCAGGTATGGCCAAACAATCACTTGGACTTGGCAGTTCAAATTATCGAATACGGCCAGATACACGTCAGCATCTAATGCATTATCCGCAAATGCCGTTAGTTCAAACCGATATAATGAAATTTGTAAATTTCACGCGTCGCCCAGCAGGTCAAAACTTTGTTGTGGCTGTTATTTCGTTCAAAGGCTATAATATGGAAGATGCATTGGTAATTAATAAAGGCTCGATCGAAAGAGGCTTGGGGCGCTCGTCATTTATCCGCACTTATCAAGCCGAAGAACGACGGTATCCCGGCGGTCAGGAGGACCATTTTGAAATTCCGAGCCCTGATGTCAGAGGTGCAAGAGTCGATGTTTCCTATAACACCCTGGATGAAGATGGCTTGATCTCACCTGAGGTCATGGTAGAAGGTAAAGATGTACTGATCGGCAAAACCTCACCGCCCCGGTTTTTGGAAGAGCAAACCGATTTTTTAACGCCCCAAAAACGGCGTGAGACCTCAATTACAGTCCGGCATGGTGAGTCTGGGTGGGTTGATAGCGTTATGCTGACCGAATCCGAAAATGGCTCTCGGTTGGTCAAAGTGAAGGTGCGCGACCAACGCATCCCTGAATTAGGTGATAAATTCGCGTCGCGGCACGGTCAAAAAGGTGTTATTGGGATGGTTGTCCCGGAATCTGAAATGCCGTTCACTGAAGAAGGGATGACGCCAGACCTTATAATTAACCCCCATGCGATACCATCACGAATGACCATCGCTCACGTTCTTGAAATGATCGGTGGAAAGGTCGGTTCCGTAAATGGTAGAATTATTGACGGTTCGATATTCTCGGGTGAGACCGAGGAAGTTCTAAGAAATGAATTAAAAGCCCTAGGCTTTAAGAATAATTGTAAAGAAGTGTTCTATGACCCCGTAACAGGTACGAAACTAGAAGCCGAGATATTCCAAGGTGTGATCTTCTATCAGAAACTTCATCATATGGTATCTGGTAAGCTTCATGTACGCTCGCGCGGGCCGGTCCAAATCCTGACCCGTCAACCTACCGAGGGACGTGCTCGCCAAGGTGGCCTAAGGTTTGGTGAGATGGAAAGAGATTGCCTGATCGCACACGGAGCGTCTATGGTGATCAAAGATAGGTTACTTGACGAATCGGATGGTACTACCCAATATGTATGTGGTAACCCCAAATGCGGACAGGTCGCGATGTTAGATCGACGAGGGTTCTTGAGTTGTCCGATCTGCGGCGATAGCGCCAATATCTATCCGATACAAACCAGCTACGCTTTTAAATTACTTCTAGATGAATTGAAATCAATGGGAGTTGCTATGCGATTACAACTGGAGGATTTAAGATGATTACCAGTATACCCAAACGTATCAAAGGCATAAAATTCACATTTCTATCACCCAAAGAGATCCGAAAAATGTCAAGCACCAAAGTCATCACAGCAGACACTTATGATGATGACGGCTTTCCGATTGATATGGGGTTAATGGATCCAAGATTGGGTGTAATTGAACCTGGATTAAGGTGTAAAACCTGTGGCCGCAAAGTCGATGAATGCCCAGGGCATTTTGGACACATTGATCTTGCGATGCCCGTTATACATGTCGGCTATACCAAAATGATCAAGATCCTTTTAAAAAGCACATGTCGTGCTTGTGGCCGCATATTATTTTCACCCAAACAAATAGAAGCTTATAAAAAGAAAATCTTGGATCTAACCCATAAACCGTTAGGTCAAGAAGATTTAAACCTTTTGGATGTCCAGGATATGTGGTCGGACGTTCTTAAAACCGGTGCGATCGCTAAATCTTGTCCATATTGTGAAGATACCCAGAAAAAAATTACTTTGGACAAACCAACGACCTTCCGAGAGGAAGGGCACAGACTCACCCCAAAAGAGGTGCGCTCAAGACTTGAACGGATAATTAACGAAGATTTAATCATGTTCGGTATTAACCCAAAAGTTGTGAGACCCGAATGGACGATTTTAACCGCTTTACCTATTCCACCGGTAACCGTCCGACCTTCAATTACCTTGGATTCTGGCGAGCGTTCTGAAGATGATCTCACCCATAAACTTGTTGATGTTTTACGTATAAACCAGCGTCTTCAGGAAAACCGCGATGCAGGTGCACCGCAGTTGATAGTTGAAGATCTTTGGGAGTTACTCCAGTACCATATAACCACCTATTTCGATAACCAGACTTCAGGGATACCCCCGGCGCGTCACCGATCCGGAAGACCGTTGAAGACCCTGGCGCAAAGGTTAAAGGGTAAAGAAGGACGGTTCAGGTCAAACTTATCCGGTAAGCGTGTGAATTTCTCGGCACGTACCGTTATTTCACCGGAACCGTTATTATCCATTAATGAAGTTGGGATACCACAAGAAGCAGCGGTGGAGCTGACCATCCCAATTCGCGTCAATACGTTCAATATGGAAATGGTACGTGATCTGGTGCTTCGCGGCCCAAAAAACTACCCCGGTGTGAATTATGTGATTCGCCCTGACGGCCATAGAATAAAAGTTACCGATAAAAATGCAGAAACTGTAGCCGAGAAATTAAAAGATGGCTATATTGTGGAACGCCATTTGATCGATGGTGATATCGTATTATTTAACCGCCAGCCGTCGCTTCATAGAATGTCAATGATGGCGCATGAGATTCGTGTCATGCCTTTTAAAACCTTTAGGTTGAACCTATCGGTCTGTCCGCCTTACAATGCTGATTTTGATGGCGACGAGATGAATCTTCACGTACTGCAGAGCGAAGAAGCGCGTGCCGAAGCTAAAATACTCATGCGCGTGCAGGAGCATGTACTTTCACCGCGGTTTGGCGGACCTGTGATGGGTGCAATTCATGACCATGTCACAGGTATTTTCCTGCTCACCTATAAAGAGAGGAAAATCCAACGTGAGAACGTTATTCGGTTCCTTTCAGTTATCGGCCATCGCGATAAAATACCTGCGGCAGTTGGTAAATCTGAGGATGGTGTTGAATTTTGGACCGGAAAACAACTGTTCAGCTTGATACTTCCAAGCGATATTAATTTAGAATTTAAAGCGTCGATTTGCAATAACTGTGATGAATGTAAAGCTGAAAAATGTGATGTCGATGGATACGTAAAAATCCGAAATGGAAAATTATTATGCGGCACTATAGACGAGAAATCAGTTGGGGCGTTCAAGGGCAAGATTCTTGACTTGATTGCACGTAACTATGGCTCTGATAAAGGCAGGGAATTTCTGGATGCAGTTACCAAACTGGCAATTGAATCGATCTCAACCTTTGGATTCACAACCGGTATTGATGATGATGATATCCCAACGATCGCGAGGCTTCAAGTTGACGAAATACTAACGACTTCCACGCGAGATGTTGCGAAGTTAGTCGAATCCTATAACGAAGGTCTATTGAGTAGATTACCAGGACGGTCTTTGGAAGAGACCTTGGAAGTAGAGGCAATGAAAGTATTGGCGCGCGCGCGGGACGATTCGGGCAACATTGCCCGTAAGTATCTGGGGTTAGGTAATTCCTCTGTTATTATGGCGAAGAGCGGTGCTCGAGGCTCGATGTTAAATCTAGCGCAGATGGCCGCGGCGATCGGTCAGCAGGCAGTGCGAGGTGAACGTATAAGTAGAGGCTACCAGTATCGAACCCTAACCCACTTTAAAAAACACGATCTCGGGGCCGAGGCCAAGGGATTCGTAAAATCAAGTTATAAAAGCGGCTTGAACCCACTTGAATATTTCTTCCACAGTATGGGTGGTAGAGAAGGGTTAGTCGATACCGCCGTCCGTACCTCTCGATCCGGCTACATGCAGCGGCGGTTGATCAATGCACTCGAAGACCTTAAGGTTACTGGGGACGGGACAGTGCGTAATACTTCGGATAATATTATTCAGTTTGATTATGGTGAGGATGGTATTGATCCGACAAAAAGTATTCAGGGTGATGCGGTCAATCTAGATGAGATCCTAACGAATATACTCGGGCAACGGGCGGCTAAGAAAGGGGAAGACTTAACCAAAATGGAAAAACTAATCGGGTATGGAGAGCGTGAAGTTGATATCGCGATCGAAGGCGAGGAAGATTTGCCAGACGACTCAAATGGAGGTGATTAACTTGGCTAGCAAAACGCCAAAATCATCATCGAAAGCAGCTGTAACTGCCAAGAAAAAGGATGCGAGCAAACCAAAACCAACGACAAAGCCAGCCACCCCTAAGAAACCGACGAAAAAAGAAGCACCTAAAAAGACCAAAGGTCGTGGTAAAGCCCAGCCCGAAAAATCGAAGAAACCTAAAACCACCGAAACCAAGTCTCAAGAGCCCCCAAAAGGCGCTAAGAAAGAGCTATCGGCACTAGATGTGGTGGCAAAGATAATTCAGACCGAATTATCAAAATTAAAAAAATCATTACCTTCGGAAATAGTCAACAGATTGGCTAAAGTACATGTACAGTTCCCAGAAAGGCTTGAACCCAAAAAGATATTTTCATCAAATCTAAAACAATTCTGTGAAATTTATGACGAATCAAGAAAATTAGGTCATGAGCTTCCGGTAAAAGTTTTAGAATCGCTTACAACTAAAATCTGCAATAAGAAAATCACAAAAGCTAACCTAAGAAAGATAATAGGAAAGATCGCATTAGAATTTTTTGAGAACCAGATCGATCCTTTTGAATCTGCAGGGATCGTTGCTGCGCAATCGATCGGTGAACCTGGCACCCAGATGACAATGAGAACTTTCCACTATGCAGGAGTTGCCGAGATCAATGTAACTTTAGGGCTCCCTAGATTGATCGAGATCGTCGATGCACGAAATTCGCCCAGCACTCCAATGATGGAAATACATTTAAGACCCGATCTTCGAAATAACCATGTAGCAGTAAACAGAGTGGCTTCTGATATCGAAATTACTACACTTATTGATATTGCAGATATTGAAACTGATATTGCAGGCATGCAAGTAGTAATCCTGCCAAACTCTGATACATTGCTTAAAAAGGATATTGATGCCGGCACAATATACGATTTCCTGGTGAGTAAATATAAGGATAATGTAGATGTTATATCTAAAGATGGTGAAAAACTCACAGAACCTCAAGAACCAAAAGCCACCAAAGCCCAAGAGTCTAAAGAAAAAGGGGGTAAAGGCAGAGGTAAGGGTAAAGGCAAAACCAAAACAAAAAAAGTCATAGATCGAGACAAAATCGAGAGCTTTGTCATTCATTCCAGTGAGGATTCGTATAAAAAACTTCATTTACTAGCGGATGGTATTAAAAATATCAAAATAAAAGGCATCGAAGGTATCGAGCGTGCCATAATTCGCTCCGAAACCGAAGGATTTGTTATCTATACCCAGGGTTCGAACTTATCTGAGGTTTTAAGTATTGATGGTGTGGATATCTCGAGAACTACTACAAATGGCATAGTTGAGATCTATCATACCTTAGGTATAGAAGCCGCACGCAAAGCAATTATGAACGAAGCCTCCAAAACATTACAAGAGCAGGGTTTAACTGTTGATATACGACATATTATGTTAGTTGCAGATATTATGACAAATGAAGGTGAAGTGAAAGCGATCGGAAGACATGGTATTTCAGGTAATAAATCAAGTGTCCTGGCCCGGGCCGCGTTTGAAATTACCTCTGCACATTTACTTCAGGCGGGTATTACTGGTGAGGTCGATAATCTTGCGGGGGTCGCGGAGAATATCATTGTGGGTCAACCTGTAACTTTAGGGACTGGTGCCGTGAATTTGATATTTAAGCCCATGAAAAAAAAAGGTAAGTAAAATAGCGGCACCACCATTCAGGAGGAATCAATAATATGGACTTTAACAAATTATTAAGAAGTGCTATCAATACCGGCGAGGTTCATTTTGGGATCAAAGAGACCAGAAAAGCCCTGAAGCGTAAAAAGGTAAAATTGATAATTACCGCTTCGAACAGTTCACCCGACCATCAGAAACTTATTCAGCGCCAGAAAAACATACCGATTTACTATTATAAAGGTACAAATGCAGAATTGGGTGCCGCTTGTGGCAAACCGTTCTCGATCTCAACCCTCGCAATAATTGATGAGGGCAACTCGAATATCATTAAATCGCTACCTGAATAGAAGATAATTATCTATAAAACTCGCAATATTTAAGATGAATCTATATACTGTTTCGGTTTGAAAACCATATTATAACCATCTATCGGTTTCGACACATGCATTGAGCTACATCAATGCAATCGGTGTTTCGACTTTCAGTCATCAACACCACGGGCACATTTATGCGCTCGGGCATCGCTTGACTAATATTACTACATATTAAATATCGTCAAGCTCAACCTACAGGCCTCGAAGCCCGCTCACGATACTTGTGCCGAAACCGATTTTCGAACCAATTATCTGGGTTTATGTTGTAAAAAAATAAAAAATTGCAATTTTAACTAAAAATGAGGTATTAAAAATGGCAAATGGAGGTATCAAACTCGATGGCAATACCATGCAGATAATCACCTTATTTGAATCTTTAACAAAAGCACGGGTGAAAGATTGTATCGAGAAAGATGACATAATATTTTTTATCGTTAAAGAAGGACAATTAGG
>CBDVCJ010000036.1:0-20052 GCA_965372445.1 uncultured Thermoplasmata archaeon | reverse complement strand
GAACAATGTTGGTGGCGTCGGACTTAATTTTTCATCTAATAATATAATCAATAATTGTTCAATTTCTTCGAATTCTCCAAATGATTTTTATTTTTTAGAAAATTCTAAAAATAATATCGCATTAAATACAACTTTCAACACAATTTATTTCTCCGAGCCTACCTCAGAATTAATTATCAAGAATTATCTTCATATTCAGGTAAATGATTCGTATGGTATTCCGGTACAAGATGCAGATGTAAAAGTTATAGATAATGATAAAATTATATATGCAACATCAGGATACAGTGGTAGTGAGCCGAAAACAAATGGGCTTGGCCAAATCAAATGGATATTAGCCACGGATAGAATCTATAATGGGAATGCTATTGCAACAGAAAATATCACCATTACAACTGTTAAACATGATGATAAAATATTTTGGGATAATCATAGAAATGGAGATATGTCAACATCTCATTTTGAATATTTTTATCCTAATTCTTTACCCAGTAAAATTAATTTAGAAAATCCATCTAATAATTCTTATCTCAATGATTCAACACCTGAATTAAAATGGATTGTTGGGGTTGATGGAAATGATGATTTATTAAGATATTATATCCAAATAGATGAATTCGGTGATGATTGGACCTCGTTGATAGCCAGTAATTTTACAGATATTAGTAAACTAACTTGGAATATTATACCTCCGTTAGCGGATGGGGCTTACCAATGGCGCGTATGCGCATATGATGGTTATGAAAATGGCTCTTGGAGTAAAGCTTGGAAGTTTACAATTGATACAATCGAATCTATCTCCGAAATCACAATTCCAGAAAATAATGGTAATTATAATAATTTGAATACGATCTCAGGTGTTGCCTCTGACCTTGTGAATGGTACGGGCGTAAATAAAGTAGAGATAATTATAATGCGCCTTAGTGATAAGAAATATTGGTATGGGTCTAAGTGGAGCTTCCTAGAATCTTGGTTATTGGTGTCTGGAACTTCAGAATGGTCATATGATTCTAGCTCAATAATATGGACTTCGGGCACTCAATACCATGTTCAATCCCGTTCAATAGATAATGCGAATAATGTGGAAACGCCAAGTGCCGGTAATGTATTCACTATTGATATGGACAGACCATTATCAACTATAGATCTTCCGATGAACAATACCTATTTGAATAATTTAGATACAATTTCAGGCAGCTCTAAAGATCTTGGCGGTTCAGGCATTAGCAAAGTGGAAATAACCATTGAACGAACAAGTGATAATAGTTATTGGAACGGTACTGGGTGGAATTTTACTGAGCTCTGGCTTCCCACAACAGGAACAGATGTATGGTCTTATAGTGCAAGTAGTGTGGCCTGGGAAACAGATACTATATATAATATTCGCTCCTGCACAATCGATAACGCAGGAAATGCAGAGATTCCTAGCCTCGGAAATACTTTTATGTATGATGACCAGCCCCCAGAGCTCTCAATTTCAATCAATAATGACGATAGATATACAAACTCTATTTCCGTAATATTATCACTCCATTCAGAAGATTCTGGATCTGGCGTGGACTTAATGTCATTCAGTTTAAATGGAACAGTCTGGTTTGGTTGGCAATCGTTTGAAACCAATAGAACATTTGATTTACTTGCAGGTGATGGCGAAAAAATTGTATATTTCAAAGTAAAAGATAAGGCGGATAATATTGCCGGGCCTATTGTTGATTCAATTATTTTAGATACTGTACCACCTGAAGAACTATCCGTTGTAATAAATGAGAATGCTAAATTTACTAATTCAACACTTGTTACATTAGCTCTTAGTGCATATGATTCTTTATCTGGGATTGGTGAGATGTCATTTTGTACTTATATAAAAATTTGGACCTTATGGGAACCCTTCAACTGGACAAAACATATATATTTTACATCTGGTGATGGCGAAGAAATAGTATGTTTCAGAGTAAAAGATAACGCTGGGAATATAGCCTTAACAAATGATACAATTATTTTAGATACGACACCACCACATTCGTTATCGATTCGTATAAATAATGGTGCTTTGGAGACAAATTCAACATTAGTTATGCTTAAACTTAACGCTAGTGATGCTCTATCAGGGGTATACCAGATGTCATTCAGTACTAATGGAAACTCTTGGAGTCACTGGGAAAATTACACAGATATAAAATCTTTTACATTGCCTTCTGGCAATGGGGAAAAGACACTCTATTTTAGAGTAATGGATAGGGCAGGTAATGTAGCCGAACCGACCTCGGCTACGATTTTATTGAACATCTTAGATTCGGATGATGATAAAGATTCCCAATTGAATTATATTATGGCGGGAACTGTTATTACAGTTATTATAATTATTATCATTGTAATTATTTTTGGTGTATATAGATATAAAAAAGCCAAACCTCTGAAGAAAGATATTGGGGAAGGTCTTAGTCAAACTGCAGAGAAAGACATAATTGATTCAACGTTAGAAGAAGAATAACGAGAGACAATGGGACAAATTTGGGCTTTTATCCAAAAAAACTGTGGTGAATCCTTTATAATTGCTATGCACCATCCTCAGATGCTGTTGTACAAAGTTACATTTTAATTAAGTATGGAGTTGTAAAGAGATAAGAAGAAGTGTAAAAATCCTTTTTGCATTGTCATTACTTGGGAATTGGGAATCGAATTAAGATTAACTTCCTAACTTCAAACCTTCCCCACTTTCTAAATCGTTTCCCGATTCCCAAACATCGAATCCCGACCATTGATAAAAAAAGAAAAAAGAGTGTAGGCTCAAAAACCTCCGAAAAATTTCAATACCTTCTTATTGAAAAATAGTCATATATCAAAAATTTGGTAAGGCCAGAGTATTGTTGGTTTGAAAATAAAGTTAATAATAGCATTGTAGGTCTAATGAAATATGGAAATGTCTTACTTCAATGAGGACTCCGACATTTTATAGGATTTTTCAACCGCCATTGACCGTAGCCAGTATATGTATAAAAAAGGTTTATACATTATTGATAAAGTATAACGTTAGGTTTTTTACCTTTTCTTTCACTCAAATCCAAACCCGCTATAACAACAAAGATTTTAAACTTAAAAATTAATAGGGGGAATCCAACACCTCAAACCTCATATATTAGATCTTAACATCAGGGGAGACCATATGAATAATAAATCTAAAGCTTCCAACGCTAAAAGTACAACCCTCGAATCCATTATGACGGAGAGACGCAAATTTCCACCGAGCAAAGAATTCAGGGAACACGCTAATCTCAACTCGATGAAAGATTACAATAAAATGTACAAACGTTCAATTGACGACCCTGAAGGTTTCTGGGCCGAGCTTGCCGAATCCGAACTGCACTGGTTTAAAAAATGGGAGAAGGTCTTGACCTGGGAACCGCCTTTTGCAAAATGGTTCGAGGGCGGTAAACTGAATGTCTCTTATAACTGTCTGGACCGACATTTGAAGACCTGGCGCAAGAACAAAGCCGCGATAATCTGGGAAAGCGAGCATGGCGTACATAAGATCTATACCTATCAGCAATTGTATCGTGAAGTGTGCAGGTTCGCCAATGTACTTATCGATCACGGTATAAAAAAAGGGGATCGGGTCTGCATATACCTGCCAATGGTGCCGGAGCTTGTGATCGCGATGCTGGCCTGCGCACGGATCGGTGCGATCCATAGTATCGTCTTCGGCGGGTTCAGTGCCGAGGCGCTGCGCGACCGTATTAATGATAGCAAAGCGAAAATGGTAATAACAAGCGACGGCAGTTTCCGCCGTGGCAAACGCATACCGTTGAAAGCCAATGCCGATATCGCATTGGTAAGCTGCCCGACCGTAACCACCTCAATAATCGTCAACGTTGCAGGGCTGGAGGTAAACATGAAAGGCGGCCGCGACCATTTCTGGGACGATGTGGTGCCTCATGCCTCGACACTCTCCGAAGCTGAATACATGGATGCCGAAGACCCGTTATTTACACTCTACACCAGCGGTACAACCGGCAAACCCAAAGGCATTCTTCATACTACTGCCGGATATTTATTATATGTTCATACCACCGCAAAATACATGTTCGATCTCCATGAAGAGGATACTCTTTGGTGTACTGCCGATATCGGGTGGGTTACGGGCCATAGTTATATCGTTTACGGGCCGCTATCGATCGGTGCAACGAGCGTTATGTTTGAGGGCGTGCCAAATTACCCGCGCCCCGACAGGTTCTGGGAGATCGTTGAAAAGTATAATGTTAATATTTTTTATACCGCACCCACCGCCATTCGTGCCATCAAGCGCGATGGTGATGAATGGGTGAACAAACACGATTTGAGCAGCTTAAGGCTGCTCGGGTCGGTCGGTGAGTCGATCAACCCCGAAGCTTGGATATGGTATCATAAGGTCGTGGGCGGTGGTAGGTGCCCTATTATTGATACTTGGTGGCAGACCGAGACCGGCGGCGCGCTTATCACACCCTTACCCGGTGCAATGACGCTCAAGCCCGGCTCTGCATCCAGACCGTTCTTTGGTATCAAAGCCGAGATCTTCAATGAGGAAGGCAAACCCGTGGGGCCGAACGAAGGCGGGTATCTGGTGATAACCAAACCATGGCCCGGTATGGCGCGCACCATTTGGGGCGACCCTGGCCGCTTTCAGGAGACTTATTTTAGTCGATACGAGGGTGTATATTTCACCGGCGACGGTGCGCGGGTCGATGACGACGGCGATTTCTGGCTGATGGGGCGTATCGATGATGTCGTGAATGTATCCGGCCACCGGATCGGTACCGCGGAAGTTGAAAGCGCATTGGTCAGCCACGAATCAATAACCGAAGCTGCGGTTGTACCTATCCCACACGAGATCAAAGGCCAGGGTCTTTTTGCATTCGTAACGCTCAAGAAACATTTCAACCCGGAAATTAGCTTGAAAAAGGAGCTTTTAAATCATATTTCGCGCGAGATCGGGCCGATCGCCAAACCGGAAGCCATACAATTTGCCGAGGCATTACCCAAAACCCGCAGCGGTAAAATTATGCGCCGTATTTTGAAACGTATCGCAATGCAGAGCGATGATATAGGCGATACAACCACTCTTGCAGACCCAACAGTAGTAGCTAGATTAGTGGAGGACCGCCAAAAAATCTAAGACGGGGGATATAAAATATGTTAATGGTACTGAGAATATACCCAAAAGGTGAACAGGATAAGGTTTGGGACTATGTGATCAATAATTTTGACGAATCCGTTAGTGATACTGTGACACCGATCCAAATGACGGCACATATTGGCGATAATGTTCTGGGAATTCTATTCAATGTCGAAAAAGTAGATGATATGGTGAAGTTTCTAACCCAGCGCATTGGTGAATGTATAGATATTTTGGATACTAAAACGTGGATATTTATGAAAACCGTGTTTTTACCTTTGCCAAAAGACAGGACTATTAGATTTCGGAGATTTTCGATCAGGTTACAGGTTCACCCAAAATATTATCATGAAGTATATGATGAACTGATCGACTTTCAATATCCAAATGATATCTATCCCATTTATATTACATATGTTTTGGGCGATTGTGATATACTGGTATCGATCGTTGCAAAGGATCTGGAACGTTTGAATGAATTCGCGTCACGTAACATCAGCCCGCTTAAAGGTGTGGATTCGTACGATATTATCGAGTTCGGAAGGTCGCAGCGGTTGATATCCCAGGATAAATGGCGGGTACTTCAACGTGCAATGCTGCATATTCCGCCCTGGGCGGCAGGTAAATTAAAAGATAAATATCTGTACGATTATGATCTGGAGCCCACGCGTGATGATTTTGCGTTCTCCGGTGCGATGGTGGACGAACTCTAATTAGTTGTGAGTTTGTGGCAATATTATTTCTAAGTGGGATAGTTAAAATTTCACCTATATTCGTGGGATTGCCAACTGTTTGCCAAATTGCGTAGGATTGTCAGGTAATTGTCATTTGGCGTGGGACATGAGTGCCAATAGTTTGATTCGTTGGATTGTCTAATGGTTAATTTATTGCATAAACGAGTTTTTTCGTTTGATTCGTGTGGTTATTGTTTATTAGGGCAATCCAACACCCTTATCGGGATAATGACAATCCCACGCATCAACATTTGGACGTTGAATCCTACGCAATATGGTAACCTTAAATCAATCCCACGCACTTTTGCATAAAATAGCAGTCCCACGAATTATAGCAATGAGCCTCAATCCCACAATTGATAATAATGCCCAAGCTCATAACTTAGTATGCCCCAATCCTAACAATGTCGATTCATTCCTCTTCCTGTAAATACGTGAACGAATAATCCAGATTCCAGCCATTACCATTGTCCGCAGTAGTGCGCAATCCCTGAAGCGGTAATAATGCAGAATCGTCACCGCAGTTACCTGCTTCTACTCTTATGCTCCATTCCCCGACCGAATAATCCTGAAAATCGTCCTGGGTATGGTTCAGCTCTGCAGAAACAGTTGCTGTGCCCGCGGTATTGAAACCAGATTCGGCAACGGTTTCGCCATCAGGTGCAATTATCACCACCTGGAACTCGTCAGGGTCATTTGTACCGAGCGTGTAACTCGTCGGTTCATCTGTCCAGGTCAAGGTACAGTTGAACCAATGTAATCTCCACATTTCTTCGACAACCATTATAGAAACATCGGTATGCTGGTTCTCGCTGGTATATTCGGCTGCAGAATCGCGGATATCATATTCTATAAAAATGATCGGTTCGATCTCATCATCTTTTTCTGGACCATAGAATGTAAGCGTTCCCATACTAAAGGTTGAGATTAGAATTACTGGTATTAAGAATAAACATGCTAACACAGTTGCTTTATTATTAAAAATCCTAAACATGACCGGTTCTCTATAATCGGAGTCTACTTTTAATTGATTATCTGTACCCTCTTCAAGCTCTTTGATCTTCTGGGCTCGTTTAATGATATCTTGACCCCATGTCCAATAATATATTGTAAATGCAATTAATAACGCAAGGCCAAACGAAACAACAATCCCATAGAAAAAGTAAGGCATTTCCATTTCAGTTGCTATAATTGTAGCCAATATACCAAAAACAAAGGTACCTCCAAGAAGCCCGATCATGTATGAAATAAAATTACAACCTACATATGCAGATACCTTCTCCTTTGGTGCAAGTTTTGAAACGAATGCCATATATCCGGGAGCTACAATAAACTCGCCAACCGAAGCAATAACGATACCGACTATAACCCAAGCCATCTGGAGTGTGAAGCCGATTATGCTCAAGCCGATCAAATAAACCATAATGCCAGCCAGTACCACTCTCATGGATTCTACTCTCTCTATAAACTTTGCTAATGGAATGCCAGCAGCTATAATTACTAATGGATTGATGACACCTAACGCCATAAGTAATTCAACAGGTAACCTTCTAGTGCCAACAAGTATAATAGGCAATGGAATGAGCATTGTAGAATATAGTGCCCAGAACCCACCGATTAAAAAAACCATGACAACAAATTTTTTATCCTTCATAGCAATTTTTATATTACTCACTGCATCTCCTACGGTTTTTACTTGACCACTTCGTGGTACCTCTTCAAATATTAATACGGCAGTAAATATGTTTATACTAACTAGAACCGCCCCAGCTAAAAATATTAGATAATAAGTTGAAGGTGAAATAACATGAAATACCAAAATTAAAATCGTGAATATTCCCGGTAATAGAAACGCTGCCAAGTTCACAAACCAATAATATATCGCATAAGCAAGATTACGGTCCTGAGTAGTTGTGCATTTGGCAATAGTAGATGATATTAGTGGTTTATAAGATCCTATACCGATGCCTATAGCAACAACCGCAAGAAGCATAGTTGGTATGTTAAACGCAAAAGTTAACAATAAGTAAGCAAAAGTAAGAAATGAGAATGCAAAAATAATTTGGCGTTTGTAGCCAACCTTCTCGGCTAAAGCACCAGTAAATATTGGGAGACCATATTGAAATGGATACATAAACACGGTAATTATTAGACCAAGCCAAACGGGTAGACCAACATTAAAAATGGCATGATATCCAACGATGGGCATCATTGAGTAATAAGCCCCTCGTTCCAAAACCTCAAAGGTTTGAACGACCCAAAACACCTTCGGAAAACGTGATAGATCTTTAAATTTATCTTTGATCATTATTTAAACACCTAAGATATCCTGTGTATGTCCA
Organism: uncultured Thermoplasmata archaeon; assembly: GCA_965372445.1. Lineage (GTDB taxonomy): Archaea > Thermoplasmatota > Penumbrarchaeia > JAEHCK01 > CBDVCJ01 > CBDVCJ01. Next base: position 11,827 of record CBDVCJ010000036.1, on the reverse strand, counting down.
ATTCAGTATTTAAATTATATATAAAATAATTTATTATATTGAATAATAGAAAATATTTGTTTTGCCGACCATTATCAATAACAGACTAAGGCAAAACCAGTCGAGATAAACCAGTCGTTAAAACCCGTTCCGAAATTCATCAGATGACAGATACTTTACCCCGCAATCGGCGATCAGGGTAACAATAACCTCACCCTCGTTCATATCCTGTCCGATTTGCAGCGCTGCGAAGACATTTGCACCGCCCGAGAGCCCGGAAGTTACACCCTCTTCTTTCCACAACCGTCGTGCCGTCATAATCGCATCCTTATCACTAATTTGGATTATCGTGTCTACCAGCCCAGTGTCCATAACCTCAGGTATAAACCCCTCACCAATACCCTGGATCTTATGGTGGCCGGGCTCGCACCCCGACATTACCGCCGAGCCGGTCGGCTCCACAACAATTGTTTTTATTTCGGGGTGATGTTCCTTCAAAACCTTTGCCACACCTGAAAAAGTACCGCCGGTACCTGCAGCCGCCACAAAGGCATGAAAGTTGCCGCCGGTCTGCTCGAGTATCTCGGTACAGGTGCTTTCGGCATGAGCTTTCGGGTTGTTTTCATTGGTGAACTGGTCGGGGATGTAAGAATTCGGATATTCCTCAGCAAGCTCTTTCGCACGCTCGACAACACATTCCATATCCTCTTTGGTGACGCCTTTTTCTTTCGCTACACATTTGATCAGCTCAACCTGCCCGCCAAACAGTTCGATCAGCATCCTCCGCTCTTCACTTACCGCGTCGGGAAGTACCGCGATCATTTTATAACCTTTCAAAGCACACACCAACGATAGCGCAATACCGGTATTACCCGAAGTAGGTTCGATTATTACGGTATCTTTATCGATTTGGTGGCGTCTCTCGGCCTCTTCCAGCATCTTTAAGGCAATTCGGTCCTTGACACTGCAACCTGGATTGTAGAATTCGAGTTTCGCCCAGATCTCGGCAGGGATCTCGCTCGAAATCCGCTGCAATTTTACCATTGGGGTGTTGCCGATCAACTCAAGCACATTTTCATACGGTTTGTTCATAGCCTCCACCTTTTTGGTTCGATTATATGTTAGGGGTATTACATCTCCAATATTTGACCTTTGACCTCATATGGCATGCCATTGGTCGGGAGTATCGGGAGTATCGGGAGTATCGGGAACCGGGAGCCCGGGAGCAACGACGGTCCTAAGTCTGGAGTCCCAATCGGTTTCGATACTCCCGATACTCCCGACGAAGGTGATTATCACTCAGACTCCCGATACTCCTGATTTAAGGCGCCATATCATCGTTCCGGTCTTTCCTTGAACCGTAGATAGTCATCACTCGAGACTTCGATATATTCAACTTCTTCAAATTTCACCGGCTGATCCGAGGGTTCAATGAATGGTTTGGCGACGATCAGATCTGCGATCCAATCGTTATATTTATAGAACAAGATAAGAACGATGCCCCATTGTATTAATAAAAGAGACAACCCGACTGGCCCACCAACCCACCATTCGACGGTATCCATGGTTATAGTCTCACTGAAATACCAGAGTATTAGAACAACAAATGCGATTGGAAACACGTATTTGAACACGTAATTATACCAGCGCCCGATATAAATATCGTTCCATTCCGAGTTCAGCACCTCTTCCCTGAACTTGTTCACCCCATATTTCCACACGGCAAAGGCAACGAATAAACCGCTCACGATCAACCCTAACCCCCATACCATGTCCTGGTTGTCGAGAAACGCGGGGGTCGCGGTGCCAGAGACATAGGTAAAGATCACTGCGGATGGTATTCCACAAATAAATACTGCAAGTGCAACGACTTTGATGGATTTTTCGCGGCTCCAGCCGTGGTCCATGAAGTTGCGCGTTGCGGCTTCAAACCCTGCAATTAGAGATGTCAGTGCCGCAAAGCTAACCGCCATAAAAAATATTATACCAATAAACCAGCCGCCGGGCATTATGCTGAAAAGGTTGGTCAGATGTATGAAGGTTATGCCAGTACCGCTTGCCTCTATTGTCGAATAGGCTTCCGGTTGGGAGGCGGTCAGTGCAAAAATAGTACATATAACTGCAATACCCGCAATCAAGGCTGCGGTGGTATCACCTAATCCAGTAAGCACCGAGTTCAAGGTGGTATCTTCGCGCTTTTTCATATAGCATGCATAAGTTATCGCCATCCCCATACCCGCAGAGCATGACCATGCTGATTGCGCGAGTGCACGGATCCAGGTCGATGGTCGTCCCAGGTATTCCAATCGTGGTACGAACAGGTACCGCAGCCCATATATCGAGTTGGGCTGTGCCAGTGCCCAGATTGCAATAAAGATCAGCAGCCCGAACAAGATCGGCATCAGGATCTTATTGGTAAGCTCGATACCGCCGGTAATGCCACGATAAACGATATAGAACCCGATCGCAATGGCTAGAAATTGGAATAGCACCACCAAGTACGGCGCGCTTATAAATGAATTCCAAAGTGCCAAGCTATCCACATTTTCATTCAACCCGCCGGAAGCCGCAACGGCAAAATATCTGAACGTCCAGCCCATGACCACTGCATAATAGAAATTGATCGCAACCGAGATGAATATCATCCAAGCCCCCATCCACGCATATTTTCGACCTATTAAATGTTTAAATGACCCGATGGTGCCCATCCGTGTCTTTTTGCCGATCGCGAACTCGGTCATCAAAAGGGGTATTGACCAAATGAATAGAAAAATAATATAGGCGATCAAAAATGCACCCCCGCCGTTAGCGGCTGTTTCTTTGGGAAATCGCCAGATATTGCCGGTGCCAATTGCAGCACCCATTGCAGTAAGGATCAGGCCCCAACGTGTGCTAAAGGTTTCCTTACGGGGCTTGGCACTAATCTTGCTATTATTGTTTGCTCGCCCCTTCAGGCTGTCAAGTATACCCATATCGTACCCTCAACCTACCATAATAAATATTAAACCGTCAAACCGGGTAACTGATCAAATAAACATTCTCGCTTCAATCGTTGCCATATGTATATCTGTGATCATGCATCTTGCGTTTCTCGGATATTATCGCTAATCGCGCGGAATATATAAATCCTCCCCATATAACTGTGAATATTATTACCATCATAACTATCATTGCACCCCATTCAGTAGGTGAAGTTTTGCTCAAGTCGGATTCTACGATATAAAAAGAATGTACATCCAGTATATTCGGGCTATTAACACGATTTTCCTGATATGTAACCGCAATAAAATAAGTAACTATACTATCTGGTCCTTGAGTTGGAATATAACCTATCCATTCATTTGGTTTGCTCGCGTCGTTCGAGGGGCTCATTGGTATGCGATTAAACGCGCCATCATCAACATTATAATAAAGTTCCACCATATTTTCAGAGGTGCCCTCAGGTGCTATATTTGCACCTCGAATATCGGCGGTGATCAAATATGGCCCTTCATCAGTCATTGAGTCGAACGGTTCATGGATGATTTCTATACCGGCACCAATATCAGGGTCTGCTGCGATCTCTGCAAGATATAATGAGGCCTTTGTATTGTTGGGAAGGTAAAGTTCGGCAAGCTCTTCATGAGGTGGTCTTTTTGGACTACTAAGTTCGATAGTGTAAGCAATAATATTATGTTCACCGTAGAACCAATCAACCGAGTCGCCACTGGTCTTATATAATTCATAACCCTGTTCCGAGGGATACCCGTTCAGTTCAGTCAAACGCTCACCAATTTTTACAAATAGTTCATTATCCGGAGAAGGATCGGGAGTATAGCCCCAGGGATATAAATTTAGTTCAATACCACTATGATAATCAACAGATACCGTGAAATCACGGTTCTCGACAAGATCTCGAATGGCGCGGGTCTCGGGCTCTGAAAAAGGCGCTGAACCTTCATAAGTACCACCTCGTGGGGCTTCTCCCGAGCCGGGTACCTCACCCCAATGATAATCATAATTACGGTTGAGATCGGTGCCCCAACTGGTTGCATAGAGCTCTGGGTCAAACGGTCCCGGCGTCTTTTCAGACGGATAATTCGGTGAACGGTTCTTGCGCCATTGCTCGACAGTTTGACTATATTCAGTTCCATCCGGATTGACCATAGGAACGATCCAGAACTCGCGGTTGTCCACTAGCCAGGTAGCACGCGGCTCGTGCCCGTAATTATCGATCAGGTAATGAATTATATGCATTGCTTGCTCATTACCGATCCATTCATCACCATGATGTGCACCTAAAATTAAAACATCGGGCTCTTCCGGTTCATCCATGTTTGGGTTATCCGAGATCTTCAAGACCCATATGGTCCGACCCTCATAAGATTCTCCGATATCGCCGACCATAACTGCAAGATCGGGATGGTCTGCCACGATATTCTTCAGATCACTAACCATGTTATCGTAGGTATAATAGCCGAGGGCATCTTGGACTATTTCTTCACTATCGTTTACATCATCAAACACTAATGTATTGGATGTGGCTGAAACTGCTATATTTAATAACATTAGCAATAATAAAATAATGGAAACAAATGATTTAATTATATTCATAAATATCCTGATCATATTATTTCACTAATAAACGGTATCTATTAGCTATCCTATAACTTTTATGGATTGTTATTATTTTACCAATAATATTATAAGTAAAAACAAATTTCCCTTATACTTGATTATTGACACAGAGTTGAGTTTAAATGTCTAAAGGTTTGAACACAGTCTTTAACCCGCGCTCGATCGCAATTATCGGAACTTCACGTAAAAAAGGCAGTCTTGGCCGTGAAATACTTCATAATCTTGTCACCTATGGCTTTCAAGGTCCCGTGTATCCGATCAACCCAAATGCAGATTATGTACACAGCATTAAATGCTATCCCAATATTTTGAAGGTACCAGGCCATGTAGATCTGGCGATCATTGTTATTCCAGCCGAACATGTGCTAAAAGTTGTTAAGCAAAGTGTAAAAAAAGGTGTAAAAGGTTTAATTATTATTTCTGCGGGTTTCAAAGAGACCGGCGAAAAAGGTGCAGCACTTGAACGCAAGATCGTCGAGCTGCTCGAACCTCACGGCATACGCCTTATTGGTCCAAATTGTATGGGAATAATCAACACCTCGAAGGCCGTCAAAATGGATGCGACCTTTGCAGCTGTCATGCCAAGACGCGGCGGTATCGGCTTCATTTCACAAAGCGGTGCACTCGGCAATATTATTCTGGAATATGCCTACGAGCTAAATCTCGGGTTCTCAAAATTCGTCAGCATGGGTAATAAGGCTGAAGTGTCGGGTAACGACCTTTTGGAATATTTCGAGAAGGACCCAGAAACGAATTTGATTCTGATGTATCTCGAAAGTTTCGGCAACCCCCGCAAATTCACAAACATTGCCCGCCGTCTAACGAAATCCAAACCGATAATCGCTGTGAAAGCCGGCCGGACCTTCGCGGGCGCACGCGCAGCACAATCCCATACCGGCGCACTCTCGGGGCTGGATGTCGGTACCAAGGCGCTTTTCGACCAGTGTGGTGTGCTAAGAGCGACTTCGATCGAAGAATTGTTCGATTATGCGATGGCGTTCCAGAACCAGCCGTTACCCGAAGGTAATAAAGTTGCAATATTAACGAACGCCGGCGGCCCTGCGATACTCGCAACCGACGCGATCGTATCGTTAGGTATGGAAATGAGTAATTTCACAGACAAAACCAAACGGATTTTAAAGAAAAACCTTCCAAAAGCCGCGAGCATTGCGAACCCGGTTGATATTTTAGGTAATAGTGACCCTGAAGATTACAAGATCGCGCTCGATGCCATAATCAAGGACCCGCATGTGGATTCCGTTATTACAATGTTCGTACCACCATTGATCACAGACCCTCTTGATATCGCACGTACAATAACCGAAGTAAGCAGAAAACATCCCAAACCCGTGCTTGGGTGTTTCTTAGGGCGCGAAGATGTGCTGGCCAGTGTAAAAGAGTTGGAGAAACATAATGTGCCAGCCTATCAATTCCCGGAATCGGCCGCAAAAGCACTGGCAGCAATGTATAAATTCAAGATCAACCGTGACCGCAAGCGCGGCAAGGTGCACACTTTTAAAGATGTGGATAAAAGAGCTGTACGAAAGCTTATTAATAAGATCGGTTCTGAAGGCCGGTCACAGCTATCCGATATCGAGGTCGAGCAGGTGTTGAAGGCCTATGGCTTCAAATTCCCGAGCTCAGCCCTAATAACAAATGAAGAATCGGCAGTAAAAGTCGCAGTCGAGATCGGCTATCCGGTGGCACTCAAGATCGTCTCGACCGAGATCTTCCATAAAACCGATGTGGGTGGTGTGGTATTAGATATTAAAAGTGAACTTGAACTTCGCGGCGGTTATAATAAAATTATGAAGGAGATCAACCGCAATGTAAAACTAGGCAAGCTCAAGAAGTCAAGCATTAAAGGGTTTCTAGTGCAAAAGATGGTGAAAGGTGGAAAAGAAACTGTACTAGGGATGGCGGAGGACCCCAGTTTCGGGCCGTTGATAATGTTCGGGTTAGGCGGTATTTACGTCGAGATCTTGAAAGATGTACAATTCAAGATCCATCCGCTGACTGATCTGGATGCGTTGGATATGATAAAAGGCATTAATAGTTATCCTTTACTGGCAGGTGCAAGAGGCGAGCTTCCGGTCGATATAGATGCAATAGTTGAGCATTTATTGAGATTGTCACAACTTCTTACCGATTTTTTCGAGATCGAGGAATTGGATATCAACCCCCTATTGGTGTTTGAGAAAGGTAAAGATTGTTGTGTGCTCGATGCAAAGATCAAGCTCGGGACCGTTGGCAATAACACTAAAAAATAAGATCTAGTGGAACTTCTCCGAATTTTGGTAGCGCGATTTTTCAAGAACTATTGTGGATCTAAATCCAAATTTCAAACTTAGGTGTTAGGAGTTAGGTGTTAGGTGTTAGGATTGAGGATTAAGGATTAGGGATGTCATATAAGATTAGAGATTAGAGGCCGCCAATGGATAGGCGATAGGGGGGAGAGGGGGACTCAAACTTTAAAAATTCCAGAGGAATTTTTAAAGCGAGGTAACTTGGCGAAGCAAGTTACCGCAAGAATCAATGTCCCCCATCCGTCTCGAATCTCAAATCTCCAATCCACAATGACAACCCTTAATCTTAAATTGGGTGAAGAACCGTTTTTATTTAAGTGTACCAAAAAACTTAATACTTCATTTGATGATATTCTTTATATACAAAACTATAAAAGGAACAAGAGGAGTGGAGGGTCATGGTAAAAAAGGTGATAAAAAAGGACGAGCCATTGTGGAAAAAGAGCACCCAGGAGAAAGATGCACGCCACAAATTTTTAACTCTTATGGTCGTTTTATTTGTGATAATCATAGTTGCAATTGCAATTTTTATTGCGACTTTACCACCGGTCAAGAGAGTTATTTATTCTGACCTGGAGTTAGATGGCATACAGGTTCGCAGGGTCAATGACGAATATGTAGATGAGAATACCACGAGCACGGATCTTGAAGTTGTCGTCTATTTAACCAATAACGGGAAATTGGATTCAGGCGATATCCAGATCGATGCCTATATACGAAGTTTTGACACCCGTGGTGATGAAACGCCGTGTAGTTCAAATGATACCATTAAATACGGCGGGATCGAAATAGATACAACCGGCAAAACCATTTTAAATTTTAACGATCTACAGATCAAACATGATGAAAGATACACAATAGATTTCTATATCTGGGAAGACGATAAGGTCGTCGAGAAAGCGAGCACTATAATAAAAATACCGTTCGTTGAGGTCGAACCTGAGCCCCCCGTCGATTCCAGGGATGCGGATGGTGAAGCATCCGGGATGTCAGATACGGTATTTGAAAAAACACCGGGGTTTGAAGCCCTGCCGGTTCTGATCGTGATCGGAACGATAATATTATTAGTACGTAAACAACGCAATAAAAAATTATGAACTTTGGAATTTTTTTTTTAAACTTTCGAGATCCCAATTTCCAGAGTTTCACCTTCGATCTCCCATTTCTTGGTGAATTCACCTTCAATTACCGGTACACCAATCTCAAGTTCCTTCGAGCGTGTCTCGGTACGGACATAGTCATGCCATTTCTCGAATAAAGGTACAAGTTCCGAGCTGAGCTTCACCAACGTCTTGATATTTTCCTCGACGTCAAGATCCATTTCTTTGCGCATATCCTGCACTCTTCGTATGAGCTCGCGCGCGAAACCCTCGGCCTTGAGCTCCGGCGTGATCTCGGCATCGACGAACACCACCCCGCCCTGGAAATCCGAACCGATAATATCTTCCGGGATCTTTTGGATGAGCTTGACCAATTCCGGTGTCAGCTCATGCTGCTCACCTTCGAACTCGAGCATATACGGTTTATTAGCGGCAAATAGCTCCTGAAGCTCGGTTGCATCGAGGCTCTTGATCTGCTCGGCGACTTTGCCGGTATTGGTTTTGAAGATCGGCCCTAAGGTGCTCAAGTTTGGTTGGACCTCGATCTCAGATTCGCCCCACTGCTCGCCGGGCGGTATAACTTCGATCGTTTTGGTGTTGGTCTGTGCCATCAGAATATCCTCGAGGGCACTAACGGCCGCCACCACTTCGTCATTATCGGCGTTCACAATTATGCGTTTACACGGCCATCGCAGCTTTAATTTCGCTTTCTGTCGACCGCTCAGCACACCCTCGGAGAGGTCCTGGATGATCTGCATGTGGGCCTCCAAGGTTGTATCGATCAACTCGTCATTAACCTTCAGCCAATCTTCCATGTGTACCGAGGGTAAGGCCTTATCGAGGTTCTTGTAGATCTCCTCGGCGATGAACGGTGTGAGCGGCGCCAGCACCTTGGCGATGCTGATCAATGCGTCATAAAGAGTACGATAGGCCGACAGTTTATCGGGACTTGTGCTCTCGATCCAGGTGCGGTCTCGTATCAATCTCACATACCATCGCGATAGGTCCTCCAGTATAAAATATTCGATCGCACGACAGACCTTATGCAAATTGTATTCGTCCAATTCTGTAGTAACTGTTTTCTTCAAACCTTCCAATCTTGAGTAAAGCCAATTATCCTCTAATTTCAGGTCGTTTTTTATGGATTCGAAAGTTGTCACCTCAGCATCGAACTTATCCAATGCCATGTAGGTGGTACTGAAGGAATAGACATTCCACAGGATATTCAACATCCTATTGGCATTTTTAACACCGTCGGTCGAGAACGGTACATCCTCCCACGGTGCCGATGCACGCATAATATAGAACCGAAGTGAATCCACGCCAAACTGTTTGATGATCGCCTCGAGGTCGACACTTGTACCGCGCGATTTTGACATTGGCCTGCCCGTTTCATCGAGTGCATGGCCGTGCATTAGCACGGATTCGTATGGTATTTTGTCAAATGCGATCACACTCGCCCCGAGCTGAGAATAGAACCAGCCTCGGGTCTGGTCGTGGGCTTCGGTGATCCAATCGGTAGGCCACCAGCGTTCGAACTCAGCCTTATTCTGAGGGTAGCCCAACTGCGCCCAGGAACAGATCGCCGAATCGAGCCAAACATCGAGCACATCCGGCACTCTTGGCTGCAAGGTATTACATTTTGGACACTTGAGCTTGACATTATCGATCCAAGGCCGGTGGAGGTCCATACCTTCTTCATAGCCCACCTCGGCACGCTCCTTAAGCTCATTGACACTCCCGACCACCATGAGCTCGCCGCAGTCATTGCACAACCAGATCGGTAATGGGATGCCCCAATAGCGTTGGCGCGAGATGCACCAATCCCGTGTGCCTTCCACCCAGGCATATTGCCGCGAACTGCCGGCCCATTCAGGTACCCATCGTATTCGCGAGATCTCTTCGAGCATTTTATCACGAAGCTCGGTGACCTTTAAGAACCACTGTTTGGTGGCGCGATAGGTGATCGATGAACGGCACCGCCAGCAGTGCCCGTACCTATGCACGATCTTATCTTCACTGATCATCAGACCTTTATCCCATAATAACTTCAAAATGTCTTGATCCGCGTCTTTCGTAAAGATCCCGGCCCATTTGCCGGCCTCTTCGGTGAATACCCCTGATTCGTCTACAGGACAAAAAGCTGGTAGATCATAACGTTTACCGGTCTCGAAATCGTCTGGGCCATGACCGGGCGCAGTGTGTACACATCCTGTCATTTCAGCGGTTACATATGTATCCAAGATCACCCTGTAAAAATTATAGCCATGTTCTTCCTGGTGATATGGGACCTCGTCTTTTAAAGGATGAACATAGCTCGTACCTTCCAGATCCTCGCCCTGTTTCGTTTCGAGTATTTCAACCAACTCGTAGCCACCACGCTCTGCTACTTCCTGGGCGCGCTCTTCAAGAAGTAACCATATCTCTTCCTTATCATCTTTCTTGACTTTGGCGCGTGCATAAGTAAAATCAGGATGGAGTGTTACTGCAATATCTGCGGGTAAGGTCCATGGGGTGGTTGTCCAGATCACGATATACTCGTTCTCCCTATCTTTTAACGGGAATTTGACATAGATCGAATAATCCTCTTCGTCCCAGTATTCGACCTCTGCTTCTGCAAGCGCGGTAGAGCATCGAGGGCACCAAGTTAGAACGCGTTCGGCGCGCATTAAAAGGTCACGGTCGTACGCTCTCTTAATGGTCCACCAGGCTGATTCGATATATTGGTTGGTGATCGTGATATAAGGGTGTTCCCAATCCAGCCAAACTCCCAGAGCTTTGAACTGTTCGGTCATAGTATCTTTATATTTCAGTGCAAATTCTTTACAGATGTTGATGAAGTTGTCGATCCCAAAATCTATTATATCCTGCTTGCGCTTGAACTGCTGCTCCTTCTCCACTCTAACCTCGATAGGTAAACCATGCATATCGAAGCCGGCCTGGTCACGTACATTATAATTGTTCATTCTTAGATACCGAATCACGGTATCCTTCAAGATCTTGTTCCAGGCAGTACCCAGATGTATAGAGCCGCTGGTATATGGAGGGCCGTCATTGAAATAAAAGTCTTTACCCTCCGCACGATGCGCTTTGGTCTTATGATATGCATCTGTTTCGGACCAATACTGCATAATAGCCTTCTCTAAAGTTTCGGGTTCATATTTTTTTGGGGCTTGATTTATCATTCTTTATTACCTCTAGGTTGGTATGCTACAAATATTTAAACATAAATATACTTTTTAACTGGCGATTGTGAAAAAAGGGATATATATAACTACTATTAAAAAGTTTTACTATATATAAATACGTGAAAATAGCGAAATTAATTTAAGGTATGAACATTATTATTTTGCGGGGAATTACAATGAAAATAAGTGCAATCAAAAAAATTTTACCATTACTTTTCGTGATCTCTATTGTTCTTTCGATGTTGGCGATCGCTGCAGGTCAAAACTCGTATTCGTATAGCGAAGGTTATACTATCATCCACATCGCAAATAACGGCCATTATAAAAGTGGATCTTATTATCTTTATCCCGACGATGCTTTAGAAGTGGAAGTGATCGTGATCGAGGGCGGGAGCATCGATGTTTATATTATGACGGATAATCAATATAACAATGCCTATCGTTATTGGGACAGCGAACCAAGCTCAATTTCATATCTGGATATCTCGGAGGAGAATGTAAAACATTTTAAAGAGACCTATAATGTTCCAGAAGAAGATGGAGAGGATGACGGTGATTATTATTACAGTAGTGATCGAATTGAAATTTGTGTGGTGGTCGATAATAAAGACTGTAATTTAACAGAGAATGACGCGGT
>CBDVCJ010000035.1:0-20135 GCA_965372445.1 uncultured Thermoplasmata archaeon | reverse complement strand
AAGTGCGAGGTCATTTCGAAGAAATGACCCAAGAAGCGAGCCAGACGCTGGCGAGTGGCGGAAAGGGAATAATTTGGAATGTATTCATTGGGGCGGGGTTTTCGAACCAAGATATGATCCGTAATATTAAGCCAGCCCTGAAGGGGCGTTCGGTAATTTAGTGTAACTCGGTTATAAACGAACTTAAGTTCGGTTATACTTACATTGCTATTATGTTAAAAGGAAATTTAATTAGTATATCTATTCAGATGAAATTCGACTATCGCCCCTTTAACACTTAAATGTATGAACATTAACTAGTTTACAAGTATATTATATTTTGTCTTACTTCGAAAAGAAAGACGACTTTTATTAACAGTTTTAAATAATTACAATTTATTTACTAATATCATTTCCTGCCATTTTTTAATGGGCTGTACAACTTCTCAAAATCTATAAAATAGCTTCGACCATCATTTATCTTGGGGTTTTACTTCAGATACTTGTGGTTGTCCCTCTACTTGAGGTTGTACCAGGGGCGGCTCTTCTGCTGCAGTACCCGCTTCCGCAACTGATATTGCCTTTGGGATCTGTTGTGGGGCTGCTAACTCTTCACTACCCTCTTTTTTTGATTCAATTTCGCCAATAATAGTTGGATGCTGCGTTTCAAACCCTTTAGATTCTTCAGTCACTTCCACCGATTGCTCTTGCGGTGGAATTGGTCGCGAAGTATCGACAGACTGGGGGGGCGCTTCACTAGGCTCTGCATCTGATGCCGTGACGACCGGGGGTATGGCTGCCCGTGGCTGCTGGCCCCCTGTAGACGGCTCGGCTGAGGGCGGGGTAGGCGGTGCTGCAGGCCCTTCATCCTCTTCGGTCGGTGGACGCTTCTTCCGTTTCAGCATTACAAAAGCTAATAGTATTAAAACAATCACAATTATTATTACAACTATAACTCCCATCCACCAATCCTCCACATCTTTATCTTCTGATATTTCCTCTGAGGGCGTGATGAAACTCCAAACCTCGCAGGTTCCATTGTTTTTACCATCTGAAGATATGACCGTCCAATAATAAGTAGTACCCAGATCCAATTTTGATATCGGCGTATATGAGGTATCCTGAGTAATTCTTTCTAGTGATTTGTCGTGACTTGCTACTTTTATTTTTTCTTTACCTAAATATACATAATACATTATCGCATCATCACTACCATCCCACGATAACGTCGGTGTAAGTGTATCAACCTTGGTTCCATTTGATGGCGATTTCAGCATAGTTAGTAAGTCTGAGATTTTTCCGGTGCCCGTCTTAAACTCGAAGGGATTCGGGACTGGCCCGGATATTAATATCCTGCCATCCAAATCTTCTCCCACAGTAATCTCAAATTCATATCGGCTATTTTCTTTAAATTGTGAATGATCAAGCGTTAACTTTTTACCATCTTCACTCCAAGTTTCGGTCCATCCTCCGGGGTCACCGAAATCCGAACTACATTTATACTCAATAGAATCGGCATTCATAGATTTACTAAATAATATTGTGATTTTTCGGTTTAGTTCTACATCAGCTTCGTTATCTTTAGGGTCGGTAGAGAATATTACTGGCTCATCGCCAATAGTCCTAAATGTCCATGGGTTTGGAATGGCGCTTTGTACTAAATCATAACCCCCGATACCTTTGCCGCCAGTGATCTCAAAGGTATAACTTGTGTTTTTATTGAACTCTGTCGTATGATGGAATGTTATTATGTCACCATCATCATTCCAAGAGTTAGTAAAGCCACCTTGTGGTAATGGGGCACATGTATATGCAACTGTTGCAGCATCCATTGGCTTGCTAAATTCTACTAGTATCTCGGCATCTAATGGCACTCCGGTTGTATCGTGGGCTGGATATGTACTTATTATTATCGGGTTTTCTCCGATTGTCGTAAATTGCCACGGGTTCGGAATATTGCCCTGGATTAAATCAAAGCCCTCTTCATCCTTACCACCTATAATCCTAAATGTATACAATGTGGTTTTAGCAAAATTAGTTGTATGTTTGAAGCCAACCTCAGTTTTATCCAGATTCCAATCGGGTGTGAAATTACCGGTAACGGCCGGAATGCAATTGAATTGCACAGTTTCAACTTTCATTGGCTTACTAAATTTAACGATTATATCTGCACCCAATAGTACCTGCGTTGCACCATTTTTTGGGTTTGTTTCTATGAGTATCGGATTATCACCGGCGGTTGTAAACGACCAAGGATTAGGTATGTCACCAGATATTATATCGAATCCTTCCAAATCTTTAGCCTCTGTAATCTCAAATGTATACTCAGTATTCTTGTTAAATGGATTTAAATGACTAAATGTAACTTCGTCCTTCATTGCGTTCCAGATTGGTGTTTTCCAACCTCCCGGATCAGCAGTGCATTTGAATTTAACTGTATCCACATCCATAGTCTCGCTAAATTTAACTTTTATATCGACATATGAATATATGTTATTGGCATTATTTGCGGGGGTTGTTTCTAATATAATTGGATTATCTCCAACCGTTTTAAAGATTAGCGGATTATTAATGTCCAAAATAAGTTCATTATCATCAATATCACTACCCGTGATTATCCTAAATTTATAAGTCGTAATTTTATCAAAATCAATTGCATGTTGATAGGTAACTTTGGTGTTATTTGGATTCCAATGCCCGGAAAAACCACCGCTGGGCATGGGGTCACAAGTATAGGTAATCGAAGCGTTATTCATAGGTTTGCTAAAGGTAATTATTATATCCTTATTCAGCGGCACATTTTTAGAGTTATTTACAGGGTCTGTCATTATAATCTTTGGGCGGAGACCTTCGGTTCTAAATCGCCATGGGTTCGGTTCAAGCCCTTCTATAAGGTCATTACCTACGAGATCCTTTGCCCCCGAAATTGTGATATTATACCAGGTATTATATGCAAAATCATCACTGTGCGTATATGTTAATTGATCGTTATTTGCGTTCCATTGCGGTGAAAAACCACTTAGAACTACCGGCTGACAATTTAAGGTTAATGTGCTGGCATTCATTGGCTCGCTAAAGGTTACTATTATACTTGCATTGACCTCCACATTTATTGTATTATTCGCAGGTACCATTGTTAAAATCTTGGGTGATGTAAAATCACCAGCCCAAAATCTAATAGAATTTGGTATTTTAGGGTCGGGATTGGGGACTAACGGCCAATCCCAAGTATCATTACCCGCGGTTAGATTGTACCAATACCCTGTCAACTCTTGAAATGGATTTGTATGATTATATATTACTGTCTCATTTGTCGCATTCCAAATAGGGGTCTGCCATCCACCCGGGTCGGGCTCGCAGGTAAATTTTAAGGTGGTTGTATTCATGGGTTCGCTAAATCGAATTTCTATACCTTCATCTAATTTTACTTTGCTCGCATTGTGTGCTGGCGTGGTCCGTGTCACCATCGGGTTAGTAAAATCACCGGTAGTAAAATTCCAAGGGTTAGGTATTAAAAGATTTGGGTGCTGGATTAATGATTTACCTGTAAGGTCCAAACCTGCTGTGATCTTAAATTGATACAATGTCTTCTCTTGAAAATCATTAGAATGTGTAAAATTTATTTCGGTATATTCTGCATTCCATGTGGCAGTAAAACCTCCTAAAACGGAAGGATTACATGAATATTGTAATGTTAGATGATTCATAGGTTCGCTGAAATTAACTATTATCGGTGCATTTAATGCAACACCAGTTGTACCATTTGAAGGTACAGTGAGCATAATCCATGGGTTTAAATTCTGCTTAAGTTTGCCAAGTACATAGATTTCGCCAGAATCAGGTTTATTTTTATTGATGCCATCAGCATTAGGAGCACCAATAATTAATTCTTCTATTGTATCTCCATTAATATCACCCGAAGCAATTGAGGTACCTGCATAATCTGTAACATTAGCACCCCATATCGTTACATTATGATTGGGAGTTGCAGTCGTTGTATTAAAATCAATAGTAGGAGGAAGTGAGATGCTTCCATTAATAATGTAAACCTCACCAGCACTCTGTCTATTCTTATTAGGTCCGGAAGGAGCGTAGGGTGCACAGATAATTATCTCCTCTTTTGTATCTTTATTAAGGTTACTGGCTTCGATAGGACTCCCCACCGCGTCGGAGATTTCAGCCCCATAAATTAATATATCGGGCCCTACACCACCTGGTACAGAAGTATTTAAATATATAGTATCTGGCAAGGAACTAATACCATTAATAACATATACCTCACCACACTCAAGTCTATTATTATCAGGCCCACCTGCACACGGAGCACCTATAATAATATCGTCTTTATTATCACTACTTACATCACCAGCCGCCACTGCGAAACCTGCGTGATCACCCATTGACATAAGAGTTTCACCGTCTATACCATAGATTATTACATCAGCATGTATTCCTGGAGTCGTAGTATTTAAGTCAATAGAACTTGCAAGTGTGCTAGAACCATAAATTAAATAGACCTCTCCACATTCGGCTCTTGTGTTATTGTGTCCATAAGCAAGTGGTGCACCGATTATTAAATCCTCTTTACTGCTACCGTATATATTGCCAGTAGCGATTGACCAACCTGCTTGATCAAACTCGTCGGTGCCGTAAATTATTGTGTCTGGACCGATCCCTGTGGTATTCAAATCAATAATAGCTGGTAATGAAGGTTTTCCGTTGATTATATAGACTTCACCGCAAAGGAGTCTTGTGCTATTCGGTCCGAAAGCATTAATTGCACTTAAAATAATATCGTCTTTACTATCACCACTCACATCACCGGAAGCGACTGTATAACCAGCCTGATCAAAATCCTCTTGTCCATAAATCGTTACATCAGGTCCTTGACCACCTACAGAAGTATTTAAATCGATAACTGATGAAAGTGAGCCATGGCCGTAAATAACATATACCACACCACAATCACTTCTTCCAAATCCTGAGACACTAGGCGCACCGATAATAATATCGTCATATCCATTATTATCAACATCACCGGCAGCTACTGATTGTCCTGTAGAATCCCATTGCTTTGCACCATAAATCGTTACATCTGCTTGAGTCGTTAAATTCTTGGTTCCATGTGCAGGAAATAAAGCCGAGCCGAAAATAACATATACCGCTCCGCACTCTATTCTGTTTAGGGGACCATCTGCATTATAAGCACCGATAATAATATCTTTTATACCGTCACCATTAACATCCCCAGTAGCAACTGAAGAACCTGCATAATCAGCATTTCCAGCACCATATATCGTTAGATTCTGGTGTGGGTATGCAGTTGTAAAATTCAAATCGATTTTAGGTGCTAGCCTCGCACCTCTACCACCAGAGCTTCCGCTTGCTCTCGAATTTTCTGCAGCGTTTTGATCTAACATTTGTTCCATATTAGATTCTAGACCTCCCCAAACAATTCCACTCATGCCTAATATACTTCCAAAGAGTAGAATCACAGATATAGTTACCAAAAAGTTTTTTATATTCTTATTTAATTTATCATTAATTATTTTCATAATATTTGCTTCCGAAATTACATTATTAAACATTATTTATGAATTAGGTTATTGCTATAATTATTTTACTATTTTCTAAGGATGAGGAGGTGGTTGTTGGGTGGTTATAGACTTGATTATGGTTGGGGTTGTAGAAGGTTTTTCCGTAGGTGCTTGTGGTTGTACGTGTTGTGCCGGTTGTACACCCGCTGGAACCTTCGGTGTAGCCTCCAATTGTGGTGGTTTTAAACCACCAGTATCTACTTTCATTGGTTGGGCGATTGGTATTTTCTGAGGTAGTGTTGTAGGTGCTTTTTCATCAGGTTTAGTTTTATCTTCTTTTACAGCCTCCTCCTCGATTGAACGTAAATATTCTTCTTCGCGCTTTTTACGGATATACAAAAATAGGAATATCAAAATAATTATTATAATTATTATTGCAATACCTACATACACTATTGAGTTCTCTCGTTCATCTTGCGGTTGTTCATCTCCATCATTACCATTAGTATCATCTGATTTCTTCAATACATTTACATATAATTCGGTGTCATCAATACTTTTATAACTTTTTACAACAAATATAATTGTATAGACAGTTACTTCCATATCCTCAGGCACAGTAATAGTTACAATCACTTGTTTTATAAACCCAGGTTTAATAAATACCAAATCTTCTATAATTCGAACCACATTTGTTCCAAAAGTATCAGATTTAAACTCGATATAATATTCATCAGCTACATTACCCGTATTTTCTATTAACAATGTAATATTCTTAGATTTACCTTGTTGTATCTCTATTAATGTTGGCGTAATTTCTAAAGAGACTTCATAATTTGGAATAAAATATATACTCAATACTTCCACTGTAATATTTACTTCATCAACTCTAGAATTATTGCCTAATGAGATTGCTTTCACATAGATAATATATTCACCCAGCTCGAAATCCAGAGCTACATTAATACTAAGTTCTACCATTCCTGAGGAGCTTTTGTCCAATTGTATATTATTCTTATTAATGCTTATTGCTGGTTCTAATTTAATAGAACTATTCTCGATCTTGAAAGTATCTTTTACATTTCCTTCGTTCGTAACTGTCAGGTTTACTGTGATAGAATCTCCCTGTTTCACAGATACATAACTTCTTTCTGATGTAAGGCTTACATTATGCTCTATATGAAAATCCGTATCAATTGTGAAGTTAAAGGGCTCTGAAAGTGTTACTCCCCAGCTTGGAAGTACCCACCAATAATATGTCTTGCCATCTTTTAATTTATCTTCTAATGTGTATGAGGTCTTGGTGAGGCCTGAAATTCGTTCTGTTTTAGGGTTGGGATTCTCATCAATAAATACTGAGAAAGTTATTATTTCATCGCCAGGGTTATCTAATTTCCATTCTAGTTTAGGTGTTAATGTATTTACTATACTTTCATCAGGTGGTGATAATAAGGTTACTTTTGGTGTTGTTTCTGTAACTGTGCTATCCACATGGACAGTTATATTAGATCTTATATCAGTCCCACCATCTTTATCAGTTAATATTAATTCAATATCCACATCACCAATAACATTCATTTCAGGTACTATCTCAAGAAGATCTTTTAATGGATCTATTATTGAAACAGATTTGAGATGCTCATAGTTCTTGGTTTCATCTACACTCCAAATTAAATTTTCATTGGTATCTTCCACATCACTTTCAAAGGGAGTTAAATTGATAGTTTCAGCTCTCATTCCGATTTCAAGGTCATTCAGGGTATAAGAAATCCTAGGTGGGTTATTCAATACCTCTAAAGACTCTTCTAATAATTGCCAACCAGTTGATTCGTCAACACTATCTTCGAATTTTACACGAAAATAATAGAAGCCTAATTCAGAATCTATATATGTAATAAATTCGGATTCCCAATGATCTTCAGAATAATTACTCGGTAATTTTTTCCATTCAGTATCACTTTCATGTTTGTACTCGGCTTGATAACTAAGTTCAGCTTCTGGTGTTTCATAATCGCTACAATTTGAATATAAAAATACAGATTCATTTCTATAAATTTTTGATCTGGACAACCCGACATTTAAAAATTCCGGGTTTTTATTTGAGATTAGAAGTGCATTATACAAAGGTAACCAACCCGTATAATTACCATCTGAATCGGTAATATTAGCTCTAAAATCATAATAACCAAACGGTGCACCGAATGGTGCAGAGAAGTTAATTTCCCATTTATCACCAACATACTTTTTTGATACTGGGTCCAGATATGAAGTATTCCATTTGACCTCACTTGGATCCCTATATTCTACCTCCACAGTTAGATAACGCTCGGGGTCTTCTATATCATTACCATTTACCCACAGAGATATATCTTCTTTCTGAATTGCCTGAGCTTTTGATAAAGTTAAATCTTCGATCTCAGGATAATTATTCAGTACTTTCAAGCCTTTATATAAATACAACCAATCGCTATCTAATAATCCTTTATCTCTGTATCTAACTCTAAAATCATAAAAACCTATTGGAGCAGTTTTATTCAATAGAAATGATACCTGCCAGCGGTTATTTATATAACTCGATGTACTGAGAGACTTATTTTGCCATGAAATGTGACCGGCATTGTAATATTCGAACGTGGGAATTAGTTCTGATTCTAAATCTTCAATATCTGTAGCATTTGAATATAAATAAATTGTATTATTTCTATATATTGATGATTGGGATACATTAAGATCGACAATATAAGGTAAATAATTAATCTCTATTTTAACTACATGGCAATCATATCCCAAGTTGTAACTGGTATCGTATGCACCCGGAGTGTTTGGAAAATCGCTTGACATTGTTGCACCAGTAACATACATTCTGCAATCAGGATCAATTGCTATACCATAACCCCAATCACTTTTCACTCCCCCGATATATGTAGATAAAATTAAGGTTGAACCAGTAGGATTTAACTTTATCACTACCACATCATGATCACCGTTATGGGTAGTATCATAAGCAATAGCAGGTGTTATCGGGAAATTGGTAGATGTGGTAAATCCAGTTATATACGCATTATCCAATAAATCTACTGCGATATCATAACTCCAGTCATCATTTAAACCACCAATATATGTGGAATACACAGGCAATGAGCCCGATGGATTTAATTTAAACATGAAAATATCAACACCCAGGTTAAAAGAAGTATCATATGCACCTGAAGTTGTAGGGAAATTAGATGACCATGTAAACCCAGTTACATATGCATTATTATTTGAATCGATTGCGATACTACGAGCTTCTTCATGCTGACTTCCACCAAAGTATGTAGAATACACAAGATCACTCGTACCGGCACCTACAGGGTTCAATTTAGCTATAAAAACATCATTACTGCCGTTATAAGTGTTACTATATGCACCTGCGGTTGTCGGGAAATTCGTTGTGGCGAGTCCGGTTATATAAATATTACCTGAGGAATCGACTGCAATACCATTTCCAACTTCAAAGTCATTTCCACCAATAAATGTCGAATACACCAGATCATTCGGACCATTTCCTGCGGGGTCCAATTTGGCTACAAAAACATCATAACTACCATTATATGTTTCATTGTATGCACCAGTCGTAGTTGGGAAATCGGACGAAAATGTTTTTCCGGTCATATAAGCTGTACCACTGGAATCGATTGCGATACTATAACCATTGTCCCAACTACTTCCGCCGAGGAACGTGGAATATAAAAGATCGTTTACCCCATTACCTCCGGGGTTCATTTTAATGAAAAAGATTTCGGAACTACCATTATGACTAGTATCATAAGCACCTGAAGTGTATGGAAAATCAGCTGAATTTGTAATCCCTTGTATATAGACATTCCCACTGGTGTCGACTATAATGTCTTGACCATTGTCATTATCACTACCACCAATAAATGTAGAATACATAAGAGTTGAGCCATTATGATTTAATTTTAACATAAATACATCATAGAAATTATTGTGTGAAGTATTAAATGCTCCAGGAGTGTATGGAAAATCGGATGCCTCCGTAGATCCAGTTACATATGCATTACCGTTGGTATCAACACTAATACTATTTCCAACATCCCAACCCGCACTACCAATATAAGTGGAATACACAAGAGGGTCAATTACTAGCTCTTTTTCGCGATCGTATTCAGTTGTGATTTCAAAACCATAGGTTTTTGTATCTATTATATTAAACCTCCCTTCAATTTGGTTTTTTTCAAAATTTGATTCTTGATATATGAAAATTTCAGAATCTACAATATCCCCAAGGGAACTCTTGATTATTAAATTACTATGAGAATCCACATATAGCGCGAGTGGATTTTGCCAACTCAATTTAATATCATTTGGGTCTCCACCTGGATGTACAATAAATTCATACTTTAAACCTTTATCACTTGAATAATATCTCAAATCAATATTATTATAAAGATTCTTATAAAATATTTCCTGATAATTAGGAACGTTAGTACACCATTTAGATGAATCATTGCCATAAAAATAGTTGCTCTTGTGAGATAATAAACCTATACCTTCAGCGCTGACAGCATTAGCTCCTTCAAAATTCAATTTTAAAACCGCACTATTCCTTTGGCCAAGATTTTCAGGTCCATGGAAATCTTTACCATATGGTTCCTCAGACTCCCGACTCCCACCTCCACGACTCCAAGACTCCGTAGACTCCGTGGACTCTTTTATCTCAAACACCACACCATCATCTAAAAACCACACACCTTTACCTTGAATATAATATTTAACAGAATCCTCGTTAATCTGCCCCTGATTCTTAGTAAAATATCCATCAATTCTATTTAAATTTTTTAAAATATTGGGTTCTTCAAGGCGGGCAAGTTCGAATTTTTTAGATTTAGATATTGTGTCAGAATTTAGAATCTTTGAGTTTGCCGGCTCTATTATTATAGTAATACTGGATAATATCAATATAAAAATTAAAATTATACATATAAGTTTTTTCATTTATTTCACCCTAAATATTTCACCCTAAATTATTTTATTATTATAAGATTAGACTATTTAAACCTATCTAAAAATCTTCAAAAACAAAATCAACCCTAAAATAATTCTTAGTGGATCGGTTTATTCTTCTTTTTCTTTATACTCTTCTCACTAAGCTTGGGATCAGGCATTGTTCTCTTAGGTAACTTTTTCAACGTTTGGGGCTTCTTAGCTTGCAGATGCTTCAACTTCCTTGGGCTTTTAAGGCTCCTCTTCAATCCAGTTTGCGTTTTTTTACGCGTTAATTTCTTCACTTTTGCGGCTTTCGTTTTAAGCTCAAATTCTCTCTTCTTTTTTACTGCTATTTGTGCCCAAGCGAGTAAAATTATCATTATTAAAATCAAAAACAAAGTGACCAGAACAAATAACCAAATATTGCCCCCGGTTTTATCATCCTCCTTCTCGCTCAATATACCACTTACGGCTTCTGATAATTCAGACTCGAAAAAGCTAGAGTCTACCGCCGAGATTTTATAATAATATATCTTATCAGGTTTTACATTTGTATCGATGTTATAAGTTATACCAGCTGAGATATTGTTAAGCCTATCAAAGAAGATATTATCCTCACTTCTATAGAGTACATAATGATGCAAATCAAGCTCTGTATTTGCAATCCAGCTGATATTAAAACCAAGCTCTATTTCTATTGGGACTACCTTTAAACCTTTTGGTGTTGCTGGCGGCAAAATATCTGATGTTGTGCAATTCACCACTTTTGATAAAGGCGATTCATTTGGCACCTCGTCCACTGCGGAGATATTGTAGTAATAAGTACCTTGTGATAGCCCTGCATGATGGTAATAGTTAGAATTCTTTGAGACGTTAACCAGCCAAGTGAAATTTATGCCCTCAGTACAGAAATATATAATATAGCCTTCTAGGTCACTATCGTTGTTCGGTTCCCAACTGATGTTTATCGTGGTTCCATTGTAAAATAGTGTAGCTTTGAGACCGACGGGTTTAAGAGGTGCAACGGTATCTCTAGGTATCCCACTAACAACTTCGGAGGGTAAAGATTCGCTCATACTGTTCGCTATTGCACTCACAATATAGGAATATGTGATGCCATCTATTAGATTTGTATCCATGAAATATTCCGTACCTTTTGAGATGTTAGCCAGCCATATGAAAGGTTGATTTCCTGTGCTCCTATAAAGCAAGTAATGATGAAGCCCCTCTTCCAGGCACTCATTCCACGAGACGTTCAATGTGTTACC
This sequence comes from uncultured Thermoplasmata archaeon, assembly GCA_965372445.1. GTDB lineage: Archaea > Thermoplasmatota > Penumbrarchaeia > JAEHCK01 > CBDVCJ01 > CBDVCJ01. The sequence goes on along the minus strand of CBDVCJ010000035.1, from coordinate 8,362 downwards.
AGTTTCTATCACCACAACTGAAAGATTTTTTGGCGCTGAGATCCATGTCTTTTCTACAACACCCACAGCAGTTTCGTTCACTTCATTAGAAAAATCAGATTCATTTGGCACCTCATCAAGGGCGGTCACGACATAATAATATGTGCGCATGATGAGACCAGAATCCATGAATTTGTGTAAAAGGGCAATTGTTGCTATAAACTTCTTATACTCCCCACCAGGCGAGGTGCTGCGATAGATATTATAACCTGCGAGATCCTCCTCTGGATTTACATCCCAAGTTAAAACAAGCGAATAAGGAGTCAAACCTCTAACTACAATCAATCCCGTTGGTGGTGAGGGCGGGGTTGAGTCGTGAGGTGTTCCATTCTTTTCATCGGACATTGGGCCTTCATTTGTTGAATTGTCAAAGGCTGAAACCAGATAATAGTATGTTACATCATCCGTTAGACCCGTATCAATAAAGGAATTTATGAGTGAATAACCAACTATAATGTAACCTGTTCCAGATTTTAAACTTCGGTAGATAAAATAACCCATCAGGTCCGGCTCCAAAATTTTATTCCAACTCAAGTCCAGGGTGTTACCGGTCGGCACAACGCTGACGCTTAGGTTTTCGACCTTTGGCGGTGGCACAGTATCCCATTTAGCTCGCGGTATGCCGCAAACAACACTGGAATTAGGCGATGTATTTTGGTACTTATCCACTGCAGCGACCTTATAATAATACGTTTGACCAGTCGTAAGTCCATCATGCAGGTAGATAATCTTACCAGACGTAATGTTGGTAAGCCAATAAAAAGTGGTGTTGTCCGTACTATAGAACAAAATATAATGGTCTAAATCCTCTTCCTTGTTCGGGTTCCACATAATCCTTAATGCCGTCTCGTTATGCAAAAGAGCTATAAGACCAGTGGGTATATTTGGTGGAATGGTGTCGAGCGTGGTGTCACTTGCTATGTTCGAGAATCCTGACTCATTAGGTACCTCATCAATAGCTGTTATTTTGTAGTAGTAGGTAGTACACTGTACAAGTCCTGTATCAAGGTATTGAGTTTGGGGGCCTAATTTTGCAATGGACTCGTATTCCCCATCAGGTGTTTGTGCCCTATATATAATATATCCCATCAAATCGTCATCTATAACATTATCCCATGTCAAGAACAGTGAATCGCCTTTGATGCCTTGGCCTACAGTCAAATTCGCTGGTGCTATTGGGGGTACAATATCCCAAGGAATACCCATCACCTGTTCTGAGAGCGGGCTTTCTTCTGTACCGTTTGTAGCTGAGATTTTATAGTAATAGCTCTTCCCATCTATGAGATTAATATCGATGTAAAAGGTGTATTTTGCTTCTAGCTCTGCCCTGATTCCATAGCTAACATTGTCTGTACTAATGTATAATATATATCCAATTAAATCCTTCTCAAGATTTGGATCCCAGGTTATATCAAGCGTATGCCCCCCAGGAAGTGAGAATACTTTTAAGCCTGTAGGTGTAGAAATCTTAAAATCGATTGGGAAGGTAACTACAACTTCCTTATTGGAATCCATTATTGGGTCAGAGTCATTATAGGCTGTGCTTCCCTCCTTTGAGGCGGTGACGTTGTGAGGTGTATACATTATTTTACCCGCTTGATCTTGAACGTACTCGGTGGTTGGAATACCTTCAACACCACCACCAATACTGGTTCCATTGTAAATCTCTGCACCACTCACATCATTTACCACAACCTGTGCACCCGAGATTCTGTCGCCTCTTGAACCGAGTACAATAACAGAAAGGTACCATTGTACTTCAAGAGTAGAGATGGCATCATTAAATGTGATGCTGGTGTTGTCAAATGAGGTATTGAGGGCATATGTATGGCTGTTGTCGCGCAAATCAAAATCATTCCCGCTAGAGAGTGAGATGTTTGAATTTGATATAGTGAAATTTGAAGATGAGGATTGAACGCCATTATCGGTATTAGAGGATATCGTGCTTTTTTCTATTATAGCCGTTGAGGAAATGATTTGGATACCGTCGTCTCCATTTGAGGTAACTTTAACTCCTGTTATACTCGTGTTCGATAACTCCATAAAAATGCCGTCATGTGTGTTGGAAGATATTTTATCACCAATTATTTTTGGCGCTGAATTGTCCACATAAATGCCTAAATAATTATTTTCTATTGTGTTATCTTGTATTACAGGCTGAGCACCATTTGTGATATAAATTCCATGGGCATTGTTTTGAGAAATATTGTTATAAGATACTGATGGCGCTGAGGCTTCGATATATATAGCGGGGTAGAGGTCTTTGCTATCTTGGTCATTATTGAATATTTTATTGCTATTGATCCTGGGATATGCACCATACATACATGCAATTCCATTTTTTAAGTTGCTTGAGATTTCATTATTTTCAATAATCGGACCTGATTTGTAGGAGGAAATTCTAATGCCGGTGTGATTATTTGCAGTTATCGAGTTATCTAAAATTTGTGGCGAGGCTGAATAAATATAGATACCATCGTGCATGTTGGATGAAATTTTGTTATCTATTATTCTTGGAGATGAGCGGTCCATGCATTTGATGCCATTATTAAAATTTGAGTTCACACTATTATTAGTTATCACAGGCCTTGAGTTCCCATCCACATAAATCCCATCGTAACCGTTGCTAGTAACTTGATTAAACTTAACCATAGGCATAGAATTATGTTCGATCTTAATACCCCACCCATCGTTCTGAGTTATGGTGTTGTTGTATATTAGCGGATTCGCATTATCTGTATATATCCCGGCAAACCATGACGATGATATCGTATTGTTAGTGATTTTCGGGTTAGAACCGTAACAATATATGCCATAATTTGCAAATTCTATCTCAGTGCAATTAATAATACTTCCAATACTTGTTGACTCTATGATGATACCTTCCCAGTAATTATCCGGTTTCGGGTTCCCACTATCAGAAGTAAACGTTATGATGCTGCTTGAGGTGCCATTTGCAATCATCCTGCCCTTTACCCGAAGGGTGGTATTTTCAACGAGCTCCACTCTTACTCCCGGTTCGAGCGTAAGGTTATGGCCAAGTCCGACAGTAAAGTCTGCTGTTACGACATGCGGGTTATTTACGGCAAGCCAGGTTTCATCGCCTGTTGTTGGACCGCTATGTGGCGTTGCAACCGCGTCTCCACATAGAAAAAAGCTCATCCCCAGAAAAAGTGGGGTTAGAATCGATACAAGCACTGTAAATGTCATTGCAGTGCTTAGAATTATTGATCTATTGAAATAGTTCTCTTCTATCATGCTCTTCCCACTTTAATCTATTGACTATTTCCAGTAATGTATAGGAAAATAACACTACATAAAAGTTTTTAAAAAATAAAAAAAGAGAGAAAAAGAAGAACAATGTTCTTCTTTAGATGTTTTGGCTTGCTCTGGTTCTCGAAGCACCAGTATTAGTCCATGGCTTCCTTGCCTGTCAAACCCGCCATACCATTACCGTTCTTGCCTGGATTGAAGAAGTAACCGTAGCGACCTTCATCTGACCAGTAGCCATAGTTCTCCCCTTTCGCATTCGCAGAAGTGGCAATGGAGTGGGCTGCTTGAGCATCACAGCTCCTATATTCATCAAGAGCCGCTGCAAGGGAACCATCATCAGGCATGCCGTTCTCGAGATTCAGATCCAGCATCACAATCTCTCGCATTGCATTCTGTGTGTGACGGTATTCTGCCAGGTCGGTACTTTTCATCTTGTCGACTACTGAAACTGTCATAGCTGGTCTTGGATCAACTGCTCCTCGGGTCGCTATGATATCTTCTTCGCATGTGTTGATCTCGACATTGTCGATATACCATCCGTCCTTGGTTCTGTAAGTGTCGGAGTCGAGATGGAATCTGACGAGTATTGTCTCGCCTACATAATCGCCTAGATCAATGTATGCACGCTCTGTCGAGGTTGGGTACCCTGGGGTTACGGATACATCATAGTATCCATACATTTTCACTTGGTCCCAATTCGCGCCGTTATCGTCGCTGATTTCCACCCAGAGCATATCTCCACCATCCATCTCGTACATGTGGTCGAATTCTAGAGTTGCGTAGTCGCCATCGAGATACACACCGTTGAGGAGTGTAAGGTAGGTATCCCAGGCCTCGGGATAGTTCGTACCAAGACTGTCAGTGATCATTCCCGCTGGTGTTAGCTCCCAGCCGCTGGTCTTTGACAATGCTCCTGGTGTGTAGAGAATCGTCGTGCAGTATGTCGGTAACGTTCCTATCACAGTAGAGTAGTACTTCCAATAGTATTGTTCATATCTCACGGCGTCATTTGCATTGAGCCCAACCTGACATCTATACAAGCTGGTACCCACATTCATAGTGTGGTAATTGAACCGTATGGAACCATCGGAACTATCCAGGATCGCCTGGAAGGTCACGCTAGTAGACGAGGAATAACCGATCATTACATCATTCCACGTCACCACCAGCTCACCAGTGGGGATTACCTTAGCATAGACCTTACCACGCTCATACGAACTAGATCCACAACCAGGTACAGGTCCAGGGCCCAGATCAGCATGGAACGGTGCGATCATATAGTGGAAGTACATTTGCGAACTTGGGAATATCTGGGGACTGCCTGTGACTATATTGTACGCCGGAACGTCCATTACGATATATCCAAATGCGGTTACAGACAACTGGTTGAAGGTTTGGCCATAGAATGTGAAGCTATATGGTATCGTTTTAGATTGACCGGGATAGTCTTCATCTATGGTCAAATCGTTCGCTGGGCTCACGATATCGACCCAATAAGTCGTACATGAGCCGGCTGTGTTCTGTGTGTAGTCCATTACACCGAACTTATCATCCGTGTCCCAGTTATCTGCGTTTGCAAAGTCGTCGAAGAACACATTTGAGCCGTCGTGGTCAACAAGGCTGAGATCGTAGATCTCCCAGCCGCGGTAGCCACCTGTCTGCCAGCTCGCGAACATCAGTATTATCTCGACCTGCTGGCCGTCATAAGCTGATATGTCGAAGTAGTCAACAGCACTGTATGTGTACTGGAAACCTGGTCCATCAACAACGTATGGTAGGTCCAGGGCTCGACCCAATGCAAATGCTTCGCCGACGTATCCGTCTAACGGTGTGAGCAGTGTCCATCCGGTTCCGTCGTCTATCAGGACACAACCGCCATCAGCGCTACCACTCGCGATTGAGTGGTCCAACTTTAGATACTGAGCATCGACATTAACATTCTCGAAAGTCAGTGTGTCAGCATAAAACGGGCCGTATGTGTTGGTAGCATCGTCTCTGCACACCCAAGTCGAACCGATCTCATGCCAGTGGTTCAATTCAGCGTAGGGCAGGGGTTCAATGAAGAGGTCGTAGTCTCCCACAGGTGTTCCGGGTGGTATGGATATGGCTGCGACCACTGTTTCTGTCGCGCCGCCGTTGATCCATTCCGGGCCGTCTATGCTGAGCACTTCCCAACCGTCTGGTAGTGCCAATTCGAGGTCATCCTCATTTAGAGGTACTTGGACATCTAGATCCGGATGGTCGTGCATTACATCGAAGTATGCCAGAGTCATTCCGCCTGCTTGTAAGTCGACTGGTTTGATGGTTATATCGACTATTTCGAGGCCACCTCCTGCTCCTTGCCATTCATAACGGGGGTGCTCGACCACAACGACTGTTCTGGGTGAATTCCTGTCAGAGCCGGAACCTATGCCGCCGTCATTGTCTTCCACATATAGCGTAGCGGTATATTGACCTGGTCTCAGGAACCTGATCTCATAGTTGTACTCCCAGTTTGGTGCATATGGACCTGTATAGGGAGTGATTTCCCATTCAACTCCTTCGGAACCAGGTGTGACTTCGCACCACTGTGTTGATATCCAGCCACCAGGGGGCTTATCTCCGGGTACGTCCCTTATATGGCCATGGAAATAGATCCAATCGCCAAGATAGACTGCGTTATCGGCGCCAGCATAGTGGTTCGCATAAGTGCCGTCGCCGTAAACCTCTGGTCCCACGTTGTTGACTATTATTGTATGTGTATCAAAATCGCCTGGCACACCGTTAGAGGTCACTACCAACTTGATCTCACTTGTATCAGGACCGTATGGGAATGTGTGGGTCAGCTTCGGGTTGTATGGATCACTAGAAACCCATCCTGAGTCTACAAAATTGCTGTCGACATACCACTCGTAGCCTGTACCACCAGCGGTCAGACGGTAGTTTGAGAACCTGATGTTCATACCGGGAAATATAACATGACTGTAGGGATTGTATGAGTACTTTGCAGCTTCTGTGCCGCCCTGGTTCTCAAGACCGACAGTTGCACTTCTGCCATTGTCGTACGACGAAGAATAAAAGTTAACGTCCAAGTAGCGGAAGTCTATCGTGTTGTCGTCCCAGAGTATGATCTCAAACGTGCCTGGGTCGTTCCTATAAGAGCTGGCGAAGATATTATACCACTCGATAACTAGGTACTGATGGCCAGCCATGGATCCAGAGGTCGCAACTCCTGCTTTATAGTAGATGTAGCTGTTGTAAGAAGAGCCCTGTATCCGCAGAGAATCCCAGTACACATACGCAGCATTATTAGGATAGCTACCTGACGTGCTTGGGATATTATAGTTGTAGTAATATGAGTGCCTCGTGTTCGGAGCGCCAAAGTCCATGGAGCCGGTTGTAGCAACATAAATCGTTCTACCAGTATTGTATTGTACTCCGAAGAAATTGAAGTTGAACGGCAGGTTAAGAGTGTTATATGTGTTATACCCGTATGTGCTCCTCAATATATTGCCGCCATTGGCAGGTGATGCGTCGATGAAAGGCTCGATCAGTGTATCATCGATGCTATAACCCTTAGGTCCACCTGTGCCGTAACCCTCGATAATTCCCGTGATGATAGTTGGTTTGGCCTCATCCGCTTCGTCAGGGCCGGTTATTGATACAGCTTTAGCCGCTGACGCAGGTGTAAGAATAATCACCAGTGAGCTTATTACCAGCACTACTACCATAAGAAAAACCGTGATAAATCTCTTGAGTTTTTTTGCCATTTTTTGCCTCCCTCCTAAGGCTTTCGGGTATTTATCATGCGCCCCTTATCGGCGCATTTCCATAAGGAAAACGAAAAGTTTAGCCTGCAGAAGCAGCTATAACCCCTGGCATTTTCGTGAAGTTTACATTGAGGTCAGACTATATGGATAATCTCCACCTCAATGTAAATCTTTAATTTGCAACCCGCCTTAAAAGTCATAGTCTCCTTCGGCTAGGCTCTAAATACTACCCCCTATAATTTTATATTTTTATTGTTATTAGACGGAGAATGATTAGAATCAATAATACTTATAGTATTATTTATATTTTATGGTACAAATTTATTACATATTTTATTGTTGGAGAATCTAAAAATTATTTCTGTTTTTAAATTTATGTCCCTGTACAGCCCATCAAAAAATGGAAATTCACGGCTGGAGGTGTGGTGGTATCATCATCACCAGCGATTGGTTCTGATGGCACTATTTATATTGGTTCTTTTGACAATAAATTATATGCTATTGGAACTCCGAGTCTATTAGTTGGAAATATCGATATTGACCCGGACACCCTCAATCTCAAATCTAAAGGTAGGTGGATTACCGCTTATATTACTCTAAATAGCTATTGTGATTTGAATGACATCGAGATCAACACTGTGATGCTTGAGGATATAATCCCCGCAGAGTGGGGTGATATACAAAATAATGACACACTAATGGTCAAGTTTGATAGACTTCAAGTTGAGGATATGCTATCCCCTGGGACTTACAATTTGAAGGTTACTGGAAAGTTGACAGATGGAATGGCTTTTGAGGGATATAGTGCTGAGATAAGGGTGATTCAACTAGGAAAATAACTTGTACATTCCGGCTTGAACCGTTCTATGGAAATTTTTAAGAAATTTATCTTTTTAATTGCTTCTCTTCCCACCAATCTAAGTTGAATATTGTTATACCCCTTTTCAAAATATTTTAACAACTTTTTTTTCAATCACTAGTTGGGGATTTCCCATTGGCGGGTTTGACCTTGCCCAAGAGCAAAACCCAGTATAGAAAGCTGAAATAAACGTCTGACTTCATATTGAAGTGCGACTAAAATTGCAGTTATCAAAATTGATTGGGCAACTAAAATATTCATTTTTAGATCATAGATATTGTTTGATTGATTTTTGTTCACAGATAATATTTTTATCTAATAAATCTATTCCCCTTTGAGGCGTGAGGGAAGAAATTGATTTTTATTTTGTATCAGACTTTCCCCCCTTCTATGAATAGAACTGGAGGGATTAAAATTAATTTAGAATTAGAAGATATAGATT
>CBDVCJ010000034.1:0-20366 GCA_965372445.1 uncultured Thermoplasmata archaeon | reverse complement strand
AATCCAACGCATATAGGTGAAATTTTATCTATCCCACATAATGACAATGTTACCATAAACTCACAACTATATGGGCTCCCTGGACTCCAAAGACTCATTTCGCCCTTCGCCTTTACCATTGAAACTCCAAAAAAAAATTATCTCGTGATGTCCAACTTTTTTACCACGTCTAAATTCTCAGGATGTTTTTCAAAATACTCACGGGCTGGTGCTAACATTTCAGTCAAAGAGCTCGTCACCGCATTTTTCAAGTCAAGAGGATGGAGTTGGCCGGTTTCATATACATCCACCAACTCACGATAATTCATAATTTGCATATCGCCGCCGTATTTCTCATCGCGTTTGATTATCATACCTTCGGAATATTCGGGCAAAATAATGTAGTGACACATATCGATTATCGGGTTGTTCTCGACCTCGCCTTCCACACAATACGCTTTTTTGATCTTGCGCTTGATATCGTCTGGTGTATCATGTAGATATATACACGAATCCGGATCGCTCTTGGACATCTTCGCGTCCACCATATCCATCCTGTCGCCGCCGCCCAAACCTGCCAATAACGGTGTATGCAGCGCGATCGGTTTTTGCCAACCCAGTTTCTCGGCGACATCGCGCGCGAGCATATGCGCCTTGCGCTGGTCCATACCGCCATATGCAATATCAACCCCCAGCTCGAAGATATCGGCGGCTTGCATCGACGGGTAGAGGAACATTGACGAATCCGCATCGGCCTCGGACTCTTGACGGCCCATGATTGTCATCGACCGTCGCACCCTCGCAAGCGACGAGTTCTTCGCGATACGCAGGACCTTTTCCCAATAGCTGCTACTATCGACCAGCTCGGATGCATATACGAACTTGATCTTGCCAATATCTACACCAAGTGCCGCGAAACAATCTTTCATGTATTCTCCGCAGAGCCGAATATTTTCGATATCGCCGTCGTACTTGTCATTTATGAACGCGTGCCAGTCTGCAAGAAATATTATCATATCAACGCCGGCGTTTAAAAAATCGTTGATCTTGTCGGCCGTGACCTTCCAACCGATATGCACTAACCCCGAAGGCTCGAAGCCGATATAGGATTTTAGCTGTTTGCCTGATTCCAGCACTGCCTTTAATTCATCTTCAGAGATTATCTCTTCGGCATTTTGCGAGATCAGGTCATAACGCTCTTCTGCTGATAGATCGGACGGCATTGGTATCACAGTTCCGAAATAGGGATACGTATTAAAGAATTTTTGGGAAATCACTTCTTAAGTGGAAAATTCTGGGATGTGGTTTGTGGACACTCACTTCGTTCGCTTGTGGTATGTGGGAAGAAATTAGAAGCAAGAAGATGGAAGCTAGAGCCAATTAATCTCTATCTTCCATTTTCTATCTTCTAGCTTCAATTGTCTTGGTATTTCCACATGCCTCATCCCACACACCACATCCCAAAACTTACCACTTAAGATAGCCATTAAAACTTAGGATAATTTTGATCGGGTGGTTTGGGTGGTGATTGCGACGTATCGGGCGGGTCTGGTGGTGGAAGTAATGGCACTGGCTGCGGGTGGGGTGGTCTGGTGATGAGTTGGGGCTGCGGCATCGGTTTGGGCGGGTAGATAGGTGGGGGCGGTGGTGGCACTGAAGTTGGCGGGGGCGGAAATGGCCGTGTTTGGGGGTGGGGCTGAGGTTGGGGTGGTGATCGCGGTGGCGGTTGAGGATACGGCATATATTGTGGTGGAGGCTGGTACGCGTGAGTGCGCGTCTGTGGGATGGGGGCTTTCGGTTTGGGTTTCGGTTTGACCACGAACAAATACACCATCATAAAAACAAGTATTACTACAATTAATGCTACCACACCCCATAGCCAACCCAACGAATCCTGCTGCTCGGGCTCACCTTCACCAGTGATACCGGGATCTGTTGCGGGGTGAGAGCATTATCATTCCGGAGAACAGTAGGATCGAAATAATTAGCAGCGATAGGATCTTGTTGTTCAAGATTTTGAACTCCCCCGAATAGTACTTAATTATCTGGTTGTAATAATTATATATGGACATTTAAAAGTTTCGATTGGAAAATATTAATTATTCATTGGTTTTTAAACAAAATATACTTATACTCCAAATTGATTCTTAATAACACTATAAAAAATTAAAACTGGGGGAAATTTATGAAAAAAATATTAATTATTCTTATTGTTTTTCTTATTATTAGTATTACCTCTCTTCCTACTGCAATTGGTGAAACCATAACCATGAAATCAAGAAGCATGATGCATGGAGATAAATCAAGTTCTGAGACTCTTGACCCTGATGATGTGGTTGAAATAATTAAAATAAAATCTCGAGATGATGTTGTCACTTATGTTCAAGGAAAAGAGAAGAATTATAAAAGATTCGGTGACTATGGTGATGTTATTGCATATGAAAAAAATGGTGTTGAAGAAAGGCCAGTTATCCATCGTGCTGTTGTCTGGATTGAATTCAATGATACCACATTTAATTATAATAACTCAACAGGCAGATGGAGTGGTGGTTCCTACGACATTCCCGAACTCGACGTTTATGGGCTCACGGGTGTTTATCAAATACCAAATTATGGTTATAACAGTAAAGATTTATTGATCGATTTTAGAACAATATTAGACAACTTTGCTAATGTTTCGAATCCTAGCACTGGTGTTAGATTGGGTTTAAGAACTATGCCGCACAGCGGATTTTTAACTAAAGGTGACCATAAAGACAATATCTTTTGTGATCAAAATTCGTTGCGAGAGGGTCGAAATTTAGTTGAACCAGTTAAAGTCGAATGGATAAAAGGAAAGGTGAAGTTTGCCGATGAAATATTTTTCGATTTGTATTTGTATATAATAATTCTCATATTAATCATCATAGCTATTATAATTATAGTATGGTTCAAACGACGTAATAAAAAAGTGAAGATTTGAAATATATGGAAAATCATAAGGGTAAACTCAGGGGAGGCATAACCATACAAGACTCGAAAATAATGGAAAAATTAACTAAACACGAGCAGCTCCGTGCCGAAGGCCTGAACCTCATCGCCTCGGAAAATTATCTATCCGAAAGGGTGCGGGCGGCGCTCGCAAGCGATCTTGGCGGTAGGTACCACACCAGTTGGTACGGCGGTGCAATGGTTGCTCAAGATATAATTGAGGCTACAGAAGAGCTTGCTAAAAAAGTGTTCAATGTTAAATATGCAATTGTCAATCCATTGTCAGGCAACATTTGTGATCTTGCAGTACTCTTTACTTTTACCGAGCTAGGAGATAAGGTCGCGATATTGCCGATAACTGCCGGCGGTTACCCATTAGGCGTGGCAAAGTTCGATCGTAAATATGTGCCGATTCCATCAATAAAAGGTAGTTATGATATCGATATTGAAGCCGTCAAGAAAATGCTGGTCGACGAGCAGCCCAAATTGACGATACTTGGTGCGTCCTATATTCCATTCCCACATCCCGTGCGAGAAATAAATGATCATATCCAAGAGTCCGGTATTCCGAGCATATGTATGTTCGACGGCGCGCATGTGCTGGGGTTGATCGGCTGCGGCGAGTTCCAGGACCCGTTGGGCGAAGGTGCTGAGGTGCTGTTTGGGAGCACGCACAAATCGTTGTACGGGCCGCAGGGCGGTATAATACTGACAAACTCGTCCGAGCATCACGATGCGCTTTCGAAATACTTCGAGATCGATCTGGAGATGGGTATCGGGCTGGTCGATAACCCGCATGTTAACCGCATTGCAGCGTTGGGCGTGGCGCTTGAAGAGCTGTTGGAGGACCGTGATTACGGTAGAAGGGTGATTGAGAACGCGCAAACACTGGCAAAGGCGTTAGATGAACTTGGGGTGCCAATGAAGTTTCATGAGCGCGGTTATACTGGATCACATCAGGTTTTTATAGATATTGGACCCGCGCGTGCTCAGACATTCTGTCACGAGTTAGAGCAAGTCGGTATTTTCATCGACGAAGAAGCGCGGCTGGGAACTGCAGAGGTCACCCATCGCGGTATGGGCGCGAGTGAGATGCAGGCAATTGCAGAGCTGATTGCTGAAGCATATTTAAAAGGCATAAGTGATGATTTTAAGTTGCGGGTTAAGAATATTTCAATCAACTATTGAAAAAAGTTATAAGTGCTCGTGTGGCGAAGGGCGACCATTTGTAATAATACTACCAATATTACAAATACTACCAATACTACCAATAAAATCCCAATATTACAAAATCCCAAACAAATCCCAATGACAAAATCCAAAACTACAACATTTATATCCGATTGGAAGCCCAAGGGTTTACCCTTGGGAGTTGAGCGTAAAAAATATTATGTCAATTATAGCTAAAATAATAAAATTGTGAAGACCTCACACTTAAGGGTGAGGATAGAATTTATGATAAAACAAATATAATGCAAACACAATTCTACCGCACAACAAAGGACGGATATAATGGAAAACACCACCGATAAAAAGCAATTATTCAAAACCTTGCTGATGGAGATCAACGCGATCCTAAGCGGTGACGCGAACACCGACGAGAAGTTTCTGAATATTTGCAAACTGCTTAGGAGCAATGTTGAGTATTATGACTGGGTGGGGTTCTATTTTGTTAACCCGAATGTAAAAGACGAGCTGTTTCTCGGCCCGTATGACGGTGATCCGACTGAACATGTAAGGATTTCATTTGGCGAAGGCATTTGCGGCCAGGCCGCAGAGCGCCAGCAAACCTTTGTAGTGCAGGATGTCTCGCAAGAAACGAATTATCTTGCATGCAGCGCGCAGGTCAGGGCCGAGATCGTGGTGCCGATCTTCAAGGAGGGTGAGGTTGTGGGGGAGCTCGATATTGATTCGCATAGCCTATCACCGTTCACGGAAGAAGACCGAATGTTTCTGGAAGCTGTATCGGAGATCATTACCGGCCTGTTTTAAATACGGTCGAAATGTTTTTAATATCATGAGTATACTTAAGGGGGCCGACATAAGCACTTCGGATAAAAAAAGATGAAGAATATCATGAATGCTTGGATGAAGGAAGATTCTAAAAATATCAATAAGTAATTAATGTGATTTGAAAACGGAAGTGAAATATTATGCACCAATCTAGTGGACAAAATTATCCATGTCCTAAATGTAGAAATTACTTACGGTTCATTCATCAATATAACCAGTGGTGGTGCGATAGTTGCAGGATTTATCCTTATTCAGAGCGTCCGGAGCCTGTCAAAGGACCGCCCTGCCCCCACTGTAAGAACCCGACGTATTTTTTACAGGAACATAATAAATTGTGGTGTAATATGTGCCGCAAATTCCCGTTCGGTTCTCAGGGGAGCATGTCATTGGACTATGAACATCGAAATCCACACTACGGTCGCTCGAGCCGAAATTCCGGTATAGGCATATCGTTTGGTTTCGGCAGCAGCTTTGGGAGTGATGACGACAGGCACCGCGATCGCAATTTAAGAGGCCCTGACGGTATGACGTGGTTTCGTATGCGGGATGGTAGGGTCAGAAGTACTAGTAATAGCCCCTTAGGGATGGGGTCCTCGTCGCGTTGTAAAGTGCGGGGTGATAGGATATACGTTGATGGGTCGCCGAAATATCGGATCCGTGGTAAACGCATCGTGGGGCTTTAACAGCGATAAGAATAGATAATTCAAATAAACCTTTTTATAGTGAAATTATAATAACGCTACCCAAATCTGCCACTGTGGCTTAGCCTGGTATTGCGACACCTTGGTAAGGTGTAGGTCGAGGGTTCGAATCCCTCCAGTGGCTTCTTTTTTTTATTATTTTTCACAAAAGGTTGTAGGTGTTAGGTTATAGGTATTAGGGAAACGGTGGAAGATGAAACCTATCTCCTACGACCTATCACCTACCTCCTATTCCAACACCGATTGTTCGAATCCTCCTGTGGCTTCCCTCTTATTTTATTATTTTCACAAAAGGTTGTGGTGTTAGGTTATAGGTGATAGGCCCCTGCTCGAGAATTGGGAATTGGGAATAGCTCCCCACCCCCCACTTTAGCCAATTCACTTAGTTAGGTTCTTTTTCAAGAAATTGGTTTGAAGTTCTAGTAACTACAACATTTTATCATACCTTAAATTTTTAACTAGGTATAACAAATTTCCATAATAATTAATTTAATACTATACCTTAATAAAATGGCAACAAAACCCTACATAATTTTGTTGCTAAAGTTTGTTTAATGTCATTATGTTTTTCATATCATAAAGTTGGGGTGGGGGGCGGTCGATTCCCCATTCCCCATTCCCATAATTTAACCTATCACCTATCTCCTAGCACCTATCACCTCGAAAGTGAAAATATAAATTGCCAAAGGATTACCAATAAACTTTTTAAGTACCAAAAACTTAACAGAATTCGATGTTGAGATACAAGAGTACCATCAGGGTTAGTTATACAATTATGTTGGTTAGTTTTTTAATTATTGTCACTATTAATGTCAATTCCCAAACCTATGCTTCAAGACAGAACGACGAGCTCGGTAAATATGAGCCATTGTGGTGGAAGACCTACGGGTGGGCTAGTATGGAATATGGTGATGATTTCGTGCAAACCGCAGAGGGGGGTTTTATTATTGCAGGCAGCACGGATTACTGCGGTGCCGGTAGCTCCGATGTGTGGCTGATCAAAACCAACTCAACGGGCTTCGAGGAATGGAATAGGACTTATGGCGGCAAAGATATTGATTTCGGGCTGGCAGTTCTCCAAACCGCGGAGGAGGGCTATATAATTGCTGGGATGACACAAAGTTACGGTGCAGGTAAACAGGATCTATGGTTGATCAGAACGGATAGCTCGGGGAATGAGATTTGGAACAGTACATTTGGGGGTGCTGGCGACGAGACCGGTTTTGAAATTCTGCAGACCTCAGATGATGGATATATCATTGTCGGTGAGACCAATTCATATGGTGCGGGGGGTTTTGACGTCTGGCTGCTCAAAACCGATAGCTTGGGGGTGGAGATTTGGAACCGAACGTTCGGCGGCAGTAAAACCGAGATCGGCAGCTCGCTCCAGCGGACCCATGATGGCGGATATATTATCCTGGGCGAGACCGAAACCTACGGCGCCGGCGGGCGCGATTTTTGGCTGGTCAATACCAATAGCACGGGTATCGAACAATGGAACCGTACCTATGGTGGCAGTGACTATGATAACGGCAAATCCGTCCGGCAAACCTCTGATGATGGTTATATTCTTATTGGCAATACTTTATCCTTTGGCCCTAAAGGCGACGAGAAAATGGGGCTGCCAACCGAAAATATTTGGGTAGTAAAAACAGATAGTGCTGGCAATATGCAATGGAATAGAACCTACGGCAATGTCTATAACGATTTTGGCGAGGCAGTGCTGCAGCTCGCAGATGGCGGTTATATCATTGCCGGCAGTTCCGGATTTTATATGGCGGAAAAGTTCGATATCGTGCTGTTAAAGGTCAACAGCCAGGGAATTGAAGAATGGGCCAAGATCTTCGGGGGGGTAGATTACGATTTCACAAGCTCGATGCTGATTAGCACTGATGGCAATTACATCATTGCGGGCACTGTTGGGTCGTACGGTGCGGGCGGCACAGATGCGATATTATTGGGATTTGACCCAAAACCGCCTGCAGGCATCGAAAACGATCCGCCGAGCTGTAATATTACCTCGCCATTACCCCAGGCCACGATTTCAGATATTATCACGGTAACAGGCACAGCTTCCGACCCGGATGAGGACCACTTCATCGTACAAGTAAGGATCGACGATGGGATTTGGTACGAAGCCATCGGGACTAATGAATGGTCGATCAATCTAAATACCTCCAAGCACGAGGATGGTGAATATAAGCTATATGCACGGGCGTATGATGGCTATCAGTTCTCGGATTACGAAAATCATTCAATTGTTGTCAATATAAATAACACGGTAATAGAACCTGAGCCAAAACCCGACCAATCCGACGATGAGGATGCTGAGAATATTATGCCAATAATTGGGTTAATCATAATTTTGATCTTCATTACGATATTTATTGCAATTATCGTAGCGCGTAAGACCTCGCCGCCTCCGGAACAGCCAAAGCCAAAAAAGAGAGTGCCGCCAAATCTACGTTCAAGAAAACTTTAGAAAAATATTCTAGGATTTATTTAATTAATTTTTGAAAGATCAACTCTGCAGCCTCTTGAGGTTCAACTTTATCAGAATCTATTATTAGATCCGGGCGATCAGGCTCTTCATACGGCACATCGACCCCTACCATTTGCCCTAACCCCTCAGTTGTGGTCTCGCCGCGCTGACGACGCTCCAACGCATTTTTGTAAAGGTCACGAATCACCAAGTTATCCTGGCGCGCTGCCTCGCGTGCCATACATATCTCTAACGGGCATTTGATCAAGATCTCATAAAAGTCGGGTAGCTCTTGACACGCGTATTCACGCCATCGGCGCCTGTGACCGGTCGCGTCGAGGACGACATTCACATCGTTACGGGTCAATAACTTCGCAATTAGAACCAATGTGTTATAAACGATATCTCGCTCGGTTTCGGTATATTTTGGTTCCGGGACAATAATGTTACGGAAGGCGTCGAGCCGTAAAACCTGCACCGTTATTTCGCGAGTTTTTAGTGCCCTTTCTAACTCTTGCGCAATTGTGCTCTTGCCCGAGCCTGGCAGGCCAGTCAGCCAGATGCACCAACCTTGAAGTATATCCATATTATCACTATTTATTTTGAAGAAGTTCCCAAATTTGATTAGGTCTTAATTAAGTATCAACAACCGGGAGTATCGGTATTGTATGGGTAGGCACCCATTTTCGTTACTCCCGATATTCCCGTTCTTTAAAAAAGCCCAAAGGGGTTTTTTAAAGCGAGGCAACTTGGCGAAGCAAGTTGCCGCAGACTCCCGATATTCCCGATTTGAGACATATAATTCTAATTTAGGAGATGAACTTTAATTTATCAATTCCAGGATCTGCTTATGGAGGTCATTATTGCCTGCGGCAACCATATTGCACCACGCACCGATATCGACTTCCATATTGTCCAGGGTATGGCCTTGGTCATCGGTAATAATGCCGCCAGCCTCTTCGATTATCAATTTACCGGCTGCCAGATCGATCAACCTGCAGCAGTTCCGAAGATCGAGCGCTGCATCAAGTATTCCCTTGGCGGTAAAGCACAAGTCTAATGCAAGCGAGCCCAATATCCGGGTGCGCTTGGCACTCTCCATGATCTTGAAGGTGCGTGATAGTGTCTCAGGGGTATGAGGATACATTTCAACTGCAATTACACCTAAATTGTCATGTTGAGAGGCTGTAATTCTTTCGGAATTAAAATAAGCTCCGTTTCCCGCCTCTGCCCAGAACTCGTCGCCGGTCACTAAGTTCATTACATAACCAAATTGAATGTTACTTATTTTCGCATCCAGCTCTAAAACTGACATTGCGGTCGCAAACAACGGTATACCCTCACGGGCGTTGGCCGTACCGTCCAGGGGATCTGCAACGACCACCACTTCGGGCTCCCCAAAGTCTTTAACTCCAAGCTCTTCAGAGATGAGTTTGACATTTCCAATAGCCTCGAGTTGTTCTACTATCATATCTTCAACAATTTTATCGAGCTTAAGAGTTATATCGCCGCCCGCACCGCGTCCCAATTGTTCGGCACCTTCGGGTTTGCCATAGAGCTCTAATGTCTGGCTAGAGGCCTCACGACCGATCTCACGGAATAACTTTAACCAATCATGTGTCATTTAATTTACTCCTTAATGTAGGAATTAATATCTGCTGGATCGATCTCGTCGATCTCAAGTATATTATTGGCGAAATTAAACACCGCCCGCCGCACTTCATCAGTTACGTTGGGATAAAATAACGGGTTCGCGACCACTACAGCTCTGAACGCGAAGAAGGGCGCCATCACCTGAGCGATCTTGCGGTCGTCGGTTTTAATGACATAATTATTATAAAATAATTCATAAAGCTCACGAAATATGCCTTTGAATTCATTATGCTGCTGTAGTGCATAGAAAATATAATTCATCAACAAACAGCTAACGTCATCCCCGGGGTCACCATAGATCCCACGGCTGCGGTCCAACAGTGTAAAATCGCCATTATCCTGCCACCAGATGTTGCCGGGATGAAAATCGCCATGCACAACACACAGCCTGTTGCTCTTATTTTTTAGTTTACCCCACCATTTGACCGCTTTAACAACCAATTCGGTTTTATCGGTGTCGGTGATGAAGTTTACTTCAGGGTAGGTATCGAGCACACCCATAAGACATTCCCCGTGGCCGATGGTATCCCGGATCTTGCGTCGGTATAATACGGGGTCATCATATTTCTCGGAATGAATTTTCACCAGATACTCCGATAGCTTTAACGCTCGCTCTTTATCCAGTTTTGTGAGTTTGCCGCGTGACAAGATCGCTTCCAGGTCGTTAAAATAGCTACTTCCCTCGACCTCTTCCATAAGTATGAAAAATTCTCGGCTGTCTCCAATTGAGACCAACTTATCCTTCGCAACACCCATGACATCGATCGAGCGCACATGTTTGGGTAACAAATTATAAGACGAGTTCGCTTGTAAAAGTACTTGAGCGCGGTCTGCAGGGTAATCGTGCCCGAAATCTTTTGGGAACAATGTTTTCAAGATCAATCGCTGTTTCTTGCCTTTAAAGTAAAATTCTACTACATATCCGGTACCATGTACTCCAGACCCTAAAGGTTCAAATTTTGTCAATTGATTATCCTGGTAGCGGTCTGCTAAAAACTTTTCAACTTCCGATTTGGTGATTTCCATTGTTATTCCTTCTATGCTCCCTTACCTAATAAAGTTCTTAATTTTATTCTTAATTCGCTCATTGTTTTAATGGCCTTCTCCGCATCTTCTTTCGTAATCACTATGCCAGGATAAAGTATAGGTACAGAATAAGGATTTAACTCCTCAAGAGCGTCATAAATTTCTTCTAAAGATTTTTCGTACTTTGCTGCAGAATTGTTTAAACGTATTAGATTATGAGTTACAATCGGAGTTTCTCCATTTGCAACTAAAAAAGCTTTTAGATATTTTTCTATACATTGTTGACAATGAAAACAGATAACATATGGTGTCTCTTCTGGTTCTAACCTATTAACTGCATTGTAATCTTCTTCTGCCTTTTGAACCCACTCTTCAACGATTTCATTGTGCATATCCTACCCTCCCTTTTAATAAAATTTCACGTATAAAAGGGTCACCGATATCTAAACGATGTTTTATCTCGGCTGGCGTTTTTACCAAAATATCGAAATCAATTTTTTTATGATAATCCTGGATTAATTTGCCCACCTCGATCATGCGTTCAATTTCTCTTTTATCAGTTTTCAGGATCACAAGAATATCTATATCGCTTTTTTCTGTAGGTTTACCATAGGCATGTGAACCAAAAATAATAATTTTTTCAGGGTTGAAGGTGTTTGCAATTTTGTTGATAACTTCTTTTAATATCGTTTCTATTTTGTCCATTTTTATCGCCTACCTATTCTTGTTTGTTTTTCACCACCCGTAATAATAGGTGTCCTAAGTAACAATTCCTGTATCTTAATTTTTTCATTATAGCATTATGGCAATAACTCAGGTAACTTCGGTATATCCAAACTTGAATTCGTATATACTTGTATATATCTCCGAATTGAATACTTTCAGGTCCCCATCTTCCAGCTGCTCAAATATTCCTTTTGCTCGGGTGTAAGTACATCTATCCTTATATCCATAGATTCTAATTTAAGTTTCGCTATTCGTTTATCGATCGCGACGGGTACGGGATGGACCTTCACCTCAAGATCCGGGCCTTCGTTTTTAATATATTCGGCTGCCAGCGCCTGGTTCGCAAAGCTCATATCCATAACGGTAGGGGGATGGCCTTCGGCCGCTGCAAGATTGAGCAGCCGCCCTTCACCTAAAAGAAAGATCCTGCGGCCGTCTTGGAGTTTATATTCATCTACATAGGGTCGTATCCTTCGTTGGCTTACTGAAAGGTCGACCAGGTCGGGTATGTTTAACTCGACATTGAAATGGCCGGTATTCGCAACAATCGCACCGTCCTTCATAACTTCAAAATGCTCGCGGCGGATCACGCTTTTATTGCCGGTAACGGTTATGAAAATATCACCGATCTTGGCAGCCTCAGAGATAGGCATGACCCTGAATCCGTCCATTATAGCCTCGAGCGCTTTCAGCGGGTCGACCTCGAGCACAATGACCTGCGCACCCAGCCCGCGCGCACGGTTCGCGAGCCCGCGCCCGCACCACCCGTAGCCACCGACCACGAAATTCTTGCCGGCGATCAGCACATTCGTCGCGCGCATAAAGCCATCTAGCGTGCTCTGACCTGTACCATAGCGATTATCGAAGAAATGTTTGGTATTTGCATCATTAACTGCAATTATCGGATATTTTAGTGCACCTTCCCTCTCCATGCTTTTGAACCGGATTATACCGGTCGTGGTCTCCTCGGTACCAGCGATTATAGTATCGATAAGCTCGGGGCGTTCCGAGTGTATTATAGATACCAGGTCGCCACCGTCGTCCATTGTTATCTGAGGTTTTGTGTCTAAAACGTTATTGACGTGGTCATAGTAGGTTTCGTTATCCTCATTATTGATCGCAAATACCGATATCCCGTGATCTTCAACGAGCGACGCCGCGATCTCATCCTGGGTGCTTAAGGGATTGGACGCGCAGAGCGCAACTTCGGCCCCACCGGCTTGTAATGCAAGCGCGAGATTGGCGGTTTCGGAGGTAATATGCAGACAACCACCCATTCTAATACCTTCCAAAGGTTTGGTCGATTCGAATTCTTTGCCGATTAAGCTTACAACTGGCATCTGTTGGCCGGCCCATTCGATCTTGAGCTTGCCCGCAGGCGCTAGACTTTTATCTTTTATATCTGAATTCATAATGATCACTATATGTGGATTTATATAGATCTAAATAAACATTTCGCAGTAAAGAGTAGATATTATCCACAGTAATTCCTTAAGATGTGGTGAATATACGGACATTGTCCAGAAAGCATATAAATAATGTGGACAGTTACACTATCGATGACCATCGTTAAGATCGACGACAAAGACCTGGCAATTCTGGATATACTGCAAACTAATTCGCGCACTAGTATCCGCGAGCTCGCAAAAATGTGCGGTATGCGCCCCAGTACAGTTCACCAAAGGTTGAAAAAATTAACGCAAGAGGCCATTATCGAAAGGTTCACAGTGAAACTCAACGATGAAAAGCTAGGGAGAAATCTGGTGGTTTTCATGCTGATCTCGGGCGCGATGGATAAATATCTCGATGATAAAGTTATGAAGGACTCTTGTATCCAGGAGATCCATGGGATAACCGGTGAATATGACCTATTGATGAAACTGAAGTTCAAGGATATGAAAGAATTTAATAAGTTCATCATTGAATTTAGAGATAAATATAGCGATTCGATTTCCAAGACCATTACGATGGTACAAACAGTACGTTTAAAGGAATAATCTTCATAAGAAACAAAAATACTACAAATCAGAACTTCAAACTTCTCATAGCAATATTAAAAATTTTAGATTGAAATATTTTAATTACGATACTGCAATATACTCTGCAATTGATTCTGGTTTTGGAATTGGTTTATTATCTTCCATTAAACCCTTTATATGCATCTCGATAGCTTCATGGATATTTTTTTCAGTTTCTTCGACTGTGTCCCCCGTTGCGATACAACCCGGTAGATCTGGGCAATATGCAGAATAATTATTTTCTGCTTTCTCAATTATAATCAGAAATCTATGCATATTTTAATCACCTCTCTTTCAATTTTATTGGATAATGAATATAAAAAGTTTGTTATTACTTTATACTTCGGATATTTTATGCGCCAGTTTTGTATACGAAGCATAAACTGACTTTCGTATGGGAAATGGAGATACCAGCAAGGGCTGGTTTTGGTAAATAGTGGTCGATTCGGTTTTATAAATTGGATAATAAGTTAGAGAGGAAGCCCTAAGTTTGGAAATGCTGAAGGCATTTACAAACCCTAGGTAATGTGCGAAGTACATTACCTTCGGCACCCTCTTTCTTTATCAGTTGAGGAGATGCTTCGTCTATATATTAATCTACACGGCATCTCCCACTAATTGATGATGAAATATTCCATATTGAGAAATTCCTTTTGCATAAATCGTTTTTTAGTTTTGGCTTTTATGAATATGACAAAATTTCAAACCACGCCCTGCACTTTAATGCGGGTGTTATACAATTATCGATTTTAAAATTCGGCAATTTCTTCTATATGATTTAGAATAAAGATTTACCAGAAATCATATATACTTATAGATGTTATATGACTAATAATGATGTTATGAAGCAAACCATATTAGAAGCTCTTCGATCAAAACTCCTTGAACGGACAAGTTTCGAGACACTACCCGAATCCGCCTGGAAACGCAGCGCAGCTCTTAATACTTGGGGTACGAACGCGATCGAGGGAAGTACAATAACTTGGGCTGAGGCTGAGAAGATATTGCTAGAGGAACGTAGTGTCGCAGGAAAACCGATTCGTGATGTGATGGAGACTATTCAGCACGACCATGCATTCCGAGGTTTACTGGATAGGCGTAGTAGAGAGATCACACTCGAAACAGCACTTGAGCTTCACCAAGAAGTGTTCAGAGGTATCCTATATGATGCCGGACAGTGGCGGAGAATAAATATCCGAATTCGAGATGCCAAGTTCACCCCTCCAAGAATGGAAAAGGTCCTAAAAGAAATGGAGGCGTGGGTAATAGAATATCGACAACGTGATATCGAGGGAATGAATACTTTCGAAATCGGTGCCCATATGCATTTCAAATTCGAATGGATACATCCATTCATGGACGGAAACGGGCGGATCGGTAGACTTTTACTGAACCTTCATTTTCTTAGAAGAAATTGGCCCCCTGTCCATGTTCTACCACCAAACCGGAACGAATATTTGAAGGCTCTGTATGCGGCATCTGATAGAGATTATTCTCCCCTTGTGAACCTACTGAAAACACTTATGAGCGCAAGTCTTCTTGAGTTAATGGAACAGGTGGGAACTAAGGAAGACCGTTTAATAGCACTTAAGGAGGCAGCAAGATCTTTCCCATACAGCGAAAAATATCTCGCCCTGAGGTGTAAGCAAGGCGAAATACCAGCTTTGAGATCAGGGCGTCAATGGAGGACGAGTGAGAGAGCGCTGAAACTCTATGGTGATTTTGTTGGTAGGAAGGAGTGGATTTGTAATCGCTAACTTAATTAAAATTTTTAACCTTTTTTATTTCTTTTTAATTTATAATAAAAATATGCGTCGCAAAAAGTCTGAATTTAAGCGCAAATCTATAGTAGTGAGTTGTGAGTTCTTGAAGGTAGACCGATCTGTGTATTAATTACCATTCGTCACTTGCTTTAGGCTGAGGGCAGATGACTTCATTCTATGATAAACCTCCAAGTACCAAATACCAAGAACCAAATAAGCTCCAAGTACCAAATTCGAAATTCCAAACCGGGTTTGGACCTTGGGTTTTGGTATTTGTTTGGAACTTGCATCTGCGGTAACTTGCTACGCCAAGTTACCTCGCTTTAAAAATTCCTTCAGAATTTTTAAAGTTTGAGTCCCCCAACCCCACACCCTATCGCCTATCCAAAGGCTATCTGGAATCTCGAATCACGAAACTCGAATCTTTTTCACAGCCTCCAGCCTACACCCTCCACATCACAAATGCCGTAGGGATTTGGGATGTTCATGCGGAGAACGAAGTTCGACGCATGCATCCTCATATAAATCATTGAAATTCCTATAAGGAAATAAAAAATGATTAGAAGTCACCAAAAATAATATATCCTAATATATAATGCAATGTGTAATTCAGTAATTAATGAATGATAGGGGGACTTAATTATAACAAAATTAAATCTTTCCGTAAACCTCTGCGGCATCAAACTCGCGAACCCGATAATTTTATGCTCCGGCGTGCTCGGGGGCTCAGGCGCCGCACTCAACCGCATCGCTAAAAGCGGTGCGGGGGCGGTAATTACCAAATCGATCGGCCCGCGTCCTAGAGAAGGCTACAAAGGTCCGACAGTGGTCGAGCCCATGGAAAATGTCGTCATCAATTCGATGGGGCTGCCCAACCCCGGTTATCAAGAATATCTTCGCGAGGATTGGGGTATCGCGCAAAAGTGTGGGGTGCCGGTGATCGTCAATATTGTCGGGCACACCCCTGAGGAGTTCGTTGAGGTCGCAGGGGCAATGGCTGATGCCGGCGCTGAGATCTTGGAATTAAATGTCTCGTGCCCGCATTCGGTCCAGAAAGGCGGTAAATTGTCCAAAAGCATGCGCGTAAAAATGAAGGCCAAAAACTGCCTGATCGGCCAGGATTCAAGAGGTACGGCGGCGGTCGTGAAGAGTGTGAGGAAGGCGGTCAAGGTCCCAATTATTGTTAAATTGACACCCAATGTAACCGATATAAGAGAAATCGCAAAAGCGGCTGTGGACAGCGGCGCAGATGCGCTCTCCGCGATCAATACGGTTGAGGCGTTAGAAGTGGACCCGTATTTCGAGATGCCTGTGCTTGGTAACATCACCGGCGGCCAATCCGGCCCTTCGGTAAGATGTATCGCCCAGCGCAAAGTCGCGGATATAATAGTGGCAATGAGAAGGCGCCAATTGAGGAAAGTGCCGGTGATCGGGGTTGGCGGTATTAGAACTGGCCTGGATATCGCGAGATTCATACTACTGGGCGTGCACTGCA
This sequence comes from uncultured Thermoplasmata archaeon, assembly GCA_965372445.1. Classification (GTDB taxonomy): domain Archaea; phylum Thermoplasmatota; class Penumbrarchaeia; order JAEHCK01; family CBDVCJ01; genus CBDVCJ01. Next base: position 3,540 of record CBDVCJ010000034.1, on the reverse strand, counting down.
TACAAATTGGTACTGCTGCTTCACCGATGTATGAGGGGTTGGAGATCTTCAAAAAAGCAGTGGCTGAATTGAAGAAATATATGCAAGATAAAGATTATAGCAAATTGTCGGAGTTTAGAGGTAATACTTTAGGTTATTTGATAAAAAGTGGCTATAGAAAATAATTGTCGAAGGTCAAAAGTCTAAGGTCAATATTTCGGGAGACGGGAAACGGCACCCCCACCCCTCAGTTTCAACGCGAAAGTGCGAAAACCACGAAAGAATTATTTCTAGAAATTAAATTTCGTGTTCTTCGTGCCCTTCGCGTTAAAAAATGGTGGTGGGTTTCATTTCCCCATTCCCATTTCCCGTCAAAGGACCTTCGACTTTAGACAAAGGGAGAGTGTGTTGAAAATTGTTAAAAAAACCAATCCATGCAAAGATCGTCAAGATCGTCGACGAGAACCCGACCACGAAAACATTATGGTTAAAGGAAATTGGTCAAAATACCATAAGTAAGACTTCCAAACCAGGCCAATATGTTATGATCTGGGTCTGGAAACCGGATCTGACCAAGAGGAGTGCGGAGGCACAAGATAACATACCGATGAGCGTTTCGGATTGGGATAAAAACAATTTTGCAATGACGATCAAAAAGATGGGGCCGACAACAGCGGAGTTGTTCAGGTACAAAAAAGGTATGAAGCTCGGCATCACCGGCCCACTCGGCAATTCCTTCAAGCTTCGGGGCAAGAGGATCCTGATCATTTCGGGCGGGATCGGGCTCGCGCCATTGTATCCGCTGGGGAAACTAGCGAAAAATCGAGGAATTGAGGTTTATACTGTTTTAGGGGCGAAGACCAAGAGTGAGCATTTGATGGTGGGTCAGGTTAGAAAGTTCAGTAAAAAAGTCTATATCACAACTGATGACGGCACTTACGGTACCAAAGGCTTTGCCACCGATGTGCTGGATAAGGTTTTCAAGTCGGTCAAGATCGATCAGATCTATACTTGCGGTCCAGAGATGATGATGAGCAAGATCTTGCAGATTGCACATCACCATAAAATTGGCGCGCAGTTCAGCCTGGAACGCTACATGCACTGTGGGGTCGGTATCTGTGGATTATGTACGATCGATGGGTACTGGGTATGTAATGACGGCCCGATATTTAGCTCGAACCAGTTGAGAAAGGTCAAGGATTTTGGCAAACGGTGTAGGAAGCCGGATGGAAGGTATAAGAAGATTTAAATGCGAACTGGAATTTTTTTAAAAAAACCACAGAGACGCAGAGCACACAGAGTTTTAAACAGAAAAAAATATTATTTTTAATAATCTATTTTTTTACTCTGTGTTCTCTGTGGCACTGTGGTTTAAAATTTCAGTAAAGTTAATTATGAATTAACCCGTTTAGAGGTTGCAAGAATGATAGTCAAGGGGGCTCAATCGGGTGAACAAAATCATTTCAATGATTATTTGCTTCTTGATGATTTTTACTATAGTCCAATTCTATAATATTTACTTACCGTCAAATAATAATGTTTCTGCAAGCTCAACTTGGATTGAAAGTGATTGGTCTGCATCAGAAAGTTATAGTTATGAAAATTCAATGGGTATTGATACCTTATCGACTATTGGTGCAGTAAAGCTAAGTCACGAACCGGATTTATATATCACTGATGGATTAAACGATCGTATCGTAAGGACAAAAATGGGTGGAGATGGCTGGATAAATTTTGGTACTGGTGGAAATGGATCTGAGGAATTTATTGAGCCATTTGGAATATTCTTGAATATTAACAATGAAGATTTATACATTACTGATTCAACAAATCATAGAGTAGTTAAAACGACGATGAATGGTGAAGGGTGGGTTTCGTATGGTGGATTTGGGGGCTTTGAAAATCAATTTACATATCCAAGAGGAATAAGTTTTGATAGGAATACAGAATTTATTTATGTGGTGGATTCATCAAATAATCGAATAGTTCGAACTAAAATTGATGGTAGTGTGTGGAAGTCTTTGGGAATCGAAGGTGATGGAACAGGCCAGTTTAAATATCCCTATGGGATTAGTCATGATAGGGTCACGAACTATCTATTTGTAGCTGACAAATCAAATAATCGAATTGTCAAAATGAAAATGGATGGTAGCGGCTGGACAACTTTTGGATCTTATGGTTTCGGAGAAAATTACTTTAGAAATCCCACAGGAATTTTTTATGATAAAAACACAGCCTATATTTATGTGACGGATAGAGATAATTGTCGTATAGTAAGAACTAAAATTGATGGCTCTGATTGGGCTTCTTATGGAATCGAAGGTGATGGGGTAGGACAATTCAAAAATCCGAATGGAATAGCATATGATAGCAAAACAGATCTTATTTATGTTGTAGATACACATAACAACCGCATTGTAAAAACCAATATGGATGGGACTTGTTGGACTTCTTTTGGCACTTTTGGTCATGGAAGAAATGAATTCTGGTTACCTTCAGGTATTGCAATTGGTGAAAATAGAAGTTATATTTCTACAGGTTACCTTAGCTCAAAAATTTTCAACTGCGGTTCATTAACGAACTATGACAATCTTAATTGGGTATGTAATGAGCCTAAAAATACAGAGATTAAATTTCAGCTTAGAACTGGACATGATGCTTACTATATATTATATCAGGACTTCGTAGGCCCAGATGGCACCGGGAACACTTATTATACAAATTCTGGGGCATCAATTTGGAGTGGACATAGAAGTGATCAATATTTGCAATACAAGGTTTATTTATCTACAAATGATCAAACAGTAACACCAACACTGAATGAAGTTAAAATTACTTATAACACATTATCAGATAAGCCAACACTAATTACACCTCAACAGAATATTTGGATTAATGATAATACACCTGAATTTTCCTGGAATTTTAGTGATAAAGAATCAAATTCTCAATATGGCTTTCAATGGCAAGCTGCTGTTAATGAATCATTTGATTCGATTGAATATGATAGTGGTGAAATAATCTCTTCTAAAACATCTTATATTCCGAACTTTACGATTAATGATGGAGTGTATTTCTGGCGTGTAAGAACTCAAGACACTGATGAGGACTGGGGACCTTATAGTGATACGTGGAACTTATATATAGATGCAACACCCCCGAATCATTTCGTCCCGATAATTGACCCGGAAGGTTGGACATCAAAAAATCAATTTTTAGTTTTATTCTCGACAACTGATGATACAACAGAAATTGACCATTACGAAATAAAACTTTCAGATGCGGAATTTTTTGTTCAAGAGAGCCCTTATTTTTTTACATTGGAGGTAGATGGCAAATACAATCTAACTATTCGTGCATATGACAAAGTTGGAAATTATATTGATTTAAAAGCGGAAATCTTATTAGATAGAAAAACTCCGAAAATTGAGCATCAACAAATAACTTCTTGGAAAGCAAATATGGAAATCCAATTTAGGGTAAATGTAACCGACGAGCATTCCGGTATACATCAAGTTAACTTTTATTTTAAAGAAAAAGAGAATAATAACTATTCTAAAA
>CBDVCJ010000033.1:0-20615 GCA_965372445.1 uncultured Thermoplasmata archaeon | reverse complement strand
GATAATCTCGATGTAAAGACATATTTAGCCCACGAGAGTGAGAATCTCGGCTTAGATCGATGTCAAAATGAAAAAATAAAGAAGCCACCAGAGAGATTTGAACCTCGGGTGTAGAAACTCTAGCCCTAACTATTAAAAATTAAACGAATTTATCACCATGGGCTAAATAAGATAATCTCGATGTAAAGACATATTTAGCCCACGAGAGTGAGAATTTCGACTTAGATCGATGTCAAAATGAAAAAATAAAGAAGCCACCAGAGAGATTTGAACTCTCGGCCTGCTGATTACAAGTCAGCCGCTCTACCAGGCTACGCTATGGTGGCGTCAAGGATTATGTTGATATCTATTACAACAATAAAAATTTAACTATTCTTTAAAAAAATATTAATAACCATACATCGATTTAGGGAGGCATGAAATATATCGATGATGCCTTCAAGAAATCCACGGTTTTCAAAGACCAAAAGAAATTAGATTTTGATTATGTGCCAAAGGAGATCGTGCATCGCGACGATCATTTACAGAAATTAGCGAGCATCTTCAAACCGGTGGTTACGTCTAATGTATCCCAAAATGTATTGATCACCGGCTCGGTCGGTACTGGCAAGACCGTGATGTCAAAAAAGTTCTGCAAAGATTTCAAAGAATACAGCACTAATCTCGGCAAGCCGCTCGAGACCGTCCATGTAAATTGCCGCAGGCGCAAGACCGATGATAGTGTATTGTTGAAATTGGTCAACCACTTCCAGCCCTCGTTTCCGGACCGTGGGTTTTCGGTTGATGAAAAATTGGACACCCTCAAAAAGGATCTTGAAAAAAATCAATGTCAATTGATCGTTGTACTGGATGAAGCCGATGTACTGGTAAAAAAAAGCGGTTCGAATTTGGTCTATTTACTGACCAGGTTTGAAGAGGAAGAGTCATTGGTCAAAGGCTCGATTTCGCTTATTTTGATCTCTCAGAAGAATGTACTGGATATGCTCGAGCCTGCGGCATTGAGCACCTTCAAGAAAACCAATATTGTAGAATGTAATAAATATACCGAGGCCGAGCTTTGCGATATTTTGAAGCAGCGTGTCGAGCTCGCGTTGAAAGAGGGTGCTGTGGAGGATGAAGCTGTGGATCTTATTGCAGATATCGCAGCGGCTGAGGGTAATGCGCGCACGGCGATCGAGCTGTTGTGGAAGGCGGGGTTGGATGCTGGTGACAACAACCAAAAGTGCATCACCCCTGAAAATGTACGTACTGCAAAAGGAAGTGTTACACAGCTTGAGTATAAGCTCACGAATTTAGCACCGCACGAGAAATTTGTATTACTGGCAATTGCACGCTCGCTAAAAAAAGGTGGTGCTTATGCTATCACCAGCGAGGTCGAGAAACGCTATTCTGTGATCTGTGAGGAATATTCGGACCAACCACGAGGGCATACCCAGTTCTGGAATTATCTTAAAAGTCTGGATGCCTATGATATTATTGATGCCAAGAAATCCAGTAAGGGCGTGATCGGTAATACAACATTAATCTCAATGCCGGATCTACCTGCAAAGGAATTGGAAGAATATTTACTGAAATATATTGGCAAAAAATAATAAGCTAATAAAGTGAGATAAAACAGCTATAGAATTTTAACAACGATTTTCTCTTTTCTTGAATAAATAGAATAAAATTAAATACAACAAATCCTATACATTACTGGTTACAATGAAAGCATTAATTGACTCCTGCAAAAATGTCATTGATGAATACAAATCTACTTTTTTATTGATTATCACAAATGATGAAAAGACGCAGAAGTCGCTTACCAAAGCCCTCCCGAAATTACCATTTATCATCGCAACGAACAATTCGATCTTATACGAGAAATTATTGGAAAAAGATCTTGAGGTTCGTGAATTGCCGGAAGCGCCTTTGGGCGGGATGACGATACTAGACCAGGCAGAAGATCTATTATTGAATGCCTATGTGGAAGGATTGGTCGATATAGACGATAAAGTTCTATGTGTGATCTCGACAAGTTTGGAGGCTGTGATTTTTCTTAATGTTGAGGATATTGGGATTCTACATTTGAAAAAACAGCTAGAAGATAGGATCGATCTGAAACTTTTAGAGGTATTACTGAATTTATCATTTGAGATCGCGCGTGAGGGTCGTGAAGGCAGGATCATCGGGTCGCTGTTCGTTATCGGCGATAGTGACAACGTTATGAACTCGTCGAGACCGTTGATAATTAACCCTTATGAAGGCCACAAGAAAAAAGAGCGCACAATTTTAGATAAAGAAAATTGGGAGACCATCAAGGAATTCGCGCAGTTGGATGGTGCGATCATCATCGATAAAAAAGGTTTGGCGATCTCGGCCGGGCGCTACATTAGTGTCAGTTGGGATATATATCTTCAGAGCGGTTTGGGCGGCCGGCACTTAGCGGGTGCGTCAATAAGCAAGACCACGAAGGCAATTGCATTAACGGTTTCAGCCTCGGGTGTGATACGTATTTTTAAAGATGGCGACGAGATATTTAAGGTAAAAACGGTCTGATATCATTTTAGAAAAGGGTGCCCCATTTTTAACTAATATGGATTAGAGATTGGAGTTTGGAGATTAGAGTCTGTCACGAGAAAGACGATAGGCGAAAGTTTTTGTCAATGATCGGGAGTAGTAGATTAATCAATATCTAATGCGGTAATTTACTTCGTAAATTACCTCTACTTTGAAAAACCCTTTCAGGCTTTTCCAAAGTATCGGGAATCCGGGAGTCTGAGTAAAGATACCACCGTCGGGAGTATCGGGAATATCGGGAGTGTCGAAAATTAATGGGTATGGTACCCATTCTCGTTATTCCCAATTTACAGTAATAATATATCGTCTTTCGCCTTTCCGAAGGAAATCTCAAATCTCCAATCTATTTTGGCACTACTATTATATATATCTAGATTAAATAATAGATAATATTAATTATACAATATTATTTACCTTACCTGCCTGAACTTAGATGGGGGGGTTTATTAACGGCCAACCGAGCCAAATCATTAGATTCAGAAGTAATAGTCGTCGGCGCAAATGTCGCGGGTGCCAGTATAAGCTATGAACTCGCGAAACGCGGTCATGATGTGATATTTATCGAGCACATGGAACGTGCCAAGATCGGTTCGCGGAGCTGCGGGGACGGTGTCGATAAACTCGAGTTCGAACGGCTTGGGTTGGAGTTGGAGGAAGGGCCCTGGGTGCATGGCGATGTTGTTAGGGGCGAGGTTTTCGGGCCGGACCTGAAACATTCATTGGCTGCGCAGGGCTATATCCGAGCAGTGCACAGATACCATTTCTGCCAGCATTTAGTTGAACGCGCTGTGGACGCGGGCGCGAAATTATTGGATAATTCGAAAGCTATTGCACCGATTCTGGAAAAAAATTATGTCAAGGGGATTAAGCTCAAATACTTGAAGGGCCGAACTGTAAAACAAAAAAAATTACATTCAAATATTGTCGTGGATGCTTCGGGGTTAAATGCAGCAGTACGTACGAAACTTCCGAGCGAGTGGATGGTGGCGGAAAAGATCGCACGCCGAGATATTTCGGTTTGTTACAAGGAGTCGCGCGAATTCGCCAAGCCCTTGAAGAAAAGATTCATACACGGCTATTTTTCAAGTGAGATCGCACCTGGAGGGTTCTATTGGATCGCCACGCGCAGCCTGACAAAGGTAAATGTTGGGCTCGGGTTGAGATATGAAGCCAACCCTGAGAACCAGTTGAATCCCAAAAAACAGCTCTACACAAAAATTCTCAAACTCCATCCAATAGTGACCAAGGCCAAGGTAACCTGGTCGGGTGGCGGGCTCATACCGCGTCGGCGGCCGTTGGATTGTACGGTGGGGAACGGTTTCATAGCAGTGGGTGATGCTGCGGCGATGGTGAACCCCATGAGCGGCGGCGGTATCGGGCCGTCTATGTTTGCCGGCAAGCTTGGCGGCAAAGTATTGCACCGCGCCCTTCTAGAGCACGATGTGGGGCTTGAGAATCTTTGGCAGTTCAACTACGAATATAACCGTACTTACGGTCATGTCCAGGCCAGCAACCAGATCCTACGGCTTACACTTGAAGCGCTTAGTGATGCGCAGGTAAACGCGTTATTGGGCGCGCAGCTGTTTTCCGAGACCGAGATAATCGAGGCGATCGAGAGCGGCAAGCTTGATATCGGCTTTATGTCGAAACTGAAAAAGGTCGGTAAACTCGCGCGCCATCCCAAATTATTGATGGCATTACGCAGGATGTATAAAGGTATGGAACGCGCTCGTGAACTCTATAAAGGATATCCTGAAAATAGGGATGATTTTAATAAATGGCGGGCTGAGGTTAGGAAATTCTTCGATAGATATTATTAACTGTTATCGTCCCATTCAACTTCCAGACCTTCGATATATTTACTGATCATATCTCAGGCATAAGACCACCATACAACAACCTGAGAAAGATAGCTAACCATATAACCGGTACGATTATTAATACTAGCGCGTGCCAAATGCCGATGGTATGCATCAATAATACCGGGATGATCGAATAGGCAATGATCTCATGGCCGCCGATATGTCTTATGATCTGTTTGCGGTCGAAAGGTTGGGTGTGGCAGATCAACATGGAAAGGTAATATGTCTGGCTGTAGAACGCAATAATAAGAATTATTTGGATCCATTCCCATTCAAGCCACCCCATGATGAATGGCGAGAATATTAGCACTAAATAAAACACCTTCAGGATATTGATGAAGGCTTTGAAGTTCGGGGTAATTTCCATTTGCTCATGCTTTATCTTGACACCCATTCTTATCGGGGTTGATACACCGCCGGCCTTGTGGTCGTGGTCGATATCTTTTAAGCCCGCCATTATATTCTGTATCAGAAGCTGCATAAATGCTAGACCTGCAACCACATATAATAGTGGCGAAAGCTCTAATGAAACAACAGCACCCCCAAACAAACATAGAAAAAATGGCCAAAGCGCAAGTAAAATATCCGCGCCAAAATATTTCTTGCTCACCAAATCATAAGCACCTATTGAAACCCAGGATAACGTTAAAAATGATATTGGCACCAATAATTCCAAAATGGTAAATTTAAAAGATCCCAAAAAGAATAAAATGATCGTCAAAATATATGCAACCACTATTGCACCAATCATGTAGCTTTTAGCACCTTTTTTAGAGATCGTACCTTTTACGAGCGGCTTTTCAGACAAGTCGGTGGAATGTCTGTCGATATCGAGGTCTATATATTCATTTGCAACGAACCCGAAGATATGTGTCATTATACCAATTAAAAATAACAGAATTAATAACCAGACCTCAACCAATCCCATGACCATTGCGCCAATGACCGGTGCCAGCCCGGAAAGTATAGATGAATGTATACGACCGAGTCTTGCGTATTCTCGAACGATATTAGATGCATACATACTAATTAGTGGATAGAGTACCAAATATTAAAAATTTGAGTAGGCATTATTTATTATTTCGGGAACGGGGAATGGGGAATCGATTCCCCCCTCTTTAAACCGCTGAGTGCGCTGAATACGCTGAATTTTATTATTATATATGGCTTCGTGATTCTTTTGGATAGTCGATAGTCGATAGTAAGACGTACATTTCACCTTTCGTCTTTTGCCTTTCGCCTATCAAATGACATTAAGCTGCCAACTCAAATCTTGACTCTAAATGAAAATTCAGCGGTCTCGGCGTCCTCAGCGGTTAAACGGGGGGGTTGTTATTTCCCGAAACCCATTCCCATTTTAGTTTAAAGTGAGAACACCCAGACCTCAAGCTCATCCGGCAGATCCTCGGCCTCAAAATCAATTTCATTACCCACCTTCACCACGCGCTCTCGACCTTCCAAAAAGGGTTCCAAAGGTTGAATTGAAAGTGAAAGACCGCCGATGCGATAATGCATTGGGATCGCAACTTTGGGGTTGAGTTCTTTAATAACTTTCCATGCATCTTCAGCATCGATTGTGAACACGCCACCAACTGGGATAAATAGAATATCTATCTCACCTAATTTCTTGACCTGGTCATCAGTAACGACATGTCCGAGATCTCCCAGGTGGCAAAACCTTAGGTCTTGGGCATTGAACTGAAAAATATTTATCTCGCCGCGTTTTGCACCTTCCACAACATCATGGTAGGCTGGGATGGTGCGGAACCTTACATTATGTCGATCTATACCCCTGCCTGGCGCGGTGCGGATCACTTTGGTGCTGAGTTTACGTACACTTTTTACACTGTCGTGATCGAAATGGGTATGGCTGACCAAAACAATATCCGCCTTCACCTGAGGCGGTTTTATACCGATCGAACGACCGTCATGCGGATCGGTGATTATTGTGATATTATCGATGCTGATCCCAAAACATGCGTGACCATACCAGCGGATATTCATTAGCCTCCCCCGAACTTAAAGGTAACGTAGGTTAATCGATTTTTAATTAAAATAATTTTCTATTAATAATTGCTAAAAAAAGTCATAAATGTCCGAGAATTAGCAAAATTTAAATAGCGATATCTCATTTCATAATTATAACCTAACTATAATAAAACAAAAGGGTGGGATAATAACTATTTTTTCATTCAGGGGGTTTAAAATGTATATTGGTGAGAAAAACGCAAAAAATTTAGGACAACTTTTTAGGGCTAATTGGTTGACTCGGATTTTAGTGTCGGGAACTGTTTTATTATTGATCCTAAGTGCCGTGGTGGTCACAATTACCAGTACCGTAGCTGAACCACGAACCAGTACTGAGGGTAATGAACCCATGGTAGGCTTCTCGGAAGGCACCGAGATCTTTGAGATCTACCACAATAATGACGTGCACAATACGGTTTTCGCAACAAATGAAAATATCAATATCAGAATAAATTCCAACGAGGTTGATTGGGCCGCCGGGGGTCCAAATAGACGAAATAGATGGAGGCTCCACGATTATGATGGAACTCAAGTCTCAAATGGCGTGTTCGGCCAGCAGGGTGGAGGACCACCTTATGTTTATAACGCGAATTTCCAGGCGCCGGCAACCTCAGACCATTATCTCATCTCAGTAGAACTTCGTGAATCTGCTCAACAAGGTGGCAAAAATATCACAACCTCGGATGTGATACGGGTTGGTGCGGGTACTGCACCCCCTAAACATATCAACACAACCTCAATGTCTTCGGGGGTCTCGCCTTCATGGGTGCTTGGAAATGGCGAAACTGTATATGTTCAGGTTCACACACCAAACGCTATTGAACCAAGTAATTCAGATATAATTTTTGCCGATTATTTTAACGAAAATCATCGTAAACAACTCAGTGATTTAGATAAATCAAATGTAGTTATTGCAAACCAAGATTCTATTATCACCTATTCTCTATTAAAAGATCTAGACGCAACCCAACTAATGGATAACGAATTGATGGGTGGATATTGGTACACGCTCGCGGTCGATCTGGAGGATGTTGTTGGTAACCAAATGGCAAAGGATTGGGCTGCGCAGATCTATATACTGCCACCACCCAAAATAGGTTTTACGAATTGTACACCGACCAGCATTTATGCAGTGGGTACCGAAACCACTACGATATATACCCATTTTTACGATGAAGATGCCGTTAATGCTGCGGAATTCAATGTTACCATTAAGGCACGTGACCCGAACAATGTCGAATATATCATTGCCGATCACCTTACACAAGGTCCCGACTTGGTCATAACTTCGTTAGGCGGCAATAATTGGAATGCCAGTATAATTTGGGACCCACCGGATACTGTCACTGTCGGTGACTATGACCTGTACGCTGAGGTCTGGGATGCGAACCTTGGGTTCGATATGGACGATTACAATAACAACCAAAATGAGCTAACTTTATTGCAGATCACGCAACTGCCGTCGGTTCAGGCCGGTAATACAACCTGTATGCCAGATCGCATAAATAAAATGACAAATGACTTTACTGTACTTTACTGTAATTTTACAGATACAAATGACCCGCCTTTAGGCATGGTAGATTTTGCGATCACCTTTAAAGTGCGTGACCCCAGCAATACCGAGATAATAATTGCCGATAATAAATTCGTAGGCCAACCTGGTGATGCACCTGGAAGTGGCAATGTGGTAATGTTATCAGTACCACCGAATTCTTATGCCGCTTCTATTTCGTGGGACCCAGACACTACCGTAGCCGAAGGCAAATATGACCTGTTCTTCTCGGTGACCTCGCCACACGGAACTGCAACCGATGATTTCGATAATAATAATGATGAATTAGAGATCTATTCTACCGGCAACCCTCCGCAGCTTACTGTTGGTGATACTTCTTGTATTCCTTCTTCGGTCGATAAAATTGGCACTCAAACGACCTTGATCTATTGTGAATTCACAGATGCGGATGACCCGCCGGCCTCATCATTCAATGTAACTTTCAAGGTACGGCCGCCGAGCAATAGCAACCAAGATGCCATTACATTGGTCGATGCCAAAGCGGACGGCGGCGCGGGCGAGTTCGGAGGTACGGTTACGGTCGAAGTAACTGGCACCAAATATACCGCAAGTTATAACTGGGATCCCCCTGCAACTGTTGACGTCGGGAAGTATGACCTGTATTTCATGGTGACCGATGACAAGAACAATTCTGCAGAAGACCCGTTCGCCCAAAACCCCGACGAACTTGAGATTATAACTTCGGTCGAACCACCTTCAATTAATGCCGGCGATACTAAATGTGTGCCCACCTCGGTCAATAAAATGGGGTCTGGCACTACTAAGATCTATTGTGAGTTCACAGATAGCACCTACACCGATGTCGCAGATTTTAATGTGACTTTCAAAGTGCGCGACCCTAGCAACACCGAAATAATTCTAGTGGACGACAAACCAAATGGTGTGGGCGGGGTCGAAATAACTTATTCAGGTACTGTTTTCACTGCTTGGTTTGAGTGGGACCCGCCAACAACGGCCGAGCCCGGTAAATATGACCTTTACTTTGCAGTAATGAACAAAGCCAAGGGATTCGCCGAAGATGATTTCGTTAATAACCAGAATGAACTCACGATCGAGACCGCAGGAAACGCGCCGGTGATCACGAGAACCGATTGCGTACCATCCTCAATTTCGGTTAATGGTGCGGATACAACCCAAATCTTCGCAGAATTCACAGATGCCGATAACCCGCCGGTAGCGAATTTCACGGTCACTTTCAAGGTGCGTGACCCGAACAATCAAGAGATCATGCTGGTCAATGATAAGCTCAATGGCGGTCTTGCGGCAACTGGCGGCACCGTCGAGATCCTGGTATCAGGAAGTGGTTATATGGCAAGATATAACTGGGACCCGGCGGATGACAACGTCACCGGCAAATACGATCTTTACTTTGCAGTCAAAGACGAGACCTTTGCCCAAGCCGAGGATGGCTACGATAATAATCTCAACAAACTGGAATTGACCGGTGGTACTGGCGGTCCCGGCACACCCGATATCCAAACCCAAGATCCGACGCACGACGGTAATACCTATACCTTCACAGTAACTTATACCGATGCCGAGAACGACCCGCCGAATGATGACGGGGTGACACTTGTTATTGGTACCAGCAGCCATAAAATGTCTGAGGTTGACACAAGTGATACAAATTACACAGGCGGCAAAAAATATAAGATCACGATTCCACTCAACGAGGGTAATTATACCTATAATTTTAAGGTAACGGACTCTAATAATAATCTATACCAGACCGAAAATTTTGAATTAAGTGTAACTGCCGAAGAAGAGCCCACAGATAAAGAGGAAGATAACACAGCGTTAATAATTGCAATTGTTGCAATAATCATAATAATTATTATCGTATTTGTTATTCTAGGCTTGATGAAGCGCCGTGTGAAACCCTCGAACGCACCGCCGCCGCAACGTCAACCCCAACCTTCTGCCCCACCGGCCGAGAGCCAAGCCCCGCCACCCACCGCGGCACCCGTCGAGCCGCCGAAGAAAGAAGGGTGAGCTTTCAAACTTGATCGTATCTAAAAAATTATATTACTGCAATCACTATACCGTTCTCAAATGAAGATCTCAGAGCTCGACATAGATAAGAGGGTAATTGATATTTTAAAGGCTCAGGGTTTTGAAGCCTTTTATCCACCACAAGCAGAGGCTATGCCTTATGCATTGGCCGGCGAGAATCTGGTGCTCGCGATCCCGACAGCCTCCGGCAAATCGCTGGTGGCGTATCTTGCGGTGTTGAAATCGGTGTTGGAAATGGGCGGGAAGGCACTTTATATTGTGCCCTTGAGAGCGTTAGCTTCTGAAAAGTTTGAAGACCTGCAGGCATTTAAAGAACTGGGTGTCAAGGTCATTATTTCTACGGGCGACCTGGATTCGACCGACCCGAAATTAGAGAATTTTGATATTATTGTCGCCACCTCAGAAAAAGCGGATTCGCTGCTGCGCCATAAATCCAAGTGGCTTGAAAATCTATCTGTGATCGTTGCCGATGAGGTGCATCTCATCAACGACCCCTCTCGCGGTCCTACTCTTGAGGTCATACTTGCAAGATTTAAACAGATCAACCCGACCGCCCAGATAATTGCACTTTCAGCCACCATCCAGAACTCCGAAGAGATTGCGGCGTGGCTGAATGCGCGCCACATTACGAGTAATTGGCGGCCTGTCGAATTGCAAGAAGGTGTATATTTAGACGGCGAAATAGAATTCAAGGACGAAAGCATCAAAGTACTAAATGGTGGTGCGGACCCGCTTCATACTCTTGTACATGATGTTGTTAATGAGGGCGGGCAGGCCCTGATATTTGTCAATACCCGCAGGTCGACTGAGAGTCTAGCCAAGAACTTGATGAGTTGTGTCAGGCCGTTATTAAATACTAATGAGCTTAAAAACTTGATGAAGGTTGCAAAATCGATAACAAGACGGGAGACCGAAGTTACCTCTGTGAGCAAAATGGTGGCGGAGGTGATGGCCTGCGGGTGTGCCTATCATCATGCAGGTTTATCAAACACGCAGCGTAAATTGGTTGAGAATAATTTCAAAGCCGGCAACATCAAATGCATAGTTGCCACCCCAACCCTTGCGGCCGGCATAAACCTACCCGCAAGAAGAGTAATAGTACGCGACGTTTACCGGTTCGATATGGCTGGTACTGGGGGATTGGTGCCGATCCCGATACTCGAGATCAAACAGATGATGGGTCGCGCGGGCCGTCCAAAATACGATACCGTTGGCGAAGCGATATTAGTGGCCAAGAACCAGCAGGGCAAAGATTATATTTTTGATCGATATATTTTTCAAGATGCAGAGCCGATATATTCAAAATTAAGTGTTGAGACTGCACTAAGAACACATATACTTGCAGCTATTGCCACCGATATTGTAAACTCTGAAGAGCAATTGCATAATTTTTTGAACAACACCTTTTTTGCATATCAGGAATCAGTTTTGAGCATTGAAACGAAGCTTTATGATACTTTGGAGTTCTTAGGAAGTGAAGGGTTTATTGCTATCGACGATGAAAACACTGAAGACCGTAAACTGCACGCAACCGAATTCGGTAAACGTACATCGCAATTATATATCGACCCGTTATCCGCCGTCAAGCTCAAACAATGCTTGAGCAATACACCCGAAACCGAGCTCACGGAATTGTCGTTTCTACATGGCATCTGCACAACACCCGATATGTTGAAGTTATATATGCGCTCGAATGATTACAGCTGGGTGCAGAATATTTTGACCAACCATCCAAATGAATTCCTGTTACCGGTACCGGAAGATTCGCACGATTACGAATGGTTTCTTGCGGAGGTCAAAACCGCAATGCTGATGGTGGATTGGATCCAGGAGGTGCCAGAAGACCAGATAATAGCAAAATATTTCGTCGGGCCTGGCGATATCTATAACAAGATCGAGACTGCGGAGTGGTTATTATATTCCATGCGCGAACTTGCGCGGCTGCTGCATTTTACCCATACCAGAGCACTGAATGAATTGATCACCCGAATTCAATACGGCGTGAAAAAAGATCTATTAGATCTGACCAAGTTAAGTGGTATCGGTCGTGTACGTGCCCGTGCACTTGCCAAAGCCGGTTATCGTAAAACCAAAGATCTTTTAAAAGTTGATATTGGTAATTTATCAAAAATACCCACGATCGGCAAGCGAATTGCGGTCGATATAAAACTTCAATTAGGTGAAAAAGTTTCCGATGATTATAAAGTCCAAAAATCTGTGCCTGAAGCAGAGATAGAAGGCCAGAAATTGTTGAGCGATTATGATTGATCTGGCTATGTTAACGCCATATTGAAAACAAATAAGATAACTTAAGGATGAAGGATGTAGGATGTAGGATGCAGGATGGAGGTCCCATTGCCAAGACCAAGTTTGCTCTTACCCAATGTTCCCCTTTTATGGGCGAGTTATTTGGAGTTTACAAAAAGGAGTAGAAACAAATGGGGTATGGATAATGAGCAAGGGTCATTTAGGCATAAAAGCCTTCATCCTTCACCCTCCACCCTCCATCCTAAAAAGGAGATAATTGCCATATGATAGCTATAATTGGCGCCATGGGGACCATCCCTGATCTAGAATCCGCATTGAAAACCATTAATAGCTACGCCGAGGAACATAACCTCGCGATACAATTATTGGATGCCAAAATGGTCTATGGCAAAATGCATCTGCGATCGGCTATCCATCATGCGCAACGCGCATTTGAACGTCAGGATTCGATCAGCACAACACTAGCAATGGAGATCCTTCTTTATGCGGCGGGTGAATATCAGATAAAAATTGCGCTCGATAAAATGGGGTTGAAACCCAGCCTGCACGAGCAGCAAATTGCGATCGTGGTTGTTGGTGGGGGTGACCAATCCCCAGAAGTTATTACCGAAATATTATCAAACCTGGATTTAGTGCGAGACGACTCGGTATTAGAAGGCGACGCAGAAGTTCTGAAACGGTTTGGGATCTTGCAGCCTGAGATCGATGCCGTACATCCCGATAAGATCGGTGACTTGATATTGGAAAGGGTGGCAATGGTGGACGTTAAAAAGAAATGACCGTAAAATGTCACAAATCGGGAATTGGGACTTGGGAAACGGGAATCGGCCGCCCCCCATATTTAAACCGCTGAGGACGCCGAAATCGCTGAATTATTTTTTAATTCAATACTTAGATTTGAGAATCTACCTTCGAGATTCGAGATAACCTAAAATTCAGCGTATTCCGCGCACTCAGCGGTTAAAGAGGGGGGAGGGGCGGGCCATTCCCCATTCCCGTCTATTGACCTTAGACAATAGGCCATAATTGACACAATATTTAATACATATAATTCTATTCGAAACCCCGAGAATCCATCAGGTGAAGAATGTGAAGGTAACAGTCATCATCCCAACTTTGAACGAAGAAGAGTCGATCGGTGCAACTATCGACGAGATCCCGCGCGAGTTCTGTGAACAACTCGAAATTATGATTGTTGACGGGCGCTCGACCGATAAAACCGTCGAGATCGCGAAAAGCAAAGGTGCACGGGTCGTTATGGAGCACCGAAAAGGGTACGGGCGCGCGTACAAAACCGGCTTCAGAAAAGCTAACGGCGACATAATTGCCACGCTTGATGGCGATACTACCTACCCTGCAGAGGATATCCCAAAACTGGTGAAGATGCTGATCGATAAAAATTTGGATTTCATTACCTGCGATAGGTTGAGAACCTTAGAGAAAGGAGTGATGTCAAGAAAACACCGTTTCGGGAATTGGGTGCTGGTCAAGACCATGAATGTACTTCATGGCATGCATTTAAAAGATTCGCAATCCGGTATGTGGGTCTTCCGCCGTGAAATCTTGGACAAAATAAATGTCACATCTGACGGGATGGCGCTGTCGGAAGAGATCAAGATCGAATGTTTTAAAAATAAGTCGATCAAAGCCATTGAAGTTCCGATCAATTATCGTGTAAGGGTCGGCGAAGTGAAGATCGAGTCGTGGGGGGACGGTTCGGCAAATTGGAAATTCCTGTTCAAAAAACGGTTCAGGGGTAAAAAACTTATTGAAGAAGCTGAGCCATAAAATTGTATTTTATCTTAATTAATCTAGACTTTTTGTTTCAATTACCGGAGGTGTCGAGGTATTTGTTGGTTGGGCCACAGGTATAGGGGATGATGATGTTGCGGTTGGTGCAGGTGCAATAGTTTGTTGTGCTGGGGCTTGAACCGTAGGTTGTGACGGGTTCGCAGCCTTAATTTCTGATACTGCCGCATCCACATGGTTGATGTAATAACGTTTCTCGCGGCCCTGCTTGGCGATCCTCAGCACGTTTTCGCGGGTGAGCTTGGTAAGGTTATAACTCACAACCTGCTGGCTTGCACCGAGTATTGTGATGATCTCATGCTGGGTCAAGCCCGGCCGCTCGCGCACTTTGTTCACGATTATCTTCTGGATCTTGTTCAGCTGCGCGGCATCCACCACCGAGATCTTCATGCCTTTGGGATAAAATCGGGTGTAGAATTTATCGCGTTTCGAGTATATATATTCCTCTTTCTCTAAGATCTTCAAGTGGTGCGAGAGCGTGCCGTTATTCAATTCCAAGGATTCTTTGATCGCGTTGTAATGCTCGCCAGGGTTGGCTTTGATATAGCCGAATATTTGGCCGCGCATGAAATGGTCCAGCACTTCATCACGATTCAATTTAGAATACAAAGGCACAAGTATCAAACTATAAAATTTATATTTGCCAACCTCCGTGCCGCCGATAAAGCCGGCACTTGCGACTATTATTGCAATTATTATACCTGCAATTATAAATGGAATTATATCGGTTGGTTCATCATCCTTGGGTTCGAGATGATCTTCATTTAAGCCGGGAATGTTTTTGGTATCGCTATTGTAAATAACAAAAGATTGATCCGAAATGGCGGTGCCGCTCAATTTGCTGTCTGTGCCTGTGATTTTTATTAAATATCCATCACCATTTGAAAAATGCCAGGTTTCAAATTTGTAACTGCCTGTGTTTTGAAGATCTGCAGCCAGCACCTGCCAGCTATTACCGTTATCGTCACTTAATTCGATAGTTATTGAAATTGCATGCTGGTCGAGGTCGGTGGCGGACCAGAATATGTATTGGGTGCCGGTATAATTTTCATTCCCGTTCGGCGCAATTATATGTATTTTGGGCGCGTGGTTGAGGACTTTGGGCATTACGTATTGTTCGCGTAGGTCGCTCACAACGATATTGCCGTTGCTATCGGTCGCGCGGATATCGTATAATATGTCTTCACCTGAAATAAGCTCCCAGCCGTCCCTTTGGCTTGGATCCGCAACCTCAAGATGAGGGCGCGGTATAATAAATTCCCATTTGGTGTATATTATATCGTCAGAGGTGAACAATCCTGTGCCCGCATAATCTGAGGTGATGTCTTCCATATAGGTGTAATTGATGAACTCATTATCAAAGCTCGCGCGCTTGTAGCGCAACATCACGCTCTGCGCGTTAAACCCGCTACCGCCGATATCGCTAAGAACGACCCTGACAACAAAATCAGACTCGTCGTCCACATAGAGATAATGTGGGAGCAATTCCCAGTGATCTATTTTGGGGGCGACATTATCGATTATGGTGATCCTGTACGGATCGGTCGAAGTGCCGAAATATACTGGATTACTGTTACTAACATTTACAATTATGTAATAATTATAATCCAGATCTTCATACAAAGTGTCGATTTCGAGCTCAAAATTTGTGGCTGAAAATCTGATATATTCGCTGCCTAAGGGACTAACAGTCGATAACATATCGTATCCGGACCATTCTCCATTTTGCGGGTCATTGCTCGAAGATGTAGGTCGATAGTAGAGGGTCGCGGTTGTTGCCGCGAGGCAATCATAAAAATCAACATAGATCGTGAAATTCTCAGCAGTGTAAACTGTTAGATCGCCGGTACCGTAAAAAACGATTGGCATCTCAACATCAGTTATCGTGATCTCAAATTCAAAACCTGGCACTTCCGGATAGCGATATTGGTTGCCGGTGGGGTCGCTCGCCACGAGATAATATTTGATGAGGCCGCCACTGGTGGTATCGAGCCCCGAGCCTGATTTTAAGTCATCATATGATATAACAAAAAGACCATCCCCCCCGGTAGCTTGGTGGTTCATCAATATATTCAACCAATTCTCAGGCGGTGGTAACGGGTCACCACCTGTAGATGAATTGTCAAGATGATAGAAGAAAATTTTGACGCTTGCAACTGCGATATTGTCTGTAAATTCAGCAGAGATAACAAATGGATCGCCGGTTGTGACCTCAAAATCGCCCGAGCAACTGATTATGCTTGGTGGATCGTTATCATTAACAATTATATCCCAGGATTTATTAATTGTATGAGAATAATTACATATATTATTGGCAGCGTCATAGGCTAGAATATAATATTCATAATTTCTACCTGAGGTCGTATCCATTTGTAAACCAGGATGCGTTTTTAGGTCCTTATAATCCAAACCGAAAATATTGGCTGGTATCTCGTACATGTTAACCTTATACCAATTTAGGTTAGGACCAGTAATGGCCCTAATGCTGAGAATTGCAGAGGTTACATCAATATTATCCGTAAAATTTGAATAGATAGTGAACGGGTCGTCGGTGGTAACGTCTAAATTGCCCGAGCCTTGAACTATAGCAGGTGCATCATTATCCTGCACACTGATCGTCCAAGGTGCCCCCAAAGGATTGGAATAATTTAAAATATTAGTTGAGTGGTCCTCAATTAAAATATAATACTCACAATCAATACCATCAGAAGTATTTAATCCGATCTGAGATTTCAGGTCGGTATAATTAATATAATAATTTTGATAATATTTGTTGAGTTCAATAGTTTCCCAGAAGGTGCCAATTTTTCTGATATCTAAATTTGCTTTGGCTATACCAATATTATCGAAACAAAAAATAAAGACCGAAAATTCATCATCTGTTGTGGTTGTTATATTGCCGCTGCCATAGTTCAAGTTTGGTTGAAGATCATCCTGTACTGTGATCTGAAAATCGGTAACAGCTTTGGAATAATTCACGTTATTTCCTGCGAGATCTCCAGCAATGATATAATAAAAATAATCTTCATCATCATTCGTCGTATTAATTGCGAGCAAGTCATTTGAAATGTAGAACTGATCCGGGGTTGATTCGAGCATAGGTTGGGATTTATAATTATCCGACGATTTTTTATAATACAACGTGGAAAATTCAACACCAATATTATCCGTAAAATTTGCATAAATGTTGAAATTATTGCCAGTATAAGTCGTAAAATCGGCAGAACCGCTTGAGATTGACGGTGGTGTGATATCTACCGTGAAAAACCAAAATGCGCTCCAGGGGCCTGTAGAATTTAGCTGGAACTGGTCATCATTAGCATGCACTCGCCAATGATAGGTTTGGCCATCTTGGAGTTGTGGTGTCACATCCCAAGTGGTGATAAAAAAATCAGTTAGATTATAGGCGACGAGATTATTTAGACTATCATAGACTTCCACTTCATATTTTAACGGATCGCCATCAGCATCGAATGACGGGTACCATGTGAGGGTGGGCGTTGCATCATTTAAATAAGAATTATCGCTTGGAATATACAAAATCACACCCGAGGGCGGCGAATCTGCGCTCCCTGACGGTAAAAAATATCCAATAAAAACATTACCAAATAAGATTGCAACTAAATAGATCAGGATAATTTTGAGCCTTAGATTTGGTAAACGATTTTTATTTACTTGCATAGTTTCACATTCGTCGACGCTTTAAGTGAAGAATTAACATTACAGCACCCATTGCCATAATAACTGCGAAACCTTCAAAGCCGGGTGAAGGATGTTTCTCGGGCGCTTTGCCCTTAGTTTTGCCCTGGCCGCTGTCGATCACATGTATCACACAATAATCTCTATCGACAAACTGACCATCCCAGATCGTGAGCGATACATTATAATCGCCAACACCATGGAATATATGGCTAACATTCATACCAATCGTATAATCCCCATCCATGAAATCCCAATAATAGATCAGAGTATCATTATTTGGGTCAAAAGATTTTGAGCCATCCAGATAAACCGTGTTAGGGGGACCGACGGTCACTGTTTGATCCGGGCCGGCTTCTGCAATTGGCGGGCGATTGGGTTTGGAAACGACCGGGCCTGAATATGTTCCGCTTAAGGGAAGTCTTACATTTGCTATGCCATCACTGAAGTAGAAATAAAAATTATGAGTTCCAAGATTTAAGGTTGTTTTATATTCGTAAAGAGCACCCAAATTATATGACCCATATTTTATATTCATTGCGTGAGGTGTGCCGTCGATATAAATATTTTTTATTGTAGGTGGATTATTATCCAAATCTTTGTAAATTATTTGATAGGTAAAAACAGTTGAGGTTGTGCCTGTACTGGGATATAGACTTCCGGAATAAAGTATTGGTAAGTTATTGGGCAATGTGCCAGTTACATTTGGTGCAGAATAGGATCCGTTCACGGGCAATCTTTCAGAGACTTTGCCGTCACTGAAATAGAAATAATAGGTATGATTACCGGGCGATAATTTGGTTGTGTATTGATATAATGCTCCTGCTGTGAAATTGCCACTTACATAACTCATCTTATATCCATGATTATCAATAACTACAATCTTTATGACTGGTGTATCGTTATCTTGATCTTGATATGTGACATTATAAGTGAATAATGTGCTGCTATTTCCGGATTGTGGTGTCACACTGCCATTATATAATAATGGCGCTTTATTAGGGCCACTTGGAACTGCCACTGACGGGCCATTATATGTGCCATATATTGGCAATTTTACATTGGCCTGACCGTCACTGAAGGAGAAGCTGTAGGTGTGGTTGCCACCGGGTACGGTTGTATTATATTGATATAGCGTGCCAGTATTATAACTGCCGCTTACATAGCTCATTGTATATGCCAAACCGTCAATGTAAACATTCTTTAATGTTGGCGGATCCCCATCCAGATCCTGATAATAAACCTGATACGCAAATTTCGTGGATATATTCCCGGATTGGGGCGTGACCGTGCCATTATATAATGTAGGCACTTTATTGGGCGGTGGCCCGTCAGCAGCAACTGACGGGCCTGAATAACTACCCTGGGTGGGTAATCTAGAATTTAGTAAGCCATCGCTAAAATAAAAATAGTAATTGTGCACGCCAATTAACAGCTTGGTTTGATATTGAAATATTGCACCGCCAGAATAATATCCGCTAATTTGGTCCATAACATAAGGTAATCCATCGATATAGACATATTTTAAAGCTGGTGGATAATTATCTAAATCGGTATAAGTTACCTGAAAGGTAAAAATTGTAGCGGTTGTCCCTGAGGTCGGCGCAACACTTCCGGAACTTAGTGTGGGCGGGCTATTGGGTGGAGGGCTCTCAGTTACCATCGGGGCGTTATACGCACCGTCTAAAGGTAAGCGTGCAGATGCGTTCCAATCTGCAAAGCTAAAATAATAACTATGATTGCTCCCTAGGCTCAAGGTCGTTTGATATTGATATATTGCACCTTGGCTCAGAGCGCCACTGATATAATTCATAGTGTGCGATGTTCCATCAATATATACATTCTTGACAATTGGCGGATTATTGTCTAGGTCGGTATAAGTGACCTGGTAAGTAAATAATGTACTTGGAGTGCCAATTTGAGGATTCACAAGCCCGTTTGATAACGTCGGGGGATTGTTGGGTTGGCTACCATTACCGTAAGTCACTGCGGGACCGTAATATGTTCCATAATATGGTAAACTCACATTTCCATTGGTATTATTAAAAAAGAAATAAAATGTATGATTACCAACACCAAGGGTAGTTTGATATTGATAAATTGCACCTTGAGAATAAAAGCCACTGACATAGGTCATTGAAAAAGGGAAACCGTCAATATATACATCATAAATTAGCGGTGTGCTATTATATACATCAATATATGTAACTTGATATGTAAAAACCGTTGACGGTGTGCCTAATTGCGGTGAGACACTACCTTGACTTAACTGGGGCATCCAGCTACCACCTGGGCCTGTAACATTAGGTGCTTGATAATCGTAGGATGTAGGCAGTCTATCTGAATATTTAGTATCAGAGAAATAAAAATAAAATGTGTGATTACCTCCCCATAATGTTGTTTTGAATTGGTATGTAGCTCCAAAACCGGCTGTACTCACAACAGTCATGGATACTGGGGCCCCATCGATATAGACATATTTGTTTACAGGTTGAACAGCATCTATATCAATACAAGTAACTTGGTAAGTAAAAAGTGTGGATGTATCGCCTGATTGTGGCGTAACTGAACCATTATATAAATAAGGTGGATATTTATTTGGCGCTCGAGTGGAAATAGCTTCTACTGGTTGTATAAAATTTATGCAACTTGTTATTAATATTAAACTAATAGAAATTATTACCAATCCCAAAATATAATTTCTATAAAATTGCTTAAAGTTTCTTTTATGTCTTTTAATAATTTAAGCCCCTCCTTGGAATAGATTTCCAATTAGTTAATGATAATATATTTTTCAATGTATA
>CBDVCJ010000032.1:0-20618 GCA_965372445.1 uncultured Thermoplasmata archaeon | reverse complement strand
TTATTGAGGTTTTAATTAATACCATGCCACAAAACTATACCTTAAGAACTGAAAACTTAGAATGGACAAAATTACAATATCGAACAAATTATGGGGCCGGTCAATGGCTATTAAATGTAACCTGTCTGGATGCGCCGGGCTTTTACCAATCATGTATGCCGTCACCACCTTGGCGTCAGGAAGATCGGGGCAATCCCTGGGTGATCACGGCAACGGTTTATTATTATGTGCAAAGTTGAATTTGGTGTTTTGTCGATCTAAATAAATTATTAATATTAGTATTGCCATTGCCACCAAATGACTTCAGGGGGCTCCCATGTCGAAAATATTCTACTCCGCAATTTTTATTCTATTGATCATACTCATGTTCATTCCAACCGTAGCGGCCTTAAAAACATCTAGCGGAACGATCTATCAAGAAAAGATAGAAGGGCATGATTATTTTTGGGGCCATTTTTCAACCTTAGACAAAGAAAAAGATATGAGTAATGAGGTTAGGGTAAAATTTAATAGCGATCTACCGGTGAACCTATACATCTTCGAATCCGGCGATCTTGACACCGATTCGCCGAATTATTACAAAGCAGATTATTCAAAGATCGAGATGACCAGCGAAGACTTTTCCTATTATTTAGAAGAGGACATTTCATATTGGGTAGTGATATCTAATCCAAATGATAATGTAACTGCAACTGTTCGTTGTGAGATAACTGAATATTTCGGCAGCTCAAGCAGTGATGCAACATATCTGGCAATTATCGGGTCCTGGGCAATGTTGATCTCAATAATTGCTACTGTAATAATTGTTGCAATAATTGCTGTGATCTATCTGATTATTAAAAAGCGTAAAGATCATAAACGAGATTATAACGCGTTTTTTAAATCCACCGAAGTCACGCCCCTGTACGACCCCACCCTCCAGCAGCAAGATTCCTATGACGATTATTACTCACAGGAGAACCCGCCGAGACCACCTTATAACCAATATTAAAACCAATACTTATTCTAGGTTTTTTTAATAACATAATAATATAATTGTATTGGGCGTAATGGGAGTAACAGGGTCAATTTATCTCCCCACCCCCCATTTCAACCGCTGAAGACGCTGAGATCGCTGAATATTCTATTGGATTCCAGATTCCAGTTTTCTAATGGCTGACCAATAGGAAGACGAGGGTTATTTTCTACGAAAATACCCGAGGTGTGTGCTTGAACTTCGTTCATTCCCACACTGGAGGCTGGAAGTAAGACGATAGAGTTAAATTTCTAGTTTCTATCTTCTATCCTCTAACTTCCTTTTAAATAACTTGCCATCTGTAATCTTGAATCCGGAATCTTGAATCCATAAATAAATGATAATAAGTTCGCCGTTCTCAGCGGTTAAAAGTGGGTGGTGGGGGAAATCGTTTCCCCATCCCCTATTCCCGGGAAGGACTCCAGAACTATAAGGTGGCAACCCTATGAAAAAAATACTATTCTTATGTGTCGGCAACTCCTGCCGCAGCCAGATGGCAGAAGGGTTTGCGAATCACTACGGCAAAGGTCTGGTTCACGCCCAAAGTGCAGGCACGATGCCGGCAGAGGCGGTCAGCCGCAAAGCGATCCAGGTCATGCGCGAAAAAGGGATCGACATCTTCGATCAATACCCGAAACCATTTAACCCCAAGATCATAAAAGATATGGATTATCTTATTTCTATGGGCTGTGGTGTAAGCGAAACCTGTATTAACCCCCAGATCAAAAAGTTGGTAGAAAATTTTGAAGATTGGAATATAGAAGACCCGATCCATCAGCCAATCGAGACCTACAGGAAGGTAAGGGACAAAATTGAAGCTAGGGTTTTAAAGTTGCTTAACCAATTGTCTGCTTTGGAGGGCACACTCTAAGTTATTATTCAATAGAAACCTTAACCCCTGCTTAAGCCTAACCTGACTAATATTAAGTTATAGTTTAAGTTTAGTAAGGTTTATATTGTATTATGGCATTTCTTTCTTGATGTATGTAGAACGAGATATTAAAGATAAATTTTATAAGATTTTTAAAAGTTATAATATGATTGCTTTGGTTGGTGCAAGGCAGGCTGGAAAGACTACATTTCTTAAGCAACAAATGAAACAAATATCCTCATCATATGTTCTATTTGATGACCCCGATGCAAGAATGCTATTTGAAGAAGATATCAAGAAATTCGAAATGCAATATATTGAGGGTCATGAGCTTGTAGTATTAGATGAAGTGCAGTACTGTGAAGATGCAGGTATCAATCTTAAATATCTTGTAGATACAGGTCGAAAGCTTTGGGTAACCTCATCGTCTGAAATCATATTGGGAAAAGAGATTTTATCATATCTTGTTGGCAGAGTCTCAATCGTGAAGCTTTTTCCATTTACATTGAATGAATTTCTAAAAGCGAAAGGACAGAAAACATTCACTTCTAAGATTCTTGAACGGAATGTCTGGGAGCATATGACATTTGGTGGTTATCCAAAAGTTGTTCTTACTAAGAACCCTGAAATGAAAAGGACTATACTTAAGGATCTTTATGAAACAATGCTCCTTAAAGATGTAGCCAGAACATTCTCGATTGAGGATATCAAATCTCTTGAGGCATTGGCAAGATATCTCGCAGTAACTACTGGAAGTATTGTGTCTTATGAACATTTAACGAACGCGTTAGGGTTATCGTTCCAAACACTTAAGAAATATCTTAATGCCATGGAGAAGAGTTATCTAATTCTCACAGTCACACCATTTTTTACAAATAAAAGCAAAGAAATTACCAAACAACCCCGAATCTATTTTCTAGATACCGGTCTGAGGAATGTAATAGCAAATAGTTTTAAACCAGAACCAGATGGAAGACTGTTTGAGAATTACGTTCTTTCTGAGATCATTAAAATGGGGCTCTTGCCAAAATATTGGAGAACCAAAGCGAAGGCAGAAGTTGATTTTATAGTTGAAAATTACAACATTCTAATTCCTATAGAAGTAAAGCTCAGAACCGAGCCAAATAAAATAAAAAGAAGCCTACGCTCTTTTATAGTTACTTACAAGCCAGAAAAAGCAGTTATTATTAGTTACAAGGGACAAACTGGAGAAATGAAAGTTGGTAAGTGTAAAGTCATTTTTACAGATATTAAGGGTCTTTTGAAAATCCTGAGCTCAATTAAAAATTACAAAAATAGCTAGATTCAATTATCATCCCCCGACAAACCACAGCAACACCCCGGCAGCGATCGCCGAGCCGAGCACCCCCGCGACATTGGGGCCCATTGCATGCATAAGTAAATGGTTGTCTGGGTCCGCCTTCACACCTTCGGCTTGAACTACCCTCGCGGCCATCGGTACTGCAGATACACCCGCGGCCCCGATCATTGGGTTGACCTGACCGTTCGAGGCGCGGCACATGATCTTACCGAAGATCACACCCATTGCGGTTCCGACCGCAAAAGCCGCCAACCCTAAAAGAATAATATAAATGGTTTCAGGGGTCAGGAACGTACTGGCACCCATCGTTGACCCTACAGATATGCCAAGAAAGATCGTGACTATGTTTATAAGTTCATTTTGGGCGGTATTTGCCAGGCGTTCCACGACGCGCGATTCTCGTAGAAGATTACCGAACATTAGCATCCCAACCAATGGGGTTGCAGGCCAAATAAGAATGGCACACATAATTGTAACTGCAATCGGAAACAAGATCCTCTCGCGCTGAGAGACAACCCGCATCTGTTTCATTTTGATCTTGCGCTCTTGCGGGGTAGTAAGTGCATTTATTATCGGGGGTTGGATGATGGGCACAAGCGCCATATACGAATATGCCGCGATTGCGATCGGTCCCAATAAATGAGGCGCAAGTTGTAATGTTAAATAGATCGCAGTCGGACCATCAGCGCCACCAATGATGCCGATCGAGCTCGCTTCGGGGATCGAGAATCCAATGATCAAAGCGCCAATTAGTGTTGTAAAGATCCCGAACTGGGCCGCTGCGCCTAGCAGCGCAGTTTTGGGATTCGCGAGCATCGGTCCGAAATCCGTCATTGCACCGATTCCAAGAAATATCAGTAGTGGAAAGATCGTGGTTTTTAGACCATAATCGTAAATATATCTGAGTATCCCCCCTGGCTCCATCATTCCTATAAAGGGGATGTTGGTTAATATAATACCAAACCCAATTGGCAAGAGCAAAAGCGGTTCATACTTTTTGTGGATGGCTAAAAAGATCAAGAGCCCACCGATAACGAACATTAAAGCTGCCTTGAGATATAATATAACAATTTCGACCAACTCGGGATCTTGCTCATTAAAATTAATTTTTACATTATCGATAAAATAGCTGGTATCTGAGGTCGAAGCGGCTTTAATACCAAACGCGATCCAAATACGCTCGTGATCCTCTGTTTTTAAGGTGAGCGTAAGTGTGCTGCGGTTCCAATTAGAATTTGGTAGATCTTCTATTTTTAAAGTCTGGAAATCATTTGACTGGTCCGGATCGCTGGTGCCAATATAAGCAATTATTTCCTCGGATGGAACGGTCGCATTTTCCTCTAAGAAATATAATTCGATCTCGATCTCATATTCTGTATGATCATTAATTTTGAACTCCCGTTCTAGCCAGGTCACATCACCATTCGCAGGCTCTATTATCATCATTTTTATTGAATAAGTTCCTTGATACGGAGTTGCATCCAGTCCTATTGAATCTATTGCATTTTGTCCTGAGGTATCATTATCTGGTGCCCAACCGCCTATGTTATCGAAACCGTAAAAAAAGTCGTGATCCTCTGTCGTGCCATTCTCTGCCGCACGGCTCGTAGAAGGTATGACAAATGTAGAACCAAAATAGATCAGAATCGCTATTAAAGCTACGATAATAGAACTACGAAGTGGTGGCCTAGATATTTTATCACTCGAGACATCGTTGACAGTGTGTTGGTTCTTCATCACTCGAGCTTTCATGGCTTTCAATCAACCACATCCGAAATAAATATGCGATTCTTCAATAAATCCCCTTAATAGTACTGCTGTAATTATTAGTGTTTAAAATATCTTACCCTTTTACAATTATTCGATAACGATCAATTCATCGCCCTGGTTGGCATTTACGCCAGGCTCGACCTTAATTTCGCGTACTGTGCCTTCAACAGGAGCATTTAAAACATTCTCCATTTTCATAGCCTCTAAGATCAAAACTGGTTGGCCAGCTTCAACCTTATCCCCGACATTGACCTTAATGGATAACACTTTGCCCGGCATTGGCGCGACTACCGTCCCCTTACCCACTATTGTGCCTGGCACGTGCGATGAGGGTTCTTTAGTAACTGGTAGCGCTTTTTGGACCTCGGGGGGCGTCACAGCGGCGGCCTTATCGTCGACCGGCTGCACCTCATCGAGCTCTGGTTTAGGCTCAAGCCCTAGATCTTCAACCTCGACCTTATATACTTCGCCGTTAACAACTACTGAATAGATCTTGTAATCGTCCGCCTGGGTATCTTTATTAAATACCTCAATGTCATATTGATGGCCTTCAACTTTTATGCGTAAACGGTTGATTAATTTACCCAATTCTCCTTTTTTTGGCGAGTTTGTCATATTTTAATTCCTTCTTTATGATCTATATCAATATTGAAAACTTCTTTGACCCTGCAGGTTACCAACCTCCATTAGATCGTGACGGCCTACATAACTCCATGAATCATAATATTTTGTAATGTCTCCTTCAGGGGTGGTCACAACTAATTTTTTAGGGGCTTTGCCCATGGTCGCAGTTATCGCTGCGGCGATCGCCGCTACTGCACGTGCCCTGTCTCGGTCCGATACGGGCTGTGCCATTTTGGGTGCGGTGCTCCGCTCAGGTCTTTGAACCGCTATTACAGGCTCCTGAGCGCGGGGCGATTCATAGCGGCGCTTCGACAATATAGGAATGAGTTTCATCATAATTACCAAGATTATTAGGAAGAGAAATACGATTCCCATGCCCTTTAGCATAAGTGATAAACCCTCGATCAATTCGCTCAATTCTTTTCCTCCAATTTCATTAAATTACAACGGAATATTTCCATGTTTTTTACGCGGTCTCGATTCACGTTTTGTCAATAAGGTCTCCAAGGCATTGATTAAGCGTGGCCGGGTTTCCTGAGGTTCAATTACATCGTCGATGTAACCTCTTTCGGCTGCAATATAAGGTGAAGCGAACTTATCTCTATAGTTTTTGATCAAATCCTCGCGACGTTTATTTTTATCCTCGGCAGCTGCGATCTCTTTACGAAATATGATATTGACCGCACCTTTGGGACCCATAACCGCGATCTCTGCTGACGGCCACGCGTAATTAATATCTGCTCTTATGTGTTTACTGCACATAACGTCATACGCGCCGCCATAGGCCTTACGGGTAATGACGGTGAGTTTCGGGACCGTGGCTTCACAGAACGCATATAATAATTTCGAGCCACTGCGGATAATACCACCGTACTCTTGGGCAGTGCCCGGTAAGAATCCCGGTACATCTACGAAGGTTAGTAATGGAATATTGAACGCGTCACAGAACCTAACAAAACGACCGCCTTTGGTCGAGGAGTCGATATCCAAAGTGCCGGCAAGCGCATTTGGTTGGTTACCTACTATACCGATAGAATATCCATGCAATCTCGCGAACCCCACAATTATATTCTGTGCCCAATACGGATGTACTTCGAGAAATTCGCCATCATCGACGATTCGAGTTACCACATCGCGCATATCGTAGGGTTTGTTGGGGTCATCAGGTACTGTCGTCATTAACTTCTTGTCCATGCGATTGGGGTCGTCTTTAGACTCCTTACGCGGTGGATTCTCAAGGTTATTGGATGGCATATAACTCAATAAATTCCTGATCGTATCGATACAATCATCTTCATTCTCCGCTGCAAAATGTGCCACCCCACTTTTTGTATTATGGGTCATCGCACCGCCAAGCTCTTCGAAAGTTACCTCTTCATTCGTAACGGTCTTAATGACTTCGGGGCCGGTGATGAACATATGTGATGTACCTTTCACCATAAGAATAAAATCAGTCATCGCAGGGGAATAAACCGCCCCACCCGCACAGGGACCCATTATGGCGGAGATTTGCGGTATGACGCCTGACGCCATAACATTACGGAAAAAGATCTCAGCGTAGCCGCCAAGCGAAACCACGCCCTCTTGGATGCGGGCACCCCCGGAATCGTTCAAACCAATTACTGGTGCACCATTACGGAGTGCCAGGTCCATAACCTTTGTTATCTTCTGGGCAAACATTTCTCCCAGAGAACCGCCAAAAACTGTGAAATCTTGTGAGAAAACATAAACCAGTCGCCCATTAACTCTACCGTAACCAGTAACGACACCATCCCCCGGGATCTTCTTGCCCTCCATCCCGAAATCGTAGCATCGATGTAAAACAAATTGGTCAAGCTCGATAAATGTGCCGGGATCTAATAATTTCTCGACGCGTTCCCGGGCGGTATATTTGCCTTGTTGGTGCTGTTTGGCGATGCGCTCCTGACCGCCACCAACCATTGCCGCCTTTTTACGGTCGTGCAGTGCTTTGAGCTTATCTGCTTTTGTCATTTAAGGTCGCCTCTGATTTTGGTCTCGAATAAAATTAATATAAATATTTTCAAGCTAAATATTATCTGATATAGTTAAGGTTTTTCCCCAAATAATGGCGAAAATAAAAAAGTAGAGGTAAAACCACCGATCATAAGATTCCCGGTTTGAATATAGTTTAATGTTAGGATTAAACGCCCATAAAAGGTGAAAGCAGCACGAAGATAATGAAAATGATCAGTACCATGAAGAAACTTAATTTTAGGCCGTCAGTCATTTTACTGGAACCCATGAGCCCGGCAACGAGCCCGTCACCAATACCATGTACCAGTCCGGCCGAAATAAAAAGGAATTTGATCTCGTCAAAATCAACGTTGCCCGGTTGCAGGCCACTAATACTACTACTGGCACCCCCTTCGGAGCTACCATAACTTTCAGCCAGCTCTTTCATCTGCGGCACGAAAGTTACGTAAACAATAAGGATCACAACAAGAAATACAATAAAAGATACAAATATCACTGCCACATATAATGACATTTGAACTTTGCGCTCACGCTGAAGCAATTGCAGTTCCTTGGTATCATTTGCAGCGGCTTCAAGAACCTTCCCGACATCTCCGCCCGCCGAACTTGCCTCAATAATTAAAGTTACCGCACGCTGAACTAAAGGCGTCTTTACTCGTTCTGCAAATCTTTCCAATGCTTCTGAAGCATTAACGCCCCACGAGATCTGGATTGCCATTTTCCTGATCTCGGGCGAGAGCTCGCCATAATCGCCATGAGCCGCCGTGCGAACCGCTTCATGAAGGGTCTGGCCCGAACGATTCGATTCTGCAAGATCACGCAGGAAATCCGATAAACGTTCTTCAAGTTTTACTATTTTATCATTTCTAGCACTTTCATAGAAACCAAACGGACCCAATAAAATCATAATTCCAATAATGACCCAGGCAATTGGGTCAAAAATAATACCACCGCCGATCTCGACATTGAGGCCAATAGCACCCAATAGAATAAATACCATTCCGCCAACAATCGAGCCAACCAATACCCCCATACGTGTGATCTCTTCTTTGGTGCGCTTAGCTCGTAATTTCTCGGCCTTCGCTTCCAGCTCGGATTTATCTGCCATTTGGGACGAATGGATAATTCTTCGACCGACTCGCTTTGTGGAGGGTTTTGCATCGGCAGGCTCTTCGTCACCCTCAGTCGTCTCAACCTCTTCTTCGTCCATGATAATCACCTAACTTCTAATATTAAACAGTCTCGATCCCGCTTAAGATAACAATAAATGCAAATTGACAGACCGGGATCATAATGAAAACGATCAAATAAAGGAACGAGGTCCCGCCGGCACCGCCTAACATCGCCATAACCGACATCATGATCAATAAGAATAAAGGAGCAGCAACTACAACAGTCACGAAACTTTCTGCCATAACGCCTAAGGTTTCAAGAGTTCCCATTTGTTCGACCCGGTTTTCACGCATGAATTGATCGCCTTTTGCCATAAAATATGATTTTAAGCTGCCCCCAGATGAACTTGTTGTGATAATACCCTGAAGAAAATCTTGAAATTTCAAGGAAGGTGAGCGGTTCATTGCTCGGTGCAGGACCTTTATGATATCTTTCCCGAACATATCGATATCACGCGCAATCATTTTTGCTTCCTGCTGAATTTGACCGTAGATATCCTGGCGTGACAATCCACGAAAGATCAAGGTCGGGCTGACCTCGGCGGATGCCATTGCTGCCATATAGTTGACTGCATAGGGTAGATTTTTATCGATGTCCTTTGCCCTGCTCTTCATTTTAGAACCCGGCGAGTTCATCCCGATAAAATAAGTACCGACCGGTAAAAAGACCGGCATGAGCCAGACAATAATGTTAATAAAGGATGGGAGTTCAATTGGGGTGGGCTTTAAATTCGCCAGCCCCGGGAAGACCATCATATTTAAAACGAAGGCAATAATGACACCGATAATCGCGGCAACGATCGCGTTCATAATATTAACTGCAATGAACACTTCGGCCCTGACATTAATATGTGCTTTTTCTAATCGTAAATCAAGTTCCGGATTTTTTTGCGCGGCTCCTGTTGAGTAGTTACGAAATACTTTATAACAAAATTTTTGATAACTATTTAACGCCATATTAACCCTCTGCTTCTACACCTAATTCTTCTTCTTCGCCGTATTCATCATCCTCTAATTCGCCTAATTCCTCTTCTACTTTCGGCGGGGTTTTACCTAGATCTTTATAAACGCGCTCTAAAATATCTTCGGAGTGTTCATAATATTCCGCTACAATTGATGCAACTTCTTTGAAACGCCGTTTATCCTTCTTATCCATCCACCGAATTATATCGGATCGGCGTTGAACTTCGACCAATACCTGGTCTGCAGTCATATCTTCCAGGTCCATGATCTTCTCGTATAACCTGCTGTGACCTGTATACTGGAAGTCATCATTTGCAGGGCTCCATTGATAAACACGATTTGTGATGATCTCTAAGGTAAGCGGTTCAAGCCCAACGATCTCAACTAATTCAGTAATTCTTCGTACCCTTTTAACCTTACCGTCAGTTTTATCTTTAACGCGCAATATGTGGTGAATTATTACTAAATTCAATGCATTTAACAAAACCCGCGGGATATTAATAGGTGGATTCTCAAGCCTATGAACAATGGATTTCACAGAATCGGCGTGCATTGTGGAGTAAGTAATGTGACCTGTAGCCATAGCTTGAAACATAGTCATTGTTTCTTTGCCACGGACCTCACCCACAATCACATATTCAGGTCTCTGTCTTAAAGCAGCTCTTAATAATTCATACATACCAATATCGCCTGGATTCTCGGCCTCCGCGCCACCACGAGTGACACCCGCGATCCAATTCTCATGCGGGAGATTGATTTCTCGCGTATCTTCAATGCTGATAACTTTACAGGCCGGTGGAATAAATAGTGCAATTGCATTCATTGTCGAGGTTTTACCGCTCGCTGTGCCGCCCGCAGAAATTATGGATTCGCCATATTGACATGCAAGCCATAAATGGGCACCCATTTCATATGATAATGTGTTAAATCTTAGCAGATCTACGATGGTTAGTGGATCTGTTGTGAACTTACGAATGGTATATGAACTACCCCGGGTTGTAACTTCACGACCTAATGTACAATTCAATCTTGACCCATCGGGAAGTGTAGCGTCCAAGATCGGGTCGGCAATAGAAATAGTTCTACCGCACCGTTGGGCCAATGAAATAACAAATCCCTCTAATTCATCGTCAGTATCGTAAACCACATTGGATTTAATAGAGCCGAACTCTCGATGATATAAAAATAACGGGATCTCAGGGCCGTCACAAGATACATCCTCAATAGCCTCGTCACGCATAATTACGTCAATTTTTCCATAACCCGCAAAATCTCGTACTACATAATAAACAACTCGCGCTTGGGAGGCTGGATCAAGTTCAATCGAATAATCATCAATAATTTCCTGGACGCTTTTGCGCATGATCTTTTCAATAGTCTTTGCCCGCTCTTTCTTGAGTGCCATAATATTTTCATCGTATTCCAGGACTCTTCCGAGAGTTTCAATTATGAATTCCAGAATATTTTCTTCCCTTTTGGTTAAATCCGGTTCTATTACATTGTATAAATATTCATGTGATTCTTCACTTAAAATTATTCTGATATAACAGTGAGGTTCCTCTATCGGTATCAGATCTATCTCCTTAAATTTATCTTCGGCAAGTTCAGGGATCTCAGTTCTTTTAGCGGTCTTAGCTTTCTTCTTGCGTGTACCGCCCCCGAACAATTTTGATCTCTTTTTCGCTTTTTCCGCAGGTTCCTCTTTGGTAGTAATATCTTCATTTTCAACAGCACTTGCGGCTTCGGGATTATTTGCCATTTTTTACCACCGAGTTAAATTATATTATAACATATATGCGTTTATTATATTTATCTTTTTATTCAAATCAAATAGAAATTTATTTTACTAAGATTAATGTAAACAAATCATGCAATTTCCCATCGAATTTATCTTGCCCATCGTTAAAATAGCCAGTCATTATTTTTCTAAATATTTTTTTACCATATCAATTGCACATAGATCACCACACATAGAACATACATTGCCATGTGTCGTTTTGCGTGCATTTCGGTATTCTGAAGCGCGCTCCGGGTCAAGAACATGTTTAAATTGCTCGTCCCAATCAAGAGCTTTTCTTGATCTTGAAAGTGCCAGGTCCAACTCCAGATCTTTGCCTCGTGCCAGATCCGCGGCATGGGCAGCGATCTTTGAGGCAATAACACCAGCGCGCACATCCTCGACCGTCGGTAACGCCAGATGTTCGCTCGGGGTCACATAACATAGAAAATCAGCGCCGTAATAAGCTGCAAGGGCGCCGCCGATCGCGCCTACAATATGGTCGTATCCGGGTGCGATATCTGTTACCAATGGCCCCAGCACATAAAAAGGCGCTTCTTTACATATGGTTTTCTCTAACCTGATGTTGGCTTCGATCTGGTTCAAGGGTACGTGGCCCGGGCCTTCAACCATAGCCTGCACTCCAGCTTCGCGTGCACGGTCTACCAATTCGCCTAAAATTATCAACTCTTGAAGCTGCGGTCTATCAGTCGCATCGGCGATACTACCGGGTCTCAAACCATCCCCGAGGCTCAATGTAAAATCATATTCCTGAGCCATTTCAAGTAAATAATCATAATTAGAATACAACGGGTTCTCTTGCTCATTATGTAATATCCAAGCCATCAGGAACGCGCCACCACGGCTCACTATATCCGTAACACGGCCTTGACGTCTAAGCCGCGTTATGCTCTCGCGTGTTACGCCGCAGTGTACGGTCATGAAATCTACACCGTCTTTGGCATGCTTTTCAATACCATTAAAGATCTGATCTTCGGTCATATCAACAACGGCGCTTTTTTTTGCAAGTTCTATACCAGCTTGATAGATCGGGACCGTACCCATAGGCACATCCACCTCTTTTAGCAGCTTCGTACGAAGCTCGTCGATATCGCCGCCGATACTTAGGTCCATGATCGAATCGGTACCATATTTCAAAGCAACCCGCGCTTTCTCCAGCTCCTCATCAAAATCTATATGGTCTGGTGAGGTGCCAATATTTACATTGACCTTTACTCTAAGGCCTTTGCCGATACCAACTGGTCTAGGGGAATGGTTCGGGTTAATTGGAATTACAACTTTACCTTCCAATACCAATCTTCGCAGTTTTTCTGGGTCCATACCTTCCGATTTTGCAACCTCGGAGATCTCATCTGTAATCCCAAATTTTGCGCGTTTCATTAATGTCATTTATATCACCATCTAATCTTACCGCATAGATTTTGACCCTAATCCTCAGATCAAATACTTAATCCTTTTAATATTTTACTAATAAAGATCTCTTGATGAATCGGGAGGTGGTGGCGGCGGCGGGCGGCGCCTGACGCGTTGGCCCGAGCGTGGCGGTGGCGGCGGTGGTGGCGGCGGGCCACCGCCGCTACCATATCGATCCGGGGGGCCACCATATCTATCGGTCGGTCCTGCACCTCCGGGTGGGCCATATCGATCTTGCGGGCCATATCTGCCTGCGGGCGGTTCACCATACGGAGAATATTCATCTTCGTAGCCACCACCTCTGAACTCCGGCGGGGGTTGCAGGGGCGGTGGGGCGGGCGGTGCAGGTGTCGTTACAAAGCCCAATGAAATAATAACTAAGAAGATCGAGATTATCGATAGCCACCATCCAAGCCCAGGTGCAAATTCGGTATCAGAAATGATATCGTTCGTCGCCTGGTCGCGTTCATCGGCATTGCCCATAATGCCGCCGGCTTCGGGCGGCACATCGAAACCTTTTTTATCGGCATCGGTTCCTATCGCATCAGGAAGACCTATTGCAAAATATAACGGGCCGATAATTACGAAAATTATTGTAACCACGATCATAACTTTGGCGGCAATAGGAGGTATTTTTCTCATACCAGCAAGTGGGATCAGTATTATACAAATTATTGCAAATATTATTGTTAATAACACGAACATATAAACCATATTATAAATATCCAATTGAGCAGGTCCACCATACTTCCATGCCCCTATGTGTTTTGACTCTATGATATCATCATAACTTCCATCCCAACCGCCTTTATCCGGTTTATCGGTATAGGTATACTCTTTCGATTTCGCACCATCAACATAAGAATCGTTGTCCCAATCGCGCGCATCACTGCTTTTGATCTGATACGTCTGCAATCCGAACTCAACTTCATCATATTCTCGCTCTGGCGCGCCATAGCCTTCTAGATTTTCATCATAAGCCCACTCTTCAGGCTCGATATTTTTCTTCGTGAATTCGGTTTTGGTCGTGAACCATGGAAAATATATCATTGCCAGTATTAAAAATACAATTGCTATGACCATCAATATGACACCAACAGCCCATCTTGCCATACCAATACCTCCTAAAGTTTATTTTATCACTACGTTTTATGCTATTTAGTCTTAGCTCTTAATATATTCACCTACTTTTATATTTTTTGATATTTATAAAATTTTAATATAAAACAAAATTAAAATTTCTTTTCTGAGAATAGTTTAATATTTACATATGTATTTATTATCTATAATATTACCCCATAATATTTATATCGGAGGAAATAAATAAGTACAATAAAATCTATTGAGGCAGTTTCAAACAATCTCATTCGAACAATACTTACTAAATAACATCAAAAATATCCACAATAGAAAATCAATATAAATATATTGATTATTTAAATTTAGATGAATAGTGAAGAATCCCACAGGTGAAGTAATGCCTAGTAGCTCAACAAAAGGTAAACGTAATAACCAAGAACGCCGTCGCAGACGCTCAAGCAGAGCTTTAGAAAGGTCAAGAGCCAAACCCGAACCAGGTTCAATATTAGACAATGAGGTTACCAAAGAATTCAAATTATGGTTTAAGAAGGAATGGTGGGTTATATTATCACTAATCTTGATTTTTCTACTGGCATTATTTTTAAGAGCGTATTTTTATTATCCAGTGGCTACAGAAGACGGGTATATGCTTTCGGGTAACGACCCGTTTTATCACAAGCAGGTCATTGACCATGTTCAAGAGGACCATGAGCATTTAACTAAAGACCCGTTGATCAACTATCCGCTGATTGGAACGAACCCGAGACCTCCTGTGTACGATTGGTCTTCCGCGCTTGGTGGGATGGCATTAGCGCCCTTTTTCGGGGGTGATACTGCCCAGGCAACGTGGGTGTTTTTCATTATCTCTCCCGCGTTCTGGGGCGCACTCACGATCTTCCCGGTTTACTTTTTAGGTAAAGAAATCTTTGGTAAAAAAGCGGGGATAATAAGTGCGTTGTTAATGGGCGTAATGGCTTCACATATCGAAAGAAGTCCGGCGGGTTTCGCAGACCATGACGCGATGGTATTATTCTTTGTGGCCACCTCAATTTTCTTTCTAGTAAAAGCGCTTGGGGCTCTTAAGGAAAAGAAATGGATCGAAAAATGGCGTAAACCCCGAGATATTGTTATCGGTGTCGACTCATTCTTTAAAGAAAATAAGATCGCGGTCGGATATTCTGTTATGAGCGGTGTATCAATAGCCACGATCGCATTAATCTGGAAGGGTTTCCCATATGTTTTCGTAATTATATTGGGGTATTTTACAGTACAGTTGCTTTTTAACCACCTTAAAAAAATCGACTCGCTTGGAGTTTTTATTTGTGTCTTTATTACAATTGCAACGTCGTTATTTGTATCATTTCCATATTATGCATACTTTACCACCGGCACTTGGATGTCACCCCTATATTTACTTCTTGCGATGATATTTGTCGGGATATTTTTAGTACCAACTCGTGACCAACCCTGGCTCATTGTTATTCCATTATTAATTTCGATAGTCGCGGTCATCATGTCCGCCCTTAACTACTTTGCACCCGATATCGCTGCCGACCTTTTCAGTGGCGGTGGCTATTTCATCAGAAGTAAATTATATGATACTATTGCAGAGGCGCAAGCGCCGGATATGAGCCGCCTTACCATTTCTTACGGGCCTGTGACATTTTATCTCGCACTGATCGGGCTGGTTATTGCCGCCATCGATATTCCCAAACAATGGAAACCGAATTATATGCTGATCATTCTGTGGTGCGGTTTAGCCATTTACATGGCAATGTCGGCGGTGCGTTTCATGTTCAATGCCACACCCGTCTTTGCGATCTTAGGGGGATGGATAACATGGAGAATTATTGAGTGGGTGGATCCATCTTTACGCACATTCCAGAGACCGGAAACGAAATTCATTTACCTCTATGTTGGAATTCTTACTTTCACACTAACTATGCTAACATACTGGCGATATTATCTTGAACTTGGAGATTTCGAACTCTTTCAATTAATACTGGGATTAGCATTAATCGGTATGTTCTCATCATTAATGGCAATATATTTCGTTGCAAAATATAATATTTATATTGGCGCAGTAATTTTTATCGCGTTCTTGGCCCTTTGGATCGCGTTCTCATGGCACGACGAAATTGAAATCTTTTTATTTGGATTGATCATTGCCGCCATGGTACTAGTGCCAATTTTGATCTTCACCGGCTTAAGAAATAGGATCTCGGGGTTCAGGGTCGAACTTAAACATGTTGGCATATCACTATTTATTATACTTTTAATACTGACACCAAATATGTGGTTCGCAGTCGATTCTGCCATACCTTACGAATCCAAACGCGATTTTGACCCGGATAGCGAGATCCTGGGCGCGTTCGGCCATTCATT
This sequence comes from uncultured Thermoplasmata archaeon, assembly GCA_965372445.1. Classification (GTDB taxonomy): domain Archaea; phylum Thermoplasmatota; class Penumbrarchaeia; order JAEHCK01; family CBDVCJ01; genus CBDVCJ01. Next base: position 4,211 of record CBDVCJ010000032.1, on the reverse strand, counting down.
CCCGTCCGAATATTGGCAAGCCGGTGAAAAATGGTTGGCAGAACAAGATACCGAGTTGCCTACTGAAGACCGACCGGCCTTCATCAGCTGGTGGGACTACGGGTTCTGGACAACTTATCTTGGTAAACATCCCACAGTCGCCGATAACTTCCAGGCCGGTTACCAGCTTGCAGGGAGCTTTATCGCGGCCCAAAACGAATCCGAAGCGATCTCATTATTTGCAATGCGATTGATGGAAGGAGATTATACTCGTAATACCTTCAAGTTCAGTCAAGGTGTTAAAGATATAATTATTAAATATTTTGATGATGGAAATACCGAGGACCATCCTACTTTAGATAAGATCTTCATTTTGATGGACACCCCACGCCGAAGCGAAAGCGTACAAAACAAGTTGATGGCCGAAGTAGAAAATAATCGTGAAATTTACGGTAATTATACCGATATTAAGATCCAAAATGCCGTTTATGCGGGGATTCGAGTTATTTTGACTGGATTGGGCCAAACTACATTGGTGCAGTTCCTTAAGGAGATTGAGGATGAGACCGGGACTTCTATCAGATATTTTGCGGTTGATACGAGATTGTTTCCGTTCACTGCGCAAAACACCGGTATTTTCTATGCGCCTATAAGATTGGCAGATAGGGACATCAGTGATTTCATAAAGTATGCGGCAATAGTTGAATATCGCACATATTCTGGTGGTGAATGGACACCTTTCAGGAACGAGCCGATACCCGTAGAGAGAATACCCGGTGCAATGAATGACATCGAAGATGTGGTCGACGAGTATGGTGCAAATAACGTGAGGATACAAAAATATTCAATTTCGTACACGAATATGTTCTACAATTCGATGTTTTATCGTTGTTATATTGGCTGGTACGGGTCTGAAATTGGCCAATCAAATGACGCGGTTCCAGGTATTAATGATAATGACGGCGCCACGCAATTAGATAATTATCCACCCTTACAAGGCTGGAACATGACTCATTTCAGACTGGTATATCGAACTGCATATTGGAGTCCGCATAACGAGTCCGAACTACGAACGAACGAGGAATATCAGGAGGACTGGGTGGCGATGGGAGAACTGGAAGCCCAGAAATTAATAAGGGACACTGAAAGTGACGGGATTGATAATAATAACAATGGCGAAACCGACGAATCCGGCGAGGGCGGAATTTTAAGTTCCGGGCTCAGACAAGGCGTATTCTTCTTGAAATATTATCACGGTGCAATAATTCGCGGTAAGGTGACCACAAGCACAGAGCCTAAATTGGCTGTTCCGGGCGTTAGGGTTACCGTTCTGGATGAATTCGGCATCCCACATGATGTTGATTATACCGACAAGGACGGGAATTATGAAATAATCGCGCCCTTTGGCGATTGCCAAGTTGTACTGTCTCAAGGTGGATTTGACGAGTCCAACATCGTATTTGCAAAACTATCTGGTATCGAGCAAAGTAGACTTGCCGGGGAAGTCATAACAATTTCAGATGCACAGGCTATGAGGGCGGTACCAAACTATATCGTCGAAAAGGATTTCGAAGTTTCTTCCGCGGCGTTGGAAGGTAGTGTCCATTGGGACTATGATGATAATGAAGAATATAATGAAGAAACTGATGAACTGATCTTAGATCTGGAGGTGGATCTGAAATTAATCAATAATAATCCGAATCTAAACCTAACATATGAACCCGCTGAGCTGAAGGGCGGCAATTTCAAGTTCGAAAATGTCATCCCCGGCGATTATATATTACAATCCGAAATATCAGGCCACCTAATTAACGCCTCAGAGCCGATCACAGTGAAACCAGGTGCATCACTGCTTGTAAATAATATAAGTATCAATCCCTCCTCGGTGGAAGGTTTTATTCATTATCAAAACTCGACACCGGTAAGTGGCATCCAGATCATGCTGCATGACTTGGTCAATGATAACTTAAATTACTACAAATTAACCTCAAATGGTTCCTATAGATTTGATAAAATCTTACCTGGAAAATATGAACTTATCGTAAATGAATCCGGGTTCGAACCCTTTGAACAGTTCATGGAACTCGGAGAAGGTTTCAATAACATCACCAACATAACATTTATCCAAATTGGCAAGATCACTGGAATGACCTGGTATGATAAAAATAAAAACGGGTTTGGTGTAGAAGACATACAAGCCAATGTCAAGATATACATCAAAAACATTGATACAAATGCAAATACATCAATTGTTACCGCTAAAACCGGTGAATACGAAATAGAACTGATCGAAGGTAATTATACCTTTTATGTAAGACATATAATAAATGATATTTCATATGTACATCTATCTTATCATTACTTAAAGGCCGGCACACAATCAGAAATACCGATCGAATTAGAAGATGGTTTAAAATTTAATGGTACGGTGTACAAACTAGTTGCCCAAGAGGTCGATAATGCGACGATAACATTTGAAAGTCTCGACAATTCAGGCAATCTAACAATATTGAAAGTTCCAACCAATGACACCGGCGATTTTAGAGTATATCTGCCCTATCGTGAATATACGCTCAAAGGTTCTCATATTAGCTCTGGGAACGTTAAGTACATTTATTACAATCGCACCGATCTTACAAGTAAAGTGACTTCAGAAGCGATTGACATTCAGATGGAAGAGGCCTCAAGACCTTGGGGATATATATATTGGGATCGGAACGGAGATGGTATGTTAAGTGGCAATCTATCCACATCGCCCTCCGGCATACTTCTCGGTGAAGCTAGCGACCTCGAATCATTATTGCCGCCTGAAGATCCAGGTACAACCGCTCAAACTTTAGGCTCTCCAGCTTATGAATACCCTGGAGCCACCGAGATACTTAGTGGCGTCAAGATTATTTTCTCGCATCTCAATGGCTCGGTCGCGACCCTATCAAATGGAACAGGTTATTTTGAAATACTGGTCCCACCCGGTAATAATCGTATGTCAATCGAGGACGTACGATTCGAGCCCTTGGACAAGTCAATGGCGCCCGAAAACATTACAATAATCGCACCCGAGAACGGGCTCGATACGGATGGTATCCCAACGAGCATTATGGTCATACCGAGAAATATGACTGTTAAAGGTACAACATGGTTCGACAGCAACAATAACGAAATATTGGATGACGATCAGAACGAGATCATAACCGGGTTACCGGTCGAATTCGTCAATATTAGTGTTGGTGCGAAATATCTGAAAGTAATCTCGGATGAGATCACGGGTGAATATTCTGCGAGCCTCGTTCCCGGTGTTTACAGTGTTATGGTCAATTATACTGAAGAGCCCGGAGCGACTGGGATCTATAATTATTCTTCAAATATATCAATACCCTATTATTCCCTGAATAGACCTGAGATCGTGCTTGACCTACAATTCGTACCGTTGATAAGAATTAATTATACGATCATGTACAACGATGAGGTTCTAACCGGGGAGGTCGCGGGCAATAACCTTACTATTAAATTTATAGACAATTTAAACAATATAACAACTCCACTTGACTCAACCGAATTGACCTACGAAGGCTATATCGAAGCGAAAAATTACAATGTTTGGGTGGAATATATAGTTCAAGAAGGCGATAATGCCATACGCTATATCAACCTCAGCACCCACAAAGTCGGGCCCAAGTATGGTAATAAAGTATTAGAGCTTAAGGCGAGCATCAAGTATGAGGGCAAAACGTTTATAGATCGCAACGGCAACAACTCCTATGAAGTTGGTACAGACGAACCTGTGGCAATTTCCGAGATAGTTTTCATTCGCGAGGACGGCTCGAAGCTCATCGCCAGTTCGGACTCCAAGGGTGATTATGAGGTCTATCTGATCCCTGGCTATGAATATGAGATCGCGATAAATTACACTATGGTCGAAACAAGTGGTGGAAATGATGTTAATGTCAGGTACATATTTAATGATAAAATAAATGAATTTGATCACTTGCAATTTATGCGTTATAGTGTTGGAACCTTTGAAGATCGGGCCGTAGTTAAAATAAAAAACAGTAGTAAGATTAGAATAACCACCGGTTTTGAATTTGCTAATGATTTAATCAGGTTGATTATTGAAAACTGTGAAGTAAAAGTTAGTGTTAAGGGAAAAGTTTATTCCAAAAAAGAAATAAAAAATGATTTAGCGGAAAACGTTGTTAAGAAAAAAGGATTTTTTGTTTGTGATATAAACAAAG
>CBDVCJ010000031.1:0-20782 GCA_965372445.1 uncultured Thermoplasmata archaeon | reverse complement strand
AAACGAAATTAGAGATGACTATGAACATCTTAGTTCAGCTGCTGGAAATGTATTAGATATTAAAGCAACAACAGGAATGAAAAATAAAGGGTTAGTAGTAAATTTGATATTTAAAGATGATAAAACATCTGTATTATTATATGTTAATGATATTCAAGAAAAATGTCTCAATTTTATTAATTATATTTTTAATTATATGGAAAGGAATTTAGAAAAAAGTAAAGATAATGATTTTAAAAAAGTAATAGAATATTTCACAGAATTAAATAACTCCCCCTACTTTAGCCCTCCCTCTTTTATTGGGCACAAATACGAGTTATCAACAATTTATGATGAAGATGAAATTAATAAAATTATAGATGGAGAAATTCCATTTACAAAAATAATTATGATTGATAAAGAAGATGAATAAAGGAGCAATAAAATGCATTCCGCACTTAATAATCAAGATCAAGAATACCAATACTATCAAGCCTACATTGAAAATTATATCAGCGATCTAAGGGCTTCGAGGACGGCGAGCAGGGTTAGGGTGCGAGCCACCGCAGAAGCTTCATCGGGTGGGCGTGACTGTTCGGCGAAGCCGAAACCTTACGAGGTTTCGGGCGGACTTGCGGAATTGCTGACAGTGATTAATGTAAAAACAGAAGCAAGGGGTGCAAGTCCGAGTCTATTTTGCTTTACCAATAGAAAAGTGCAAAATAGACCGAGTAGTGAGCCAGACGCATTAAGCAACCCCATTGACAGCTGGCGAATGCCGAACATTCCCCTAATCGACGACGATGGCGCAGCAGACGGGCATGCGAAGGAAGGTGTTGCAGATAGTGATGAAGATGGCATCAAGAATTGCTTAGATTACGATTCGGATGATGATGGTGTGTATGATGGGACTGAGCTGGGGGTGACTGTTCCTGTGCCAGGGACGGATGAGATTAAAGGCATTGATATAGATTCACTGCATTTTGTAATCGATAGTGATCCGTCAACAACTACTGACCCAACAGAACCAGATGATGATGGCGACCATTTACTTGATGGCTTGGAAGATAAGAATCACAACGGTGCATTTGATGATGGTGAGACCGATCCTTTAGAGGTTGATACCGATAGCGATGGCTTATATGATGGCTCAGAAGAAAATCAATATGGCTATTCTGGAGAAGATTCTAATGATAATGGTATTGTAGATGACGATGAAAGCGATCCTCGAAAGAAGGACACAGATGGCGATGGACTTTGGGATGGTGACGAGGTTGCACCAGAATATATAGATTATGACAAATATGAAAATAGATACAATTATGGTTTCTGGTATTCTTCTGATCCTTTTGATGTCGATTCTGACGGTGACGGCTTGAATGACGATCAAGAAATCATTGGCTGGGATGTAAGGATATTCTGGGAAGCAACGCTCGAAACTGTAAAGGGGCCGTATGAGGTGTTTTCTGATCCAGATATGAAAGATACGGATGATGATGGATTGGAGGATGATCAGGAATTTGCATATGGGGCGGATCCTGATGAAGATGATACTGATAACGACAATGTTGATGACGATGTTGAGGTAGACAGAGGCGATAATCCATGTGGGATTGAAGGGCGGCCGCCGGAGATTACTAAGTTAGAAGTAAGTGCTGTGCCTGTAGTGGATGATTATCAAGGGACACCCTATTTAAAAGGCTGGGATGTAACTGTTGCCATAAGTGCAGAAGATTCCGCAGGGCCGTATAAATTTGCTTTGAAAGTATTGGGTGGGTTACCGGTCGAAGTTGAGCTTCAGGAAGAGAAAGAGGATGGGTATTATAAAACCAAGATTGATGGCTCGGCAACTGTTTATGTTGAAAATGATGGCGGTTGGGATTATTGTTCAGCGTTTATTACTTCAACTGAAGATTCCGTTGGGAATGTGCTTGGTACGTACATAATTGGAGAAGGTTTACCGCAATATTCAAATAATATTTTAAGCATAATTAATGATGGTGAGGATGCGGTGAATTATAATAGAGATGTGAGTGGGGTTGAATATGAGAGTGTACCTGGAGACATTATGAATGTTGAAATAATTGATTGGTTAGCAGAAAAAATAATTGAAAAAATCCAATATATTATGGAGAGAATTAAAATCGATGCAGACGATTACAATAAAAGCAAAATAGTTCAGTTTGCTTTTGGATCTACCGATAAGATAAATGAAAATACTGATGAAATTCTGGATTTCATCGATAATTTTAATTGGACTTATGGGGTTCAAAATGAGGGAAAAACACGAGGAAAACTCGCAGGATATTATACTTATGATGAAGCCCTAGATTATTTGATATCTCTCGCGGATTTAATTATTGAATATGATTATTCGCAGAATCGTAATCTATGTAATTTCCTTTATGTACACTTTTTAGAGCTTTTTGAGGAGAATTTATACATTGATAAAGATGAAGATGGTTTAGCCTTAATTTGGGAGAAAATATATGGTACATCAGATGAAAATAGTCCTGATTACGATGGAGATGAGCTATTAGACGGCAAGGAATTTCTAGTAACATTTAAAACAAATGTGGTAAATGGGAAATATAACACCGTTGATACATCTAATTTTATCTCGGTTGATGGCAACCCATGGAAAAAGGGAGTTTCTAGTTTATGGCGTTGCTATTATTATGAAACTGAGGATCATTTATATCAAGAAGGGGATAAATTATATTATAATGGTATGGAGCATATTGTTTTGCGAACCGAATTTATTGGATATACTACTGAGGGATATAAAATCGATATGATAAAGATTGAAATTGAAGATTGGAAAGATTGGGGTTTCCATGTGCTAATGAGTATAGAAATAAATAAAAATATTTATGCAATTTATGAAAACCTTGATATTGATAATTCTTACCCTAACCCAAAAGAATCATTGCGAGAGCTTATTATTAAACATTCTGATCCAAAGAATCCTGACACTGATGACGATGATATGTCTGACGGTTTTGAGGTAAATATTTTTAGAACATCGCCTATTACATTTAATGATAAATATGGAATATTTATTAGTAATACAGGTCAGTTGGAATATGATGATGCATATATTTCTAATAATCTTAGTGTAAACCAATATGGATATGATACCGCAAACATAGCTAAATATAAAGAGAAATCGGCTACTAAAGCAAACTTCGAAAACGCTATAAACAGTGTGGCTTCGGAAACAAGCATAAATGATATAGTATATATTAATATAGCTTCTCATGCTTATACTGGTGGAATATATCTCGAAGATGGAGATTTAAGCTATAGCAGACTTGATAGTTGGTTAGATCGCATTAATTGTTATAGACTTATTATTGTAATTGACGCATGTTATAGTGGCAGTGCTTTAAATAAACTTGAAGATGGAGATAACCCCTGCCCACGTGTAATATATATGTCATGTAAAAGTGATGAAGAATCTTATGGGACGTTTAATTATAGATTTTCATTAGCCTTAGGATATCAAAAGTGGCCAGACATTAAAATTGATCTCGATAGTTATTACGATGCAGATGCCAATTTTGGAAATGGAGATGGTTATGTCTCTGTAAGAGAGGCATTTTTATATGCTGCAGATTGGGTACACACACATGTAGATGCCGATTTTGATGGTGAGATGGATACAGCTTTAGAAAGTGATGATGCATTGATATGGGATACTACATACTTGGGAGAATTTAGGATATGAAAAAAAAGATTGTGCTATTGATTGTCCTAATATTATTGATATCTATGTTTACTTATGTGTATATTTCCGAAGAAAAAGAGAAAAAAATAGGAAAAATTAAATTTAGTATATCTATGAATAAAAATGAGTTTTTGATTAACAAGTCTATTATAATCACAGCAACGCTATCCAATATTGGGAACAAAGACATTATAATAAGTGATTTAAATATTGGAAAATATTCACTTGATTTTGAAATTATATTGCCAAATGGAAGCGTTTTTCACCACACAGGACCTCGAATTCGAACTTATCCTCCACCCATTAAGCTTCGTCCTACTAGGTCTATCTCATTGGCTGTCAATCTTATCGAAATGCAGTGGGGCATGAAATATTTAGACAATTACACGTTAAATTCAATTGGAAATTATAAACTAACTGGAATATATACTTCATATCCAAGATCTACTGATGAAAATGGTGCCTCAGGATATACCGATTGGCATGGAGAGATTCAATCTAAAACGCTATCTTTTATTATAATATCGAAATAATCTTCACAATGAAATTAATTAATAGGATAAGAAACATTTTATAGAAAAATAAAATTATGATAAGATAATTTTAATAGGAGTGGCAATATGAAAAAAAGATATCAAAAGAAGTTTTATTCTAAAAAATTATTAAGTAGATCGGTATCTGGAAACTAATAGTTTATCGTTTATCAATAAACGATAAATTCGTGTTGATTCGTGGTTTAAAGTTTGCCAAGAATTCGCGTAGCCTCATTATTTTATGATCACGTCAATTTCCAGCCCCGTGCACTGGCTCAGCCCGATCCCCGCCCGATGATATTTTGGTCAAGCTGAAATCTAAAAAATAACTTTTACTATGAATCTTCGCCTTCAAATCTGCTTACACCAAAAACCATATAATTATATGGAATAGTTTTCTTGTGATCATGTCGATTCACGATTCGACCTCTTATGGGATTATATAGCCAATTTGACCAATTCCAACCTATATCTTCCGGAATTTGCACTGCAATATATGACCCTTCCGCAAGCCGTGCTCTTGTTGCGACACTTGAAAAATCCAAACCCATAAAAAAATCTTGAACCGCCACGTTTTTATTTCTTCCTGCGAACATTTTCGTTATCCCAAACGCTAGACTACTCAAGGGTGCAATGGCGGGGTTGATTGTACTTGCAAGAACTAAACCAGATTTAAAAACATCACTATCTAGATATTCCAGTATTTTTTCATCTTGTTCATTTTTTACATTAATAGTAAAACATTTAAAAGCTACTCCTTCTCTTCCAACATTAAGCCCAATGAAAACGGGAAACCCAATAATACCTGCTTGCTGACCTTCTTGAACTCTATACAATTGATTAAAATGTATGTGTTCGGTCTGTTTTTGAAGTTGGTTTTGTGCATAAAAATCACAAAGTATATTGTGCGTTCCGCTTCCGGGATAATCGTAGACTATTAATCGATCTAGCGTGATTTTTATTTGTGAATTTTTCAAAGTTTTATCTGCTTTGATAACGCCAGCGTGCATAATTTGTACCGGACTTGTAGAATTTAATTCATTGATAGGTATATATCCAAATGCATGAGAAGTGAACATATAGGCTTTCCTCTTTTTTTTACCAAAAAAATCAAATAACGATTTTTTGGGCATTTTGCCGAATGCTTTATTTGCCTTTATTATACCTGACTCTATGGCTTTAGCATCCCGTTTACGATTTAATTTGCGAAGTGTCTTTGCGGCCTTTAATGCATAGGGTGCAATTATTGTCTCAACCGCATTTTCGCTATTGCGTTCAATACCTGCTTCAATTAATTCAAACTCATCGATATCACATAATTTGTGAAGGTTGACTGCGGACTTGTGTGCATCTTCCGCCACTAATATTTTAAGAGCCTTTTCACTTGCCAGTTTTATGTTTGCCTCAATATCTTTTGCCTCTTGTAATTTACCCATTTTACGTACTTTAACTGCGACGTCATGGGTCGGTTGAGTTATTAATGAACGAATCAATTTTTTACTATCTTTCTCTAAGCGCTCTTCAATCTCTTCTGCTTCTTCGACCTCACCCAATTCACGAAATTTTACTGCAGCTCGATGTACAGGTAATTGACCTATAACAGGTGTATCGGAAAACCATTCCTCTGGATTATTTTTAGTACTATCAGAAGATAAATTGCTAACAATAGCACGTTTTGTCATAACTGCGCCTCCCTATAAACATTAAGCTGTGAACTCGAAATCTTTATAACTACCATCCGGTACTGTATCTTTAGTAACATATTGTAACTCACAACGCGGTGCTAGCTCCTGCCTTAGAAGATCTTCATCCGGCACATTTTTATACGTATCGGGATACGTACACACAACCGCCTTCTGATCATGAACCTTAGCTTTCGGTAATATTTTTTCAAGCAATTCAGGTGGAGGTAAACCGGTATGGCTGCCATGGTGACTGACTTTTAAAAAATTCACTTCTTTGAGCATATTATTTTTGTTCATTGTCTTCCAACTACGATGCTCGGCATCACCCGTGAACAGGAATTTCAAATCTCGCCATTTAAAATAAAATACAATGCTCGTATTATTTCTAGCTTTGTCAATCGTGAGTAAATTATCAACAAATCCCTGGCTGCGCATATTAACAAGATTGAGAAATGCAGCGGCATCCACACCCGGTGGCGGGAGAGGTGTTGTCACCTCTGGAACTTCATCAGTCAATTCGTGCTCAGCGACTCCCAATGACATAGGCTTGAATCTTCCATAATACGCAGAAGTATCCTGCTCAGGAGCCCAAATTTCGAACTCAGTTTCGTTGAATGGATGCTGGCCCTGCAGATCACAACCTCGATATATATATGCGGTATTATCCGCAAGCTCCCGTAGATAATCGACACATTGAGAAGTACTTCTGGGGTTATTGTTCAGCATTAAAGAATTAAGCCATGGTGTTTGCCGGTCTGGAGAAGCCATTAAATAATTGTTAATAGTGGAATACATTTTGTTTACTTCAGTCAGCTTTTTTTTCGCATCTGGAAACTTGTCATAATAGTTTTGGTCGGAAGAAGCTGTAAGCCATGCATATTTTACCTTGAGGTTCAGGTCCAATTTGTCTGAAGAATAGAACAGACCCTGAACATGGTCCATATGCTCGTGTGTCATTACATAAAGGTCTATCGAATCTAAATCATCTTTAGCCAGTTCCTCTTGAATGTTCTCAATAACCGGTTTAAAAACCTCATCCCCACCACCTTCACCTCCAAGTACGTTTCCAACATCAATTAGAATATTGCGCTTCTCAATATCGCCATCTGGGTTGCGATCTGGTACGGTAACGAGAATCGCATCGCCAAATCGCACATTATAAACTCTTATCCGTAACTTATCCATTATATCCCCTCCACAATATGCAGCATTCGAGCTACACCGCCAATACGCATATAACCCTCTTTTGTATCAGCCCATACTACTGATGATAACCTTTTTCCATCTGGACCTATTGCGTGATGGCCAAATTTCAGTAAATCTTTATCCAATAATCGACGAACAAGTTTGGTGCGATCTTCATGCTGCTCGCCTTGTTCATCACCTTGTTTGTTGTGGTCCGAGGTTAATAATGCGCGCATTCTTTTGGTGTCCCAGTCGATTGCAAGTGTAGTTCCAACTGTGATCCGTCGTTCTTCTGGGTACCTTGTACCAAGCTCGTTTTTCTCTGATTGGTCCCATGATACTTTAAAAATACATTCACGAACTTTAATTGGGCCGGTGAGATGGTAATAGAGTTTGGTTACATCTAAGCGAGGCTGCAAATAAAAAGAAACATCATCAGGAATATAAAGTTCCTTTCGATTATTATTCGCGAATTCATTGGCGGCATCGTTATCTTCAACAAGTGTTTGAAGATCGAGATCTTCTAGTGGCTCATACTCCGTATTAGTTTCAGTATCTAACAATTCCTTCTTATGAATAATATTTCGTTTTAGAAATTCTTCTTTGATCCAATTGCGCTCTTGGTCATCATCAGGATGAGATGCTTGGTCCGCAGCGATAATAGCGCGTCCATAATCGCCAAATGAAACCTCGCCCGGCGGTAGATAATCAAGTGCACGGAAGAGCATACGTTTGAATCTGTCGGCGCCAACAGCCAATGCTTTACCTGAAACTGAATAATTTTCAGATAAATCGCCTTCTGAATATTCTTTTTTAAGTTGTTCATGTAGTTTCCACATTACAGCTGTGTATAATGCACCACTTATGACCTCACTAAGATCATGGGGTTCGTCTCGCGCGACACAATCTTTGTCACCTGGTTTAAGATTTTTGTTATTATGTAGTCGCCTTAAGGGATGATAGGTTCTCCAACCTTGAAGTGCACTTCCAAACCCTTCTGCAATAGAAGTAAATGCAGTCGAATTCTCAATAGACCCCTTAGTAATATCTAGTACTGCCTCTCTTAGTTTGTTGCTGCGGAACGCCATTAATAACGCAGTTAGGTCTGCAATTGCTTCGTGCAATGCCAAAGATTGAGGCGTGATTGCATTATAAAGGTTGGGCGCAATTCCATCTAAAATTGCGTGACTTGTCTCATGAGCAACGATATCGCGTGATAGACTTGTATAGATCATTGGATACCTATCAGAAGGAAAATAGAATAATTGGAGGCTATGTGAATCACGCTCATAATATGCATTCTCCCATTGGCCCGCACGAGGAATAACAAATAATTGTGGCCCGTCAAACGCCCAATTTAATGGTCGGCCGAGCGCATCTTCTTCCTCGAACATTTCAATTGTTTTTAGGACTGTAGCAAATACATTGACTCGAATAAAGTTTGGGTCATCTACCTCAAATGGTTCTGAAATTTCATAACCGCCAAGTTTTCGACCTGGTTTTGGCGGAATGAACTTAGCACCTGGTAATAGTTCATTCGTATCCGGATTGAAATCTAGAACCGCAACTTTACTAGATACCGGTCCATCTAAAAACATTTCATTAAGCTCTATGTCTACATTTTCAAAAGGTTTTTCCAAATTTTTTGCATCTGATACAAATTGGTCTTGTATCATCATTGGCACACGTATTTTCATAGTTTCCCTCCTGAATTAATTCATATATCTTTTCAATTTAAGGGGTAGAAAAAAAGTTAATAACACAATTTTTTTTAATTTTATATACCGAATTTTTTCTCTCCCGGAAATTTAAAAATTGATGTTTTTCTTCTCCCCCTATAATTCTATAACTATAACCAAAATATCTTATAAAAAGCTATCGATTTATCTCGAGATTCGGAAATCTTAAATTTACAATTATTCAATAAAATTATTTCGTATCCCGACTCCAGTATCCCGCGTCCCGAATATAAGCGACTAAACCATATTTTCGATCTCCGTTATGAACTCACCTGCAGTTTTTATCGCCTCTTCGGCTTCGGCCTTATCTATTGTAACTTCGAGTCCATAGATCGTCCTGTGCCTGAACATTCTGTAAGAGTCTAGCATGTTAGCAAATCTTTTTAACGCAGGATATTTGGCTTTGATGTAGACCGGGATGCATAAATGACTTCGCTCTTTGATCCCATCTCTGAACAATAGTGCTCGTGCTGCGTGGAACATTGAAGTATAATTCAAAATTATTACAACATTGTAGCATTCAATTTCAAGATTTTTATTGGCATCTTCAAGACCTTTAAATGATTGTTCAATTGATCGTTTGGCATTTTCCGGATCAGGTTTGACTTTTTTTAAAAGCCCTTGTCTATAACAATCTTGCAAATTCATTCCAACCCACTTCCAAATAACAAAACATGATTTTCAACGATCCTTCGATAAAATGTATCATTCCTTCTTGAGAGCTGCCGCCATTGAGAGAGCTTGAAGATCGACATGCTCAAGTTAATTTCAAGTTCGTGTCCCAACTCCATGCCGGTATTGCTAAGAACTTCCTTTTTTGATGGCGTAATTATCAATACATCCAGATCGCTTTTTTCGTCGTAGTCTCCATTTGCATAGCTTCCATAGAGTGCCAATGAAATAATATTTTCATCAGCACTGAGAAATCTATTGTTGAAATTCGCTTCAATAATCCTGATTAAGGAGTAGCTTTTTTTCAGTGACGTCACTGCCAGGTATTCCTGATTCAATTTATATAGATGGGTTTGGCCAATTTCTTCCCGGACTAGTAAATCATCCTTTTCGAACTTTTTAACTGTAATGCTCACACTACCAGGACTGACATTTAATACTCTAGACAATTCTTTTACATAATATTGTGTAGTTGGATTTTTAAGAAAATGCGCAAGAATTTTCCAGTTGACGTATTTCTCGAACAGTTCAATCATTCAAACCACCGTTCAGTAAGCTAAACTATAGTTCAATATATAAACTTATCGGTTTGTTGAGATTATTGGCCTAACTCATTATACTCTTAAGCCTCGGTCGTCACACTAGATAACAAACTACATATATACATACATGCATACATAGATAGTGAAGTGATCACCATGACCCGCGTAATCTCGATCTCCGACGAAGCTTATAACGCGCTCTCAGACCTGAAAGAAAACAACGATTCGTTCTCCAAGGTAGTGCTCAGGATCTCTAAAATCGCCCAAAAGGTTTCATTGCTAGAATTTGCCGGTAAATGGCAAGGCGATAAACAAGAAGCTGATAGAATTTTTAATATCATTTCAAAAGAACGGGGCAAAGCAAAACTGCGCAAGGTAGGGATCTAATTGGCGTGTTTGGATACCGATATCCTGGTCGGGCTGTTCAGGGGTGATAGAAAAGCGCTCGAAAAAATAGCGGATCTTGAACGAGCCGAAACTTTGTCAACAACACCTATCAATGCAATGGAATTGTTCAAAGGAGCTTACAGGTCAAAGTTCTGGCAGGATAACGTTGAACAAGTTCAGAAGCTATTGAATAATTTGAAATTACTGGAATTTAATATCGAATCTTCGAAACTGGCTGGGCAGCTTATTGAAAAATTACGGCAGGAGGGGAAGGGGGTGGGCGACATGGATTCGATCATCGCCGGGCTCGTTATTGCCCATGCCGAGAAATTGGTCACACGTAATATCCGCCATTTTAAACGCGTGCCTGGGCTGAAAGTTGAAAAATGGTAGTTATTTCGGGATTCGTACCACGGGATTCGGGACTCGGTGTTCGTTATTTTGACATTTGTCCCTACCACCTAGCACCTAAAACCTACCACCTATAACCTACCACCTAAAACCTACCACCTAAACCGGGACGCAGGACTCAGGACGCCGGACCGTCGTTGCTCCCGCATCCCAAATTGCGACCCACATTGTCCTATTTTAATACTTTTTTCTTCTTTCGCACTGATGATACCTTTTTGCCATCTCGACGTTTTTTAATTACAATAAAGATCAATATCACTAATATGATAATACTACTCACGATCGCGGCAATTACCGCTATATTCGGCGCGAGCTCGGCCGTGGCCGTGACCGGAACGTACGCGCGCGTAGTCTCATAGGTGCTGTTGGGCTGGCCGGAGTTATCATCGCAGCGGAAGTAATAGCCGTGGGTGCCCTTCGCTAATTGCAAGGTGTAAGTGTATTGAATGCAGGTACCCAAAATATCGGTATGATTCACTGCAACCATCTCATAAGCAAACTCATCGATCACCAATTCCACCCTCGGGTTATCATAACAATCAACATCCCAAAAGATCACAGTAAACCTGAATTCAGTATCCGTATCGCCGGTGATCGGTACAACCGCGTCATTGAATAATTTAGGCGGGTCGTTTACAGGTGTTATATTGATAATAAAATCTGAAAAATAGGTATAGATTCCATCCTTGATACTGACATTAACAACTTCCTCGGTGATGCCATCAGGATAATTGAAGGTTAGCTCTAAGCCTTCTCTTTTTATCAAATATTTGGAGTTTGAAAAGATCCTGAAATCTTCCGGTGATGTGTCGATATCATCAATATATTTTGAAAGCTCGAGCACAAGATCCATATCTTCGAGCGCAGATTGGTTTGGGATATCGCTTACTGTTGGCGGATCGTTCACAGGCTCGACAGTTACATTCAGCTCGCGGGACGTGGATAGTGCACCATCATTTATTGTGAGCTTGAGCGTTTCAAACAAAACCCCATTTGGATATTTGAAGATGACCCGGAATTCGGTCATCCCAATATCTCCAGTTTTTTCGGTTGTTGTAAAGCTCGAATCGGTGCTCAGCTCCAACTCGTCGATTGAGTTATCAATATCGTAAATATATTCTGTAATATTAAAAACAAATTCTATATCTTCTACTACATGCAGGTCTGGAATATCTGTGAAGCTTGGAGGATCGTTCACTGGAGTTATTATGACTCTTACATGCTGCCAGCCGATCTTATTACCGTCCGTAACTGTAAGGTTAACAATTTCTGCGATTATGCCGTTTGGATAATTAAAAGTGATGTTCATCCCTTTAACTATTGCATAACTGCTGTTGGTGGTGACGGTCAATTCCCAAAGTTCGTTGTCGATATCCGAGATATACTTTGAAACCTCCACGATCTTAGCTTCATCTTCTAAAGCGTGAATATCAGGCAAGGCTGACACCATCGGCGGGTCATTTGCAATTTTAACCTCCACGCGCACGAGCTGCCAAACAGTACTGAACTCGTCCGAGACTGATATATTAACATCCTCGCGGGTTATTCCGTCCGGATAATTAAAAATAATAACTCCATTTATAACTTCGGCATAGGATGAGTTCTCGGTGATTGTCAGATCTTCAAAGGGCGTGTTCGGGTCGGTGACATATAGCGACATATCAAGGTACCAGTCTTCACTTTCGATCGGGCGCTGTACCGGTATGGTCGTGATCGCTGGCGGACATAATTTAGTAGTAAACGACCAGTAGTACACATCCTCCGGCTCGAATACGCCATCACCGTCACAATCCAGTCCGTTCCCGTCCGTGTCCTTGATATCGGAGGTCAAAGTTACCGTATAGAGCTCATTTTCGTCGAGGATCATATTGGGGTTGAATATCGCTGTATTATTGATATCATTATATATTATCTCACCCGGCACCTTCACCGAATCTTCATTTTCCAGCACAAAATTTGTGGCGGTCAAGGTATTTGTATTAATTGCTTTCGTGAACTCAACCGAAATATTAATTTCAAGAGTTACCTCCTGTTCATCTTTGGGCGGTGTCGTGGATTGCACCTTGGGGAGGGTGGCGCCGTCGGCAAAGCATATGAGTTTGCCATCGTAAGTGCTGACAAATAATTTATCGTTCGCAACTGTCGGAGAGGTTAACACCCCGGCATCAATTTTATAATTCCAGATCATTTCGGAATTTGAGATCACAGCATCGTTATTGGGATCATTTATAGGTAAACAAAAAACGCTATAATTACCATCACCTTCTTCCCAGTTTGGCACCCCAGACCCAAAATAAACCTTCTGGCCTGCGACGGCCGGCGAGCTCCAGATCACATTCGAAGCCTTGAACTTCCAGACGACCTCAGATGCCGCGATGACGCCATTCGAGTTCGGGTCCTCCAACGGTAAACAGTAAAAATAACCGTCCAGAGAACCGATATATAATTTACCATATGCAATTGCAGGGGTGCTCATAAAATGGTTGCCAGCTTCAAATTCCCAGAGTTTGGTGCCTGTATTCTCATCTAAACAATAGATCTTATGTATCGCAGGCCCCACATCCCTTTTGTAAGTGCCAGTTCCGATATACACCTTACCATTGAAAACTGTTGGTGATCCATATACATAACTTCCGGTGTCAAATTCCCATAATTTCTCGGTGGCGTTGATCACACCGTCACCATTCGGGTCGTCGAGTGGAAGTGCATAACATTTACCGTCACAAGCGCCCACGAAAAGCTTGCCGTTGGAGATTGCTGGCGTGGAACTTATACCGTAATCTTGATAACCATAGGTCGTAGGAGCGCTCTTGAATTTCCAGATCAGGTCGCCGGTAATCTCGTCCAGGCAATACAAATAATAGTCGAGCGACCCGATATAAACCCTATTCCCAAAAACCGCAGGACTGGACCAGACCTGCCCGTCTGTAGTATAATTCCAGATCAGGTCGCCGTTATCCGGGTCCAAACAATTTACATTATGGTCCTCGGTGCCGATGTACATCTTGCCGTTTATTAGCGTTGGAGTGCTACAGATCCCCCATGTGATCTTGTCAAATTTTTTATACCATAAAGTTTCGCCCGTGTACTCGTCAAAACAATATATGTAGCTCGAGCGTGTGCCAATATAAACTTTACCGTTACTTATCACGGGTGACGAATATAACTCGGCCTCCGAGCCTGTGATATCGCCAGTGCGGTTGCTCCATAACACTTTATTGGTCATAGGTGCGCCTGAGGTTGTATTGCCGGTGTGCTGGAGATCGTAACCGTACATATACCACGACTCGGCACTTCTTGTGGACTGGGATAATGATGAATTATTAGAAATATCCAGATCCACTTCCTGGGGACGCTCTTCATTGTCAACCCAGAAAGTGACAGAAATTAGGTAGAACAATATCATCAATATAATTATTCGTTTCATTTTTTCCCTCTTGAGTATGATATAATATGTTATAATTATTTAAATTTTTATTATATGATTATAAGATTCTAAAAAATAATGGTAACTTATCAATATTTTTAAATAAAAAAGCTAATCAGCCATCGATTTATCGCGGGCTTCGTCCTTAGGAGTCAGGATTTGGGTTTGATTGTCTATTGTCAGGAGTAAGGACTCAGGACATAGGACTCAGGACGCAGGACACAGGACTCAGGACGCAGGACGTAGGACACAGGACTCAGGACTAGGGATGTACCCCAAACCCCCAATCCAGCAATATTTTGGTGTCGGTGTAGCGGGTCGGCGGGCCCGGGTCATGGTTCGGTGCAGAATTTAAAACCACTGCAATAATATCATTCACACCATCGTTCGCGGCCGAAACCAGACATTGGCCGGCAATATCGGTCGTGCCGGTTTTTACGCCGTAGGAACCTGTGTAATTACGTGAGCCTCCTGGTCTAAGGAGTTGGTTGGTGTTTTGCTGCTGCCCGTTATTATTAAAATTCAGCACAGTCTTCCAGGTCGTTGTCGTATAATGCCAGGTGCCAACTATCTGCCTGAAGAGCAGGTCGTTCAGCGCAAAATCTGCGAGCGTTGCCAGGTCGCGCGTGCTCGTGTAATGGCCGACCGCATCTTCTCCAAAGGGGTTTCTATAATTGGTATTGGTTAGCCCCAGTACCGCTGCACGAAGGTTCATTAATATAGACCACCAACCGCCTTCATTGCCCGCGCCATTCCAAAGAATATTTTCGGCGATCACCACCGAGGCATCGTTACCGGACGGCAGCATCAAACCATACAGCAGATCCTTTAATGATAATGTATCTCCGGTCGATAGATTTCCAAAAATACCGCCTTGCATATGAGAACCGCCAATATTATTTGCGGCATAGCTGCTCACATCGAATATACTGTTCAAAGTGATGGAATTGGATGTACTTTTAATAAACTCGATCGTGAGCAGTGCCGTCATGATCTTGGTGGTGCTTGCCATTTTCAATCGCTGGTCCATATACTTGAAGCCGAGCACCTTGTCGAGTGTGCGTGAATATACGATCGCGGCCGAGGCATTCACCCACGGCATTGCAGGGTCGATCTCGCGTACGAACACCTTGCCAGCATGTACAATATCGCCGGGATAATCTTCTTTTGGCGCGCCCACCGCTAATTCAGCCTTGCCATTGTTATTAAAATCAGCGCCCACAATAGCAAATCCGAACTCGTCGTGCGGGTCCTCCTGGTCGCCGAAATAGGTTTCGGTGAGACGGTTCGGTCTTAGTGGTATAAGCCCGTCCTCAGAGCCAAAGAACACATCCACCACCCCGATATCAACCCAATCACTATCCTCGTAGGGTGACCCCACTGCAAGATCGTCGTAACCATCGGCATCGAAATCACCGACCCCGAACGACCACCCGAATTTGTCGTTACTCTCATTTTCGGCACTAACATCATTCTGGCTGAGCGTTTCAACTTCTGGTGGGTCTAATATAATAACATCACTTGGTGCTTTGAAACCGATATTTGAACCGTGAAATACCATTACCGCGCCCGAATCTACAACAACAGAATTCTCGAATGGGAAACCGACTACAAGATCATCATAGTTGTCATCATTGAAATTGCCGACCGCCAGGCTATAGCCGAACTTATCCATTATTCCATTCAGTTCGTTTCCCATCTCCTGGTCGAGATACTCTTTTTCGAGCGACGGCAGCAGCCCCTCGTTCGACCCGTAAAAGACGATCACCCTGCCATTATCGGCACCCTCGAAATGGTCGAATGGCATGCTAACCGCAAGATCCGTGTAATCGTCGCCGTCGAAGTTGCCCGCTGCAACCGCAAACCCGAACTCGTCCTCTTGATAGACGCTGACCTTCAAGTAACCCTGAGTAATGATCTCGCACTCTGAGAGTGGTGTGAAGATCCAGTCGCCGTCAGGTACCAGCCCTTCATCCGTGCCATAGAACACGATCACAATGCCCTCGTCGTTCGTCGGATAATTCTTCTGCGGTACACCGACCGCAAGATCATCGTAACTATCATTATCGAAATCGCCGGCCGCAAGCGAAAAGCCGAAGTGGTCAACGACCTCGTTTATTTCACCGGCATTACTTTGAGATAGGACCTCGATGGTCGGTGGCAGTGCTAATGGTGGGTCGCCAAATGCGTCCGGCATAAGCCCGCCGGCCGAGCCATAATAAACCACCACAATTCCAGGGTTGGTTTTGGTGCCGATATCTTTATACGGCACACCGATCGCGAGCTCGTCATAGCCGTCGCCATTGAAATCGCCGGTGGTAAGAACCCACCCGAAAAAATCGTCGGAGTTAGGGGTTGGAACCGCTTGTTCAAGTATGAGACGTTCGGAACCGGTCGAACGTAGACCGGCGGGTGAACCGTAAAATACTATTACCATGCCACAGTCATCAGTATCAGTATCTTCGTAAGGTGCACCTATTGCCAGATCCGGGTATGTATCGTTATTAAAATCGCCGGTGGCGAGGGCCCTGCCGAATTCGTCCCAGCTGTCATTTGTTTCCCAGCCAAAGGCCTGGTCGATAATTAGGATGCCGACCGAGAGCCAGACTGTTTTGAGTGCGGCTTGACAGGTAGCGTCCCACCCCGAGGGACCGCCTCGCAAGCCATCACCGGTCTCGAACATCACATCCCGAACTTCCTGGAATGTCGCGGTCGAGCTCAGGCCCGATTCTACAAGAGTTGCACGAAATATTTGTTTGGTTTGGACGGTACCTATACCGTCAGTCGCCAATCCATAATGAGCGCCGCCAAACGCGAGCAACCTGAACAGCTTGGTGAGTATTCCACTGTTCTCGTTCACGCCGCAGTTATTGTTTGTTAGGGCGCAGGCGCCCCTGAAATGCACGAAGTCGTTCCAGTGGTCGCGCGTGCCGTCCCAGCGCGGGTCGGTTAGGTTTTGGCTGTAATCCAACGAGCCTTCAAAAAGCAGTGCATAGGCTTCCTGGATCGCGCCCGGCTGACGGAGATAAAGCAGTGTGTTCCACGGCATGCCGTCAGAAGTTCTACCTTGGTAATTGTTCCAGGCTTCGACGAGCGCGCCATCTTTTGCATCAATGAAATAGTACCATTCACCTTCGGGTGAGAGGGTGTTGATCACGACCTTCCAGGCTAACTTTACTGGGCCGTTATTGTAACGGTCAAGAGCACTTCTATGGTATATTTCCAAACTTTCGGGCTCGTAGCTCACGATCCGGAGTCTGGGAAAATTATTTTGCAGATCCGTCATTGCGATCGATTTGGCCTCGGGCGCGCCTATGCGTGGCTTGGTGCCGAGATCGATATTGTCGACGAAAACGCCGTTAACAAAAATAACATCGTGGTGGTCAAGGTGTACGAGCAGTTCAGCGCCGAACACTGGCACGCCAAGGTAATATTGCTGCAGCCTTACATTGGTCATCCCCAGCAGCTCGCTATTCCATACTTCGGTGGCTTTGAATGTATCGGTCTTGGGGTCCAACCTGAACAGTTCGCCATAGGTCTCGATAAACGCCATGGCTTTGGCTTCGGGGGTTAACCTGCGGTCGGTCGTCCATCTGCCGGACAGGTACTCTGGTATGCCGGAGAGATCGCCGAAACGGACCGTGGGTGGGGTTGCAGAGGCGCCTACCAGATGATCATAAGCCAAAAGTTGAACCGGCTCGATCCGCTGCACGCTCGCTCGCAACGCGTTAAAGTCTCGCTCGGCACCGTCGGCGAGCAGGGTTAATTGCAGGTCATTCTCATCAGTATTCAAATTGACAAGCCCCAAGCCACCTACTTTATGTTTGACTTTGGCGTAACCCTTTTCTTCGTACTCGAAGTTGGTTGTTTCGCCACTTAAAGTGTAAAATGAATTGAGTTTGAATTTACCTACAATGTGAATGTTCTGGTGTAAATGGATTAGCTCGCCGCCTTTTTTATCAAACTTGAACTCGACCTTGAAATGGTTCTCACCTAAAATCACACGTTCACCGCTGCCGTATTTCATCTCCAAAATACTGGCGGCGAGACTGCCTTCCATAACCGAACGCGATATTAATAGCTTGAGCACATTCCCGGCGTCATCAGTGAGTGTGTACCACACTTCGGTTTTACGGCTATTGGCGGATTGTACACTTTCCACAACCTCAACCTCCCCATCAATATCATCATTACCTGAAATTATTATTTGCCGGCTCTCCAGATTGAATTGGATTACCGCCTCGGGCGGCGTGGTATCCAACGGCGTTGAGCCTGCAACATCGCCATATGTATCTGGTGGCGGGGGCGGGCTGCCGCCAACTGCCGCACTTGCACCCTCGCCCGTAAAAACCGCTAAAATCATCACTAAACACAAAAAAACACTGAGCGCTTTTGATCTCATTTCTTGCTCCCCCCAGAGCTAATATTTAAACGAGTTATATCTTATAAATAACTATCGATTTTTATTTGGTGTTGAATGAACGCTCGGGTTAAAACTATTATTTTTCTGGGAGTAGCGCACTTTTTCATTGCTCAAGATCACAGCTACATCATTTCAGTTCATTAATAAATTTTTGAATTTTAGCGCTGTCCGTTCCCTCTTTGAAATCCTTCTTCATTAATAATAATGTGCTGACCGGTTTCTTGCCGCAGAGGGTCTCCATTTCTTGCAAGGTGTCTGAAGGTTTGTTAATACAAGTTATTAAAAAAGCTACGTTTGTGAATTTGTTTTTGTACATTTGAATATAGGTGCGGATCGGGGTCGACATCTTCCATGCCCAGATCGGTGTGCCGATCACCACCATCTCATACGCGCCCGGATTGTTTGCGATCGGTTTCAGCTCGGTTAGTTTCTTAGTGCTCGAATCCTTGCCCGCGCGCATATACCCGATCGGGCCCTTGCGGCTTTTGGTGTCGAAGAGCTGCTCGATTTCACAACCGAGATCTTGTACGATCCGCTCGGCGACCTTTTTGGTCGTGCCGGTGCGTGAATAATATACAACTAAAATTGCCATCTGTCATCTACCAACTTAGCAAAATAAAACACTAGTATTAAAAATTAATGATTTTGCCATACCACTTAATATTCTTTTTCTGCCTCGAGATCTTGGTCAAGATCAACCTCAGGGGCCGAAGCTTGATCTGGGTCGTGGCCGTGGGGCTCTGGCATCAGCGAGGGCCTTTGAGCGCGATACCGCTTTTCCATCAACCTTTGTTCCGGAGATTGAGCTGTCTCTGGATATCGATCATGCTCAAGTGGACTTCTAAATGTCTCGGGTGGCCCGATTGGCGGCAACATAGCGGGTGGTGGCGGCGGTGCTTCGCCCTTTTGACGTTTCTTCAAAAATAAAAATAGGATTATAATAACTACAATGATCACAATAATAATAACTGCAACGATGCCGATGACCACTGCACTATCAGCTGCACCACTCGTAGCTTTGGCAGATACCTTTACACTCGCGCTATCGGTTGAAGAGGTGCTGTTGGGCGCGCCGGAATTATCGTCACATTGGAAATAATAGTCATGCGTGCCTTTGCTTAATTTTAAGTCGACAGAATATTCTATACCAATTAAGGGGTTATTAACCTGAGCGTCGGGCTCCATCTCGTAAAGCTTGCTGTCAATTACCACCTCAACCGTAGGGTCCGCGTCGCCGTCAATGTCTTTGTACTTAACCGTGAATGTGAAGACGGTGTTGGTATTACCGGAGGCGGGCTCGAGCGTGCCTTTGGTCAACTGCGGCCTGTCATTAACCGGCGTTATGATGAATTCGACATCTGCATAGATTTTATGCGCGCCGTCTTTGATGCTGAGATTGACTAACTTTTCAGTCACGCCGTTCGGAAAATTGAAGGTTAGCACCAATCCATTCGAACTAATCAAGTATTGCGAATTCACGAACACGTTCAGGTCTTCGAGCGCAGTATCGATATCATCCACATACTCTTGAAGGTCTAGCTGGTAGTCAATATCTTCAACAGCATACTGCACTGGTATCTCGCTTAAGGTTGGCGGGTCGTTGACGGGCTTGACGGTCATATTGAAACTACGGTCTGCGTCTTTATCGGAGTCACTAACCGTAATGTTCACCACCTCGCCCAAAATCCCCTCGGGGTAGTTGAAGGTTAGCGCGAGCGTGTTGGCAGAACTTTCGACACTAGCATAACCTGAATTGGTGGTGAGCTCTAGCTCAGAGATTGTATTGTCAATATCGGTCACATATTTCGTAATATTGAAAACGAGCTCGATATCCTCGACCGCGGTCTGGTCCGGTATTTCGTCAATGATCGGCGCGTCGTTGACGGGTGTGACAATTACCTTGAAATGGCGGTGCCCTTTTTTGTTACCGTCGTCGACGGTAAGGTTCACAATTTCCGTTATTATCCCGTTCGGATAATTGAACGTTAACACCAACCCATTAACTGTGCAATAGGTGCTGTTTTCAGTTACCGTTAATTCTTCGGGGGTGTTGTCAATATCGATCATAT
>CBDVCJ010000030.1:0-21925 GCA_965372445.1 uncultured Thermoplasmata archaeon | reverse complement strand
AAAGAAGCGCCGGAAGAAGAATCCAAACCGGAAGAAGAGCAGGTTAGTTCGGACGAAGCTAAGCCAAAAGAAGCGCCGGAAGAAGAATCCAAACCGGAAGATACACCAAAATCAGAACCTGAAGAAGATACAAAAACGCCCGAGAAGGCAGAACCTAAAGAGGAAAATTAAGAATATAACAAAAAGGAGGAAGTTTGAAGAATGGCTGTATTGAAGAGTAAAGAGATCCGGAACTTGGAACCGGATGAGCGCAAGAAAAAGCTTCGGGAACTTAGAACTGAATTGATACATGAGAAGGGTGTTGCCGCTATGGGTGGTGCACCGGCAAATCCGGGCAAGATCAAGACGCTTCGGATATCGATCACGAGAATATTGACAATAATGCGAGAGGAGGGCGAGATATAATGCCAGAGATTTGTAAATCGTGTGGATTACCAAAGGAGCTTTGTGTGTGCGAAGTCATTGCAAGGGAACAGCAAGAGATAAAGATCTATGCCGTCAAGCGCAGATATGGTAAGACAGTAACGATAATTGAAGGTATAAATGCAAGTGAAATAGATATTGATGATTTAGCGAAACAACTGAAGACCCGATGCGCATCTGGTGGAACAGTAAAAGAAGGAAATATAGAACTTCAAGGCGACCATAAAAGAAAGGTACAAAGTGTACTTGAGGACCTAGGTTTCAAAGCCGAAATTCGGTGATAAAAGAATTACAAATTATTTGTCATAATTAAAAGAGGTAGAAATATATGGTGAACCAACATAACATCTCAATGCATGAGATAATTGGCTATCCAGTCGAGATAATTGACGCTTCAGATAAAAGCTTGATCGGGATCAGAGGTCGAACCGTAGATGAGACTATGAAGACCATCAGGATCCTTCGAGCTGGATTAACAGATCCAAAGACAAAGAATGAGGTGATCGTGCCGAAAAAGCACACGATCGTGAGACTTACAATTTCGCAAGATAACGATATCGAACTAGATTGTTCAAAAATAATATACCGTCCTGAAGATAGGATCAAAAAGTTATATCATAAGAGAAAGAACTAAAAAAGAAACCCCGACATTTAGTTTGGGGAGATAAATTTGGTGATAATAATGGCCAAAGCCAAAAATGGAAAAGTATCGGAACCTGCCCCTGGGGATGAAGAAAAGAAAGTAGGTAAGAAAGTGCTGCATGCCATAGAGATCGATAAGACCCAGGCCAAGCGTAAGATACGCTTGAAAAAGAAACTCGTAAAAGTCAAGCGTAAAGTGCCAGCAGCACCAGCCAAGGAATTAAGAAAGCCACGTGACATTGGGATCGACGTCATACCCCCCGAGGACTCTTGTGATGATACAATATGTCCTTTTCACGGTACCTTGCCGGTTCGAGGGCGGATTATAGAAGGTGTGGTAGTCCGAGATAAAATGGATAAATCGATTGTAGTTAAGCGCGAATTTATGAGATTTATACCAAAATATGAACGATATGAAAAGAGGACAAGAATATATACCGCTTATAATCCAGAATGCATAAAGGCTAGTACCGGCGAAAAGGTTAAGATCATGGAATGTAGGCCATTAAGCAAAACCAAGAGCTTTGTAGTTATTGAATGTCCGAGAAAATAGCAACTAAGATTATTGGAGTTAAACCAACCCCATAGGATCAGGAGAGAAATATCATGAAAGGTATACCAGGCAGACAGACTCGTGGATTACCGGTAGGGGCAAGATTGCTCTGTGCGGATAATTCGGGCGCGAAGATCGTAGAGATCGTGGCAGTACCCAAATACAAGGGTGTGCATCGGCGCTTACCTTCGGCTGGTATCGGCGACCTGTTGGTGGTCTCGGTCAAGAAAGGCACGCCGGACATGCGTAGGAAGCTTATGTATGCCGTTATAATACGCCAGCGCCGCCCGTTTAGAAGGCCTGATGGAACTATGGTATCATTCGAAGATAACGCAGTGGTGATCACCACGCCCGGTGGTGAGACCAAAGGCTCTGATATCAAGGGCCCTGTAGCGCGCGAAGCTGCAGAGAGATGGGCGCGGGTCGCAGCACTCGCATCAACAATAGTATGAAATAATAAAATGGGATAGATAAAATGTCAGCGCGAAAAAATAAACCGGGGGTTATGGTTCTAAAGCGACCAACCTCAAAGCACTCGAGAAAGCAGCGTAAATATATGTATAATGCACCAAAGCACCAGAAACGTAAGAGTCTTTCATCGCATTTGAGCGAAGAGCTGCTGTTAAAATATAATGTGCGGTCCGTACCTGTTATTAAAGGTGATCAGGTTAAGGTTATGCGCGGTTCATTAAAGGGCCATATCGGCAAAGTAGCTAAGATTCACGTGAAAAAAGGGATGATCAATGTTGAAGGTGCAACGATCGCCAAAGCAGACGGCACGCAACTTGCGAGATGGATGGACCCCTCAAATGTACTGATTACCAAATTAGACCTTTCGGACCCTTGGCGGCGCCGTAAGCTTGGCGCACTTTCGGAGGTGCCAGGTGAGACCGTGGAGGAGCCGGAAGAAGATAAGGTCGCGAGACCGGCCCCTGCCAAAAAGTCATCACCAGCCGTTAAAAAGGCTACAAAGAAATGATAAGGAGAAATTCAAGTTTCAAAAATGTTATAATATTATGAAAAAAGGTCCCACCAAGAATGGTGGTGACACCACAATTTAGGAGGAAATGAATGAGCAAACATCTCAAGCGTCTTGCAGCACCAAGAAGGTGGAGCATCCCGAAGAAGACCCATAAATGGACAGTCAAGCCCTCGCCGGGCCCCCATTCAAAAGAGAGAGGTATTTCGGTTTTGTTGGTGATACGCGACTATATGAAATACTGCGATACCGGTCCGGAAGCACGAAGGATCATTGGTGCGGGGATGATACATGTGGACGGTAACCGTATTAGAGACTATAAACGGCCATTGGGCATTATGGATGTGATCTCGATCCCGACGACCAAGGAATATTTCAGGGTGCTGTTAGATAATCGTGGTAAGATCAGGTTGATCAAGATCTCCAAAACGGAAGCAAAATGGAAGCTCGCGCGGATCGAGAATAAAGTTACGATTAAGGGCGGTATTATCCAGTTGAATCTACACGACGGTAGAAATATTTTGATCAAGAATAACAAATATAAAACAGGCGATGTATTAAAGATCGAGCTACCGACCCAGAAGATACTTGCAGAATATACATTTGAAAAGGGCAACACCGCCATGGTGATCGAAGGCAAACATGCCGGCCAGATCGCGCCTATTTACGATTACGAAGTTATGCGAAGTTCACAACCGAACATAGTACATTTCAAAGAGTTCTCGACAATAAAAGACAATGTATTTGTTATTGGTCACGAGAAGCCCGAGATTACGATCCCAGAGGCAAGTGCGATTTAAAGATTAACGGAGATCATGATCAGTTAGGAGGAATAGAAACGGCAGATAAGACCCAGAATAAAATGCGAGCGATCAATATCGCGAAGGTCGTGATAAACATCGGCGTTGGTGAAGCGGGCGAAAAGCTCATCAAAGCAGAAAGTGTAATTGGATTATTGACGAGCCGCAAACCGGTTCGAACAATTTCCAACACAACCAATAAAGACCTGGGCATTCGATTAGGCATGCCGATCGGATGTAAGGTCACACTTAGAGGTGAAGAGGCCGCGAAGTTCATCAAGGATGCACTTTGGGTAAAAGACAATCGTATTGCTGGTTATTCATTTGACCAGGAGGGCAACTTTTCATTCGGCATTCCTGATTATACAGACCTACCAAATATGAAGTACGACCCGAAAATTGGGATTTTTGGTATGGATATTTCAGTTTCGCTCAAGCGTGCAGGTTATAGGGTGGCTACGCGTAAAAGATTTCAGCACAAATTACCCTTAAAGCACCGTATCACCCATCGAGAAGGAATAGATTTTGTAAAGAAAATGTTCAAGGCCGAGGTGATCGAGTAGAGATCATCAAGATAAGAGCCCCACACATAATGGTGAGAATAATAGAAAAAACTAAGGAGACAAGCTCATGGCAGAAGAGACAGAACCCGTGAAAAAGACATTTGGTCGTAAGGTCGGATGCATACGTTGTGGTCGTAAACGTGGTATCATCAGGAGGTTCGGTATGCATCTCTGTAGACAGTGCTTTCGAGAGATTGCGCCTGAGCTGGGGTTCAAAAAATATTCATAAGTTAAATAAGAAATCCCTGCTCAGTAGAGCGGGGAATTGAGGACGAGCAAATGAAAATTCAACAATATCCAAAGAATCGGCGACCCTACCTTTCAGGGCGGGGTTACAACCTAAATAAGATTGGGAGGTATAATATTGCAACATGACCCTCTCGCAGATGCGTTATCATTAATCAAGAATGCTGAAAAAGCAGGCAAAATAGAATGTGACATCAAGCCGGCCTCAAAACTTATCGGCCGGGTATTGAAAGTTATGCAGGATAGTAGCTATATCGGACAATTCGAGTTCATGGAAGACGGAAAATCAGGTACATTTAAGGTCAAATTAATAGGAAATATAAATAACTGTGGTGTCATCAAACCCCGATATTCAGTACAAAGGCGAGATTTTGAAAAATATGAATCTAGATTTCTACCGGCACAGGATTTCGGGTTGTTGATACTGACCACGACCCATGGGGTTTTATCGCATTCGAATGCGAAGCAACTGAAAACTGGAGGTAAGTTATTAGCTTATGTATACTAAATATCGGACCGTTACCGAATTTAGAGTTGGAGAATGATAAAAATGCCAGTAGCTGCAGAAGCGCGCGAAGAATTAGAGATTCCGGACGATGTGAAGGTCAAGTATGACAAAGCCACGAGAACATTAGATATTACCGGGCCTCTTGGGAATCTGTCGAGAACTTTCATTCACCCGAAAATAAGTGTTGGACAGAAAGGCAAAAAGATTGTATTATTCTGCAATTTACCGCGCAAGAAGGACCAGGCATTGTTCGGGACCTGGTTAGCACATGTTAAGAATATGATCAAGGGTGTAACCGATGGGTTTGAATTCCGCATGAAGATCGTTTATGCCCATTTCCCGATCAAGACCCGAGTCCAAGATGATATTTTGGTCATCGAGAACTTTCTGGGCGAGAAACAGCCGCGCCAAGCAAAGATCCTGGGCGAGACCAAGGTAAAAGTTAGTGGTGATCAGATCATATTAAATGGCATCAATCTGGAAGAAGTCGGTCAATCCGCAGCAAATATCGAGCTTGCGACAGTAATTAAGAATTTCGATCCGAGAATATTCCAAGATGGGATTTATGTAGTTGAGAAGAGCAATAAACCTTCATTTAGTAAATAAATATTATATGATTAATAAACCAAGACCCTGAACTTCCAGTCAGGGAGATATGGCAGACCAAATATAGATACTCCATAAGGAGGATAAAAAGAAATGAAGAAGGACCCAAAAAAAACCGTAAAGTCAGATGACAAGGCGTCTAAGACGAAGCCAAAACCTTCAAAGAAACCGGTTTCTAAACCAAAGAAGGAGCCGCAGAAAGCATCGAAGAATACCAAGATCAAGAAAGGCGCCAAAGTCACCGGTAAGTCCGTCAAGAAAGCGGCTAAGTCCAAGCCCAAACCAAAATTAGCCAAGACGAAAGACGAGGAAGTCGAGATAGTAGAAGGTGAAGAGGAGGAGGTAGAGGAAGAAGAACTGGAAGAACATGTAGCCAAACAAAAACCGATTCTTGATAAGGAGCTTAAGCATAAATTAGGCATTCGGCGCCGCCAGAAGAAGCACAGGCCGAAATTTAGGCGTCAAGAGTGGTTTAGGTATAAACGTTTGGGTACAAGCTGGCGTAGACCTAAGGGCTTGCATTCCAAGATGCGTAAACATAAAAAATATCGGCCGAATGTTGTAAGAGTGGGTTATGGTTCACCTAAGGCCGTCAGGGGTTTACACCCATCAGGATTCAAAGAAATATTAGTTTATAACGTTAACGGTTTAAAGGATATAGACCCAAAGACCGAAGCAGTAAGAATTGGACATAGTGTAGGCACGAAAAAGCGAATAGAACTGGAAAAAAAGGCTGATGAATTAGGTATAAGGGTATTGAACAAAGGAGCATGAAGAAATGGTCGATCTTAAGAACCAGCGGAGAATGTCGGCAGATCTGTTGAAATGTGGTGTCAATCGTGTTTGGATCGATACGAACCGCACCGAAGATGTAGCAGAAGCTGTCACGAGAACCGATATACGTTCCTTGATCAGGGAAGGTGTAATAAAATCAAAACATAAGAAGGGTATTTCTAGAGCTAGGATACGCCACATACAGGAACAGAAACACAAGGGCAAGAGGAAAGGTCAAGGCAGTCGAAAGGGGACAAAACATTCACGATTATCTAAGAAACGTCGCTGGATCCAGACCATAAGACCGATAAGAAGGATATTAAAAGAATATCGTGACCAGGGCCAGATCACGGCCACAACCTATCGCAAATTCTACCGGCATGCAAAAGGTGGAATGTTCAAAAGCAAAGCCCATTTGAACGCGCAATTAGAAGTACAGAATGCATTTATTGAAGTCGAGGAACGACCCAAGAAACCGATTGAGGTGTCGCGAGCGAGCGTGCCGAAAAAAGCAGCGTCAAAACCCAAACCTTTTAAAAAGAAACCTGCGAAAGAGCCCAAAGCTAAGAAAGCTAAGCAATCGTCCAAAAAAGCTAAGAAAGAGCCTAAGAGCAGCAAAGCGGTCAAGTCAACGAAAAAGAAATAAAGTTGGGAGATAGATATGTGCGCATTTCATAGAAAACATAAGCAATCCAAACGCCCATTTCGTAGAAGGCGTGAAGGTAAGACCAATTACAGATATCGATTGAAGTTATTAAAATCAGATTTACCGAGAGCGGTGGTAAGAACGAGTTTGAGAATTACTACCGTTCAATTCATAGATTTTGAACTTATTGGCGATAAGGTCGTCGCCTCTGCAACCTCGAAAGAACTGAAGAAGTTTGGGTGGGAAGGTGCGACTTCCAATCTACCTGCCGCATATTTAACGGGATTTCTGGCTGCTAAAAGAGCTTTAAATAATAAGATCGAAGATGCCGTTTTAGATATCGGTATTAGAGTACCCGCCAAGGGTTCGAAGGTATTTGCATCGCTGAAAGGGATGCTGGATGCGGGTCTTAATATCCCGCACGGCGAGGAGATACTACCGCCGGAAGAGCGAATTCAAGGTTCACATATAAACGAAACACTCCCAAAACAATTTGAAGGTGTAAAAGCAAAAATATTGGCAGACCAATCCAAGACCTGAAAGCCATAAAAAAAAGGAGGCGTCATAAAATTTGAAATCTGAGGCAAAGGATGAATCGACACCGGATCCTGAAGACAAAACTGAATCGGAACCGAGTTCACCAGAAGAAGAAAAGGCAGAAGCATCGTCAGCTCAAGCTCCATCCAAAGAGGCTGCACCATCAGAAGAGCCAACCAAAGCAAGCGTCCCGGTGACTAAGGAACAGTCCCCCGATAAGGCCGAGGAGGGCGGTTCGAAGGACGCTGAAGGAAAGGTAGCAGTATCAGCGGAGCATGCGGTTAAGGATAAAGTCGCAGACTTGAAAGTGCCGTCACCGGAAAAGCCAAAACCCCAAGTGCCGGTTCGTGGCGTCGAGCCTGAGCTATGGAAACCCAAGACCAGATTGGGACATATGGTAAAAGATGGCGAGATTACCAATATCAGTGACGCATTAAATCAAGGCCTGCCACTCCGTGAACCCGAGATAGTAGATATCCTGTTGCCCGATTTAGATGATGAGGTCTTGGATGTGAATATGGTACAGAGGATGACCGATTCCGGTAGAAGAGTAAAATTTTCGATCACAACCGTGGTTGGAAATAAAGATGGATATGTAGGGCTCGGCCATTCCAAAGGCAAAGAGGTCGGGCCGGCGATCCGCAAAGCAATTGATAACGCAAAGATTAATATTATGGAGATCAAGCGCGGCTGCGGCTCCTGGGAATGCGGGTGTGATAAAGCCCATTCATTACCCTTTGTAGTCAAAGGCAAAAGTGGCTCTACGGTGGTTCACCTAAAACCGGCGCCTCAGGGTATAAATCTGGCTGTGGGCAACATCGCCAAACATGTTCTGAGGCTCGCGGGTATCAAAGATGCCTGGGGCTTTACCAAGGGCGAGACCCGCACAACGATCAATTACGCCAAGGCGATAATCGCGGCACTTAGAAAGACCACCGAGATGAAGGTGACAGAGTCGCAAATGCAGAAACTACACATAATCAAAGGCAGTTTAGGCGAGATGCGCGAAGGTGGCGAGGATGCTGAAGTTGAATCTGAAACGAAGCCTGACGATACACCGAAGCCAGCGCAGCCTGCCCCGAGTGTGACGCCGCCTAGCTCAGAGCCCGAGCCCGCATCAAGCCATGAGGCTGAGGCGGCCAAACCCAGCCCTAAAGAAAAAGATAATATTGATAAGGAGGCAACAAGTTGACATTTGCAGTTGTAAGGATAAGAGGTACTGTAAATATTGGGGGAGAAATAAAGGTAACTCTGAAAATGCTCAGGCTTAATCGAGTTAATCACTGTATTTTGATCTCTGAAACACCAGAATACAAAGGAATGCTTCAAAAGGTTAAAGATTATGTAACTTGGGGCGAGATAGATGGAACGATCCTGAAGGAGATAATAAAAGCCCGTGGTAAATTAGTTGGTG
This sequence comes from uncultured Thermoplasmata archaeon, assembly GCA_965372445.1. GTDB lineage: Archaea > Thermoplasmatota > Penumbrarchaeia > JAEHCK01 > CBDVCJ01 > CBDVCJ01. The sequence continues at coordinate 13,234 of CBDVCJ010000030.1, read as the reverse complement.
ACAATGATATTACGGATAAGTATGTTAAGGCAAATTCGGATTATAAAAATATTACAGATTTTGCGACCTTGGTCGCTAAAGGTGATGCAAAATATTCGGACCTAAAGGGTATCAAGCCCATAATTAGATTGCACCCGCCTCGGAAAGGTTATGAAGGTATCAAGAGAGCTTTTGTGATCGGCGGTGCGTTAGGCTACCGAGGTAAAAAGATCAACGATCTATTAGCACGTATGATCTAATAATACAAGAAAAACCCCCCGAACTTCATAATGGGGAGTTGAATGAATAATAAAAGCAAGTCGGTTTTCAAATATCGACCAATAGTATGGCAAGAGACACCATCCTTAAGGGTGGCAACTCGAGAGATGGTTTAAATGACACCTAGAAGAACAGTAAAATTTCGCGGCAAGCGAACTCACGGTAGAGGCAAGAAAGCAGGCCGAGGCGCCGGCAAACGCGGCGGGCGCGGGCTTGCAGGTCTGCATAAACACAAGTGGATATACACTGTGAAGTTCATGCCCGATCATTTCGGCAGACATGGCTTTAAACGACCTCAGAAAGTTGTCGGCTCAAAATTGACTATTAATGTAAATGACGTTGAGAATCATTTAGATAAATTTATCGAGAATGGTATAGGTAAAAATATCAAAGGCGGAATAGTTGAAATAAATTTAAAGGCAATGGGCATTGATAAATTATTAGGTAAAGGTGAGGTCACTAGAAAAATGAATATCATCGTTCCCGAAGCATCTAAAAAGGCAATATCCAAGATTGAAGACGTTGGTGGTAAGGTTGAGGTGAACCAACCCCCCGAAGAGCTGGAGAAAAAATAAGGACAATGAATCTCATCCCTACTGGAGAGAAATAAAATGGTTGGCGAAGACATCGAGCGCAACAAAACCGTAGCTATTCCTGTATTAATTATTTATGTTGTTTTAGTTGTGATTTTCTTCTTTATGAATAAACCGGCGCCCGACGATTATTTTGGGATGTTGGTTATTCCCATTTCATTAGGTTTATTTTTCGGGTTTATTTATCTGATAATATCTTACGCCGGTGAAGGCAGCAAATTACACGGCTTAAAGCCGCTCACCGACAGAATGCCAACGATCAAACGTGCTGAAGGTCATGTACATTTTAAGACCAAAATGATGTGGACACTCCTGATCCTGATATTTTATTTCATAATGACGAATGTGATGATCTACGGGTTGGATCAGGAAAAGACCTTGGATCTGTTCGAAGCGTTCCGAGCGGTCATGGCGGGCGCCTCCGGGTCGTTGATGCATTTAGGGATCGGCCCGATCGTTACCGCTTCGATCATTATGCAGTTATTCGTAGGTGCGAAGATCATCAACCTCGACCTTACGAAAACAGACGATAAAGCGATCTACCAGGGCACTCAGAAGGTTCTTGTCATTATTATGATAGTGGTGGAATCCGTACCTCAGGTTTACGGCTATTTGATGCCCAGCGTGGGTATTGTTGGCGCGATCGGTGAAGGGCCTGCGAATATGTTAATTGTTTTACAATTGATCATGGGCAGTTATATAGTATTTCTCATGGATGAAGTGGTTTCGAAATGGGGTATTGGCAGCGGTATCAGCTTGTTCATTGCCGCGGGTGTATCGCAGGCGATCTTCACAGGCACGATCAGTTGGCTGCCGATCGACAACCCGCAACAATATGGTTTGGGCGGGTTCGGCGATGTGCCTGGCGGTACGATCCCAAAGACCGCCCATCTACTGTCGCAAATGTCGCTCAGCGACCTGACGAACGGCGGCGGCTGGGAACGGATCTTCTTAGGGCCGCCCAACCCGATAATCGCTTTAATTGGTACTATCGTTATATTTATAATTGTGGCTTATGTAGAATCCTCGCGAGTTGAATTACCATTAGCTCACGGAAGGGTGCGCGGTGCAAGGGGCCGATATCCAATACGCTTGATCTATGCATCTAACATCCCTGTGATATTAATGGCGGCACTATTAGCGAATGTGAATATGTTCTCACTATTACTCTGGAGCCACCCCTCGTTGAAAAACGTTCCGCTTGTTGGCCATCAGTGGTGGATCGGTTCATATACAACTGCGGAAGGAGATCCGACTACTAAACCAATTGCAGGTGGGGCTTGGTACCTCTCTCAAGTTAACGGCGTGCACGAATGGCTGCTGCCGATGCTGAATTGGGACCGATACAGTACTTACGTGGGTGACCATAATTATTACCAGGTGATAGCACACGTTGCAGTATATCTTAGCGTTATGGTCATCGGGTCAATATTGTTTGCTAAATTCTGGATCGAAACCACCAATATGGGGCCGGAGGCCGTTGCGAAACAGATCCAGAGCTCCGGCATGCAGATCCCGGGCTTCAGACGCGATCCGCGCGTGTTACGCAAGGTCTTAGACCGCTATATACCAATGGTGACCGTCATCAGCGGCGCGTTCGTGGGTGCACTGGCAGCGACTGCAGATATGATCGGTACCGTGGGTAGTACTTCAGGTACTGGGGTGCTGCTGACCGTAGGTATTATCATTAGACTTTACGAAGAGATCGGTAAAGAGCAGATGATGGAAATGCATCCTGTGCTGCGCGGATTCTTTGGCGGGGAATAAGGCGAAATATGGATTTCCTACGGAAAGGCGATAGGCAACAGACGGATGAGGATTTATTGCTAATGACGGCAACTTACTTCGTCAAGTTGCCTCGGCTTTGAAGATGCCCGAAGGGGATTTTCAATGCAAGGTAATTTACATTGTAAATTACCGCCAAAATCATTGTTATGGTTTTCGATTGAAAATTCCTTCGGAATTCCCAAAGCGAAAGCTGATCCGTCCTTTTTGCCTTTCGCCTAACTAAAGGCATTATGTTTTGCAGCCGAATATAATTTGACGCAATAAACGACTAAAATAAGGATAATATTAAATATTGAGTAAATATATTTGAGCAAACTATATATATACAAATATAAGATGTTTGGATATATAAAGATCCCCAGTTCTTTGGATTGAGGATAAGCTAAACAAATTCTTCGGCTGGGGGACTGAATTCAGAGCTTAATTTCATGTAACTTATTAAAATTGGTTTTAAAGGAGGCAAAAAAATGGTAGTGAGTTCAAAACTAGTATTTTTGAAAAATAGTGTGTTTGTATTGATATTGGTAATGTTGTTAACATTCAGTGCAACGATCCCAATGGCTACTGCAACTCAAGAAGATGAGGTTGAGTTTGAAGCTCCCGAAATTGTTGATGACCAACCGGTAGAACCATTGAAGGTTCAATCCGACCAGTTGATATTATCTCAGGTGAACTCCGACATCAGTCCACAATTTGTAATGCCGCCCGAAAAGGTAATTCCGCGTTTGGACCTATCGCGATATGTCGATGGTGTGCCGATCGAGATACCGGTACCCAACCATTTCCCATCCGCCAGCACCGCGGCGAGTAACTCGCGCGCCAATGAGGATCTAGAGATTACGAACATGGAATTTGGCGTGAAAAATAGCGGCTGGAATCATTCCTATGACTATAGCAGTTACCCCGGCAACCAAGCCTATCACGGCTCATTTCTGGTAGGGTCGCCCACCACGATCACAGTAACGGTCAAGAACAACGGCCCGGGCACGGTAAATAATGTCGATGTCAATTTTACAATTTATGATTATACAAAACTTCTCTGGGAGGGTAGATTTATACCCGGCATGCAGGTACCGACCACGAAGATCATCACTTCAATAAATTCAGGCCAAACCGCGCAGGCAACTTATGATTGGACCCCGCCCTTTGCCAGCGAATTCGCGATCACCGCAGAAGTGGACTGGCCTACTGACCCGGATACCTCAAATAATTTCATCGGGTTTTTATCTCGCGTGGCGATCTGGATGGATGATATCGAAGGCGGGGTTGGTTCCTGGACTCATAGCGCGGGTGGGGGCAGTGTTGATGATTGGCATCGAACCGATACACCCTCGAATCCGAGCAAGAATACCCATACCCAATCATGGACCTGGTACGAAGGCATCGACGGCACCCCGGACCAGTACAGGGATAGTAATGTATGTACGCTGGTGTCACCGGCGTTGGATCTCGGTAATATTAAAACCCGCAAGACACCTCAGGGTAATTTATATCTGGATTATCTTGCTTGCTATGCAACGCTATTGACAGGGGAGGCCGAGGTCAATGACGATGTGAATACCAATAATGTCGATTTCGCGGATTGTGATATGATGTGGTTCCGTGAAGTTTCAGATGACGGCGGTGCAAGTTGGAATGAGATCAATATCCAATATGCAAATTCAGTTGGTATAACAGGTAATAGATATACTGCGACCGTTGATGGTTCACTTTTATATTTCACAAATCCCGTCTGGGATACCGATTGGTTCCCGTTCCCTGGTTATGCGACCACGGGTCCAACAGGTTTACAATATAACGTAGGCGGCATCATGAACCTAAACGTCACCAGCTGGAACAATATCAAATTCAGAGTGAGATTTGACGATGATGGCGATGCGTTGACGGATGTCGGACTGTTCCTGGATGATTTTATCGTATGGGGTGTACAGGAGTACTATCCGGACCAATTGATATCGATCCGTAATGTAACCAACCCCAAACAAAATGGCATCCCGATACTTTCACCTAACAATCAATTTACATTCAGCACAGATGTAAAAAATTACGGCAAGCCCGGCAATTTTTACGTCAATATCTCAATAAAAGATGCCGGTACAGGGGCCGTGTTATATTCTGATTCAAAACAACTGAATTTCCAATCCAACGAGGAAAAGACCCAGAATTGGGCGTGGACCCCGACCCAGGAAGGCAACTATGATATTATTGTTACTGCCGGTGATGAAGCTGTGGATTGGACACCGCCCGACAATCGCGAAAAGCGCCGTGTTTATGTACGCAACCCCACAACCAATATCCTGGTCGTTGATGATGATAATAGTGAACATAGCGGCGGGATCTATCGTAAAGATGTCGAGAAGAGGATCCTGGACGGGTTGGATGCAATACAAAATACCAACTTGACCTACAATGTATATAACGTCGCGCGCAACGAAACCGGCCCAGCTAAAGATATTATGGATGATTACAAGGTCGTGATCTGGCTGACGGGGTTAGATAATCAACATGACAACCATTATCAGAAGCGCGATTATCTTAATAGTCTTAATGACCCGGATTGGGATACCGCCTTAAAACAATTGGATGTGACCGAGATAGGTAATTATCTCGATTTTGGCGGCAATCTCTGGCTTGTCAGCCCCGGCTTCTTGTACGATAATTATGGTAAGAGCGAGACTGCGATACCGTCCGCCCACTTTCCAAGACAGTATCTTAAAATTTCATCGTGCGAGGCCAATTTAACGGTAATATCGGGTGGCTCGATCACCACTCGCGGCACCCCGAACCCACTTATTGGTGAGATTAATACTCTTGGCGATAGCGCTAGTTATCCCACCTATACGACGCTGCCGCCGCTAGGCTTCGAGGATAAAGGGTCAAGAGTTAAAAAAGAGGCTACCGAAACTGATGCACTTGAACTATTCTTCCAGAATACCGCCCAGAAAGAATACAATGCAGTTTCATACTCAGGCAGCACCTATAAAACCGTTTATTTTGGCTTCAATTTCTATTTGATCGGCGATAATGATGATAGGACGAACCTGGTTGAAAGGGTCATGACGTTCTTCGGGTTGCTGGGCGGGCCTTCCGCATCGGTTGTGGGCGACGATGAGATCGACGTTTACCCCGAGGAGCAGTTCGAGTTCCAGTTCAGGGTCGTTAATGGTGCGACCTTACCCGATTCACTGACCTTGACACTTGAACATAGCCTGTCTGATTGGACACCCAGGCTTGAGATCGAAGGTGTTGAAACCGACCAATTGGACATTCAGGGCAAGAGCTCCGAGAACGATATTTATATATATGCTACTGTCCCGACCCTGGTGAATGCACCTGCGGATTTCGTCGCGAACTTTAAATTGAATGTGGAATCGAAATTAACAGGTTTCAAACAAACTCTATCGGTCAATGCAACTGTGATCTGTATTGGAAATGTTACAATGAATGCCGATAAATACGAAGATGAGATCGATGTTACCGAGAGTGTCGATTATACAATTGCACTTGAGAACGTAACTAATGGTGATGATACATACCGTGTAACGTTAACACTCTCGGGCGACGGCGAAGATCTCGGCTATTTCTCGAACTTCCAGAACACGATCGATGTTGATCTATTGGCAAATACCCCGACCACCGCGACCTTAACAGTTAAAGCCGATGAGACCGAGCCCGCGGGTTTCTATAATATTACGGTAACGGTCACTGCAGGTACGCTGGAGTTGGGTAATTTAGTATTTACCACCAAAGTGAATCAATTTTACGATGTATTGATCACAACGGATGACGACACCGACTATTATCTAGACCCAAATGATTATTTTGACGAGATCGCGTTGGATGTGGGCTTTGAAGTTCAGAATTATGGGAATGGCATTGATACAGTAACTATGGAAGCGACAAAGGACCTTTCGAGCTCCAAGAAAGTTGAGTCCGGATGGTTGGAATTTGACGATGAAACAATAGAGATCGCAGCATATGATCCAATTGACGATGAATACGGTTCGGAGACCGGGATACTAATGATCACCATGCCCTTGGATGTAGACACCGGCGAATATATAATTCGGCTCCGCGCGCTTTCTGAGGACCCGATGGCTGAAGATAGTATGACGATCACCGTCAATATCGTTCGACCCGATCTTGAGATCGAGAAGATCGTCTTCAAGCGCCCGGACGGTTCCGCCATCAACCCGGTATCGGGCACGCAGAAAGGTTTCGATGTTTCGATCGAGGTCGTCATCGCCAATCTTGGAGATGCAGATGTTACGGGCGTAGATATAGAACTTGAGCTCTCGCATATCGATGAGAGTGGTAATAATGTTGATGATGGCACAATTGTGCCTACAGGTAGTAACAGTTATGATATCATTTCCCAAGAGAACGCGACCGTGAAATTCAATTGGAAGCCTTTGGAAGAGGCAACTTACACCATCAAAGCAATTGTAGACACCGACGACGATATTTTTGAACTCGATGAGACCAACAACGAGCTCACCGCCTCGATCAAGGTTCTCGGTGCGGGCAAGCCGGATAATGGCGGTGGTGGGGACGATAGAGATGGTGACGGTATGCCGGATTGGTGGGAGGAAATGTACGGGACGAACCCGGATGTTCATGATGCCTATGAAGACCCGGACGGTGACGAACTCGATAATCTCTATGAATATTGGAACGGCACACACCCGCAATATTCGGATTCAGAGGATCTCGATGGGGATGGCATTCCGGACGGCGACGGCATGCCCGATGGCTGGGAGGCCGGATACGGGTTGAAGGTACTACTCGATGACGCAGATGTCGATTTTGATAAAGATGATTATACAAACATTCAGGAATATTATAATGGTACCGATCCTACCGACCCAAATAGCTACCCGGGACACCCGGTAGTAGATACTGGCGGCAAAGGGTCTGAGGACGAAGACCTGACCTGGCTGCTTATTCTGGTAATTATCATAATAGTTATTGTGGTCATCATCGTAGTTTCGATGATAATGATAAAAAAGAAACAACGGGAGCAAGCGCTCGAAGAGGAAGCTGTAGCTTATGAGATGCAGCAGCCGCCACCGCCGGGTACATATCCGCCCCAGCAGCAGGATGTTTTGACGCCGGATGTATACCCACCGCCACCGCAGGCCGCAGCCCCGGCGCGAGGCGCGCCCCAGCAGCCCTATTATCCACCGCAGCAGCCTCAACCTGGCCAACCCGCAGCATATCCACCATCACAACAGATGGAAGGTGAGGTGGGTGGTGTAGGTGTAGCGGCTCCGATGCCGCAGGCACCAGCGCCGCAGCAATTACCGGCGCCCGCCACAGCGCAAGGCCAGCCTCAAATAACGGCAGAACGATTACTACCAGCCCCGGCTCAGCCCCAACCCCAGCAGCCGCCCCAACAACCCTATACACCGCCCCCTGAGGGTACCCAATAAAAAATTGCTATGCAAAATAGTTAATTTATTACGCAATTTTTTAGGAGTTAGGGGTCAGGTTCTAGGTGTTAGGGTGGGTGTAGGGTTAATGGTTAAGCAGTATATTCCCTGATCCCCAAATATAGCTATCAGTAAACATTAAGATCCCATTTAATAATAATTGGATTTGGCCTTAAAATCGCAAGAATAATAATTCAAGAATATTGATGAAATTAAACTAAAAAGTTATTAAAAGCCATAAGAATTGCAGTTTCATAAACATTATATTAATAAAAACTTAATATTTAGGAATATAGTTCATAAAATAGGTCATTAATAACAATACTTTAAATTTATATATAATAATAGATATTGAGGACAGTTATTGGGGTTCAGTAAATTTTAAGTACTGCCATAAATATAGACACTCCAACACCCCGATATTCATAATGCACTTAATATAAAACCAACTACATATATATATATGGAGGCGTAAAATGAGAAAATTGGATATAAAGGCAAAAGGAATAATGAGTATATTGTTGGCACTTTTATTTATTGTGCCCTCTGTAACTGCATTTAATGCAGGTGTAGAGACTTCGACGAGTAAAGCTCAAGATTTAGAAAACGAGAATTTCGAGACAACCGAACTAGAAGAATTGTCGGAATTTTATAAGGAGATTGATAATGCGATCGCACCTGGTTCCGACCCAAATATTCGTGAATTAGCAGGTATTATCAACGATGGTAAGGCCATCTCACCGGTTTCCGAAAGGGAAGTTATATTTCCAGGCGCTGATGTACCGCAGATCAAGGGCGGCCTACCGCTTTCGACCGAGGATCCCGCCACAACCGATAATATAGTAACAGATCCAGAACCCAATTCTGATACCGAGTCAAGTTCAGGCACACGTTCAGAAGCAAGACAGGAGAACTATGATCTTGAGATGAGAACTATAGAATATGGTGAGCAAAACACAGGGTGGACCGAGCAAACCGATCTAGACCCCGCAGATGCACCGGCGGGCCATGAATCATATTGGTGGGAAGGCAACCAGGGATATATTGGTTCATTCTTTGTGGGTGATGCCACCACGATCACAGCCACGGTCCGAAATAATGGCGCTGTGGCCGTCACTAACGTATTGGTCAATTTCACGATCTATGATTATACCTCATTAGTTTGGGATGGCATAACCAAATGGGGCTTAAAAGTACCGCAGACCAAGACAATCGCGTCGTTAGGCCCACAGCAGGAGCAATCGGTCTCAATAAGCTGGACACCTCAGTTTGCAAGTGAATATGGCATAATTGCCGAGGTCGAAAGCTCGGATTCTGAAGACCCGGATTATGAGAATAACGCTCTGGGTTGGCGGAACCGAGTGAGTATCTGGCAGGACGATGTGGAATCCGGCCAGGGCTCCTGGACACATGCCGCTCTCCAGGGTGGTGACAATTGGCATATCTCGAGCACCATCCCCAACCAAAATGGCATGCATACCTCAATGGACGCATGGTATCACGGCAACCCCGACAGTGCCAGCTCAACATATCCATTGGATTCATATCCTGCAAACGATATTGTGACTTTGACCTCACCAACAATTAATATGGGTGATATCATTAACCGCAAGGATGATGAGGGTGCGGTATATCTTGATTATTTTGCGTGTTTTGCCAGTTTGTTAACAGGTGAAAGTGAAGTTAACGATAACGTGAACCCAAATAATGCCGAGATGGGGGATTGTGATATATTATGGTTCGACGAAGTGTCTGAAGACGGCAGTACTTGGGAACCCATAAATCTCGGGTTTTATACTGGTGGCATTTCCGGCAATAGATATATGTGGACAACTTTTGGTGGTGGCATGCTGTATTTCAATACCCCAACATGGACCACGGAATGGTTCCCCGCACCGGGTTATGCTACTTCGGATGGCACTAATTTATACTACAATTACGGAGCGCCATTGAACTTTAATGTCACCGATTCATGGAATAATATTAGATTCCGTGCAAGATTTGAGACCGATGGTGACGCTAATAACGAGCTCGGGTTTTCTTTAGATGATTTCATTGTCTGGGGCGTACAGGATTGGACTGTGCCCATGGATGTCGATATAACGGAATTTTCGGTACCGTCGGTAAGCGGAATACCGATCGTCCATCCAAATGAAGCCGCGACATTTACGACCAAGATCGAGAATAAGAAGGGTGCGGCTGCCAAAACATTCAATGTAGTATTGAAGATCAAGAATATGGGTACTGGCGATGAATGGCAGGAATCCACCAAAAGCGTGTCGTTGGCAAAAGATGAAGAGAAGTCCCAGCAGTGGTCCTGGACACCCAGTGAAGATGGTGATTATCGCTTAAAGATCATTGCCGGTGACCCCGCAGATGATTATTTCTGGCCGGACAACGAGGAATACAGACTTGTACGCGTTCGGGAATCAACGGATGAGATACTACTGGTTGATGATGATAACAGTGATTATACCCGAGACGAGAATGTATTTTTCGCTCGCGAAGTCGTTGGCAAAATGTGTGATGCATTGGAAGATGTCGAAGTTCAATATGATGTGTACACTGTAGGTTCAAATGAAACAGGCCCGACCAAAGCTGTGATGGAGCAATACACCACAGTTATCTGGATGACCGGTCTGGACAATCAACATTCGAACCACGCCTGGCGCGACAATTATCAGGCACATCCGACCCAAGATGTCTGGGATACCTCTCTGAAAAGTGATGATGAGACCCAGTTAGAGATGTACCTGAACCTTAACGACCACAACTTGTGGCTTATAAGTCCAAGTTTCATATATGATGAATATGGCGTGACCCAGAAAACGACCGGAACTTCGGATTTCGCGCGGCAATATCTACATGTCTGGGCTTGTGAAGGTAATGTTACACAGGAAGATTCAGGTGGAGTTATAATCGTGCGTGGCACTCCGGACCCACTGGACGGCATCCCCGAGACCCTCACCGAAGATAAGGACGGTACAGTAAGTTTTACAACCTACGATACCGAGCCGCCGTCCCGATTTAGCGATATCGGCGCAACGATCGAAGCGGTACCAACCGAGGATGCAACCGATGAGATCTTCTATCAGAACCCGGAACACACGGCATATAATGGTGTTTCCTATTCGGGCGACAGTGCAAATAGATATAAGTCGGTGTATCTGGCATTTAATTTCTACCTGATCAAAGAACCTTTGGACCGTGCTGAATTAGTGGATAAGGTTTTGACCTTCTTCGGGTTGATGGGTGGTGTGGAACTTGAGATGCTGGATACGGCAAGCACCAAAAATATTGACCCGAGCAGTGAGGTCAGCTTCCAGTTCAAGGTTATTAATGTCGGTAAGAAAACCGATACAATGACCATCGACGCGGATATCTATTCATCGACAACAGCGTCCAAGAATGATTGGCCGGTCTATAAGATCGAGATCAATGGGCAGGTCAAGAATACGATCGATGTACCGGGTACCTCGAGCAACAAGAATTATGTTGATGACATCTACCTGATAATCACAGCTCCGGATTGGGACAAAGCGGCAGCAAAATGGGATACAAAATACACATTTGTTGTAACTGCCGAATCCGAGAAGACAGGCAACACAAGCTATGCAACAATGCATACGATCCTCAATTTGTATTCTAATATTACGGTCTCGTACTCACAGCAATTCAAGGAGATCGATATCGACGATTCCTGGGACTGTGTGATAACGCTCAAGAACAATACTAATGGTGACGCCAACTATGAAGTAGCCATGAAGATCGACGGTGAAGGCAAAGAGTTGGCGACCTTTACCGAGAATAACCAAAAGACCGTCACCGTAATATTGTCACCTAATACCGCACGACAGGTAATAGTCAAGATCAAATCAGGTGACAATGAGCTTGCAGGTTATCACAATATTACCATAGAGATCAAAGGCACCACGACCCAGATAGTACACGCTTTGGATACAATAGCAACCAAGGTAGACCAATTTTACGAGGTTGCAATAAACTCCACCGATGAAACTCGTGTTGTCGTAGACCCGAATGATATTGTAGGCGATACAATCACCGAAACGTTCACGATCAACATCTATAATTACGGGAATGGTTACGACTATGTACAGTTCATTATCGAGAGCCACGATCAGAACGAGATCGAACAAGCTTGGTTAGAGGATATCGAGATCGACTTTGATGGTTATGAATTAGTTACAGAATACGACGACAGCGAGGAAGTGCTAAGAACAACAAAGACAGTTGCAGTCCAGCCTTACGATGTGAGCAACGAACCTGAATACGGCGAAGAAGAGGTCACGATCACGATCAATGTCAACAACACTGTCGAGCATGGTGAATATTGGTTCAATGTAATAGTTGAATCCATAGTGGGTTTGAACGATGAAGAAGACCCGGAGAACAATAATCTCACTATTATGCTGAAGGTGATCAAACCTGACCTGGTTTTCAGCCCTCAGGACCTGAATGACACAACCTACGATAATTACCCGGATCGAGTGATCGACAATTATCGCTTCATTGACGATGTCTACGGTGAAACCATATCATGGGATGATTTTGATGAGGTATATCTTGTAACCTTAGACCACAGAACAGACCGGGATGAGTCCAAGGGCACTTATGGTAGCATGATCACATTGAGCTTTGAGATCGTAATAAATAACATCGGCGATTCCCCCGCCAACCTCGAAGCAGTACCCCAGACGATTGTGATAAATGTATCACACGAAGAAGAGGACGAATTCGGTACATTTAACATGGTTGACGACGGGACCTTGTACCCGATCTCGCCGACCGAGGTCGTGATCAAGCCCGGCGGAAACGCCACGATCGTGTTTGATATCTTAGATATCGAATGGATGAACCCGAAGCAGGATACCGAGGTAATCTATACCTTTACGGTCACCCTGGATTCCAAAAACTTTGTAATGGAGCAGGATGAAACCAATAACGGCGACATATTCGAGCTATCGGTATTGCACTTGAAGAAACCCAAGAAGAGCACGTCGGGCTCACCGGGTTTCGAGCTTGTGGTTTTACTGGCGGCGGTTATCGTGGTGGCTTTAGCAGGCTTGGAACGCAAACGCCTTACAAAGCGCCGCAAGTAGACAACAAGCTACAACCTAAATGTTGTTGGGTTTGGAGCTATTC
>CBDVCJ010000029.1:0-21932 GCA_965372445.1 uncultured Thermoplasmata archaeon | reverse complement strand
ATTGTTATGGTTTTCGATTGAAGAACCCTTCGGCTTCTTCAAAGATGGGGAATCGGGAATCGTACCTAAATTATTAGGGATTTATATTTAAATAAGCTTTGCGCCACCTCACCCATATTGGTTTGGATTTTTTGCTAAATCATTGCTTTACACTACATTCATTTCAAATTTATGAACGTTTTAAAAGATCAGTATTCTTCAATAAAATATCGACAGAACTCGCTACACCTTCGGCCATAGGAGAACCAATAGGTTTACAACCGTCACCCACAATATATAACCTTTTGATCGGTGTGGAAAACCCAACATCATCTCCTTGCTTTGCTCTGTTCACAGGCCATTTATCTTTGAATATTCCAATACTTATTATATCTTCGTATTCGAAGTCCGGGCCTAATATTTGCTCTAGATCCGAAATGCCTTTTTCGACCTCCCGTTTGGTATTTTTACTTTTCATGATGGCATGAGCTATCAGAAGGTTGCTACCTTTAGGTGCAAGTGACCGATCACCATTAGACACTACCGAAAACCCCCCGATCCTCGAGGCTTGTAAGGGAAAGACCACACCAGCATCTTTAACAGGAGGTTTATTGACCTTCACATGGAATTTGAATCCCTTGGCCTCTCGAATATTTTTAATGTTGCGCCAAAATACATCACCTTTTTCATCGTTTGGAAGAATATTAACAGTAGCTTTTGGCCCAATGTCAGAAACTATGTTTTTAGTTTTCAATTCTATTTCATTATTGCCAGAGCCATGACCAACTGTTGGCTTAACCACAATGCCTTTTACAGCTCTATCCGTTGAAATAATATTTTTTGCAATAATATTGGTCCTTAGATCTATATTATCTGTATCGATTAACTTAGCTAACCTTTGAATTACATTGCCGCAGCCACCTATTATTTGACCAGGTTTCCAGTGGCGAATGAAACTTCGATGTACATACCCAAGATGATAAGCAGGTATCTCATTTAGATCCAGGCTCAATGTGAAGTTAGTGAATTTTGCAAGGTGAGCAATATAGTCTTCTGAGACATTTCCCTCTGTTAAATATTCAAGAGCTGAATATGTGGTTGGTCGGCCATCCCTGACATACTTAGCAGTTGCGGAAACCACTTTGAAACGATCTCTAATGACCGAGCCAATATAACTGGGCCAGCCTTTTTTTAATTTTATCGCGTTTCCATCTTTTCTAAGAAAATAATTATTTTTTAGTTTGGAAATTGGTTGCTGGATCAGTCTCTTGAGCATTTTTCCGAGAGGTCCTGTACCACCATGTGGAATTAAGTGGATCGCACCAGTACTAATATTAAAGCCATTATAAGGTATGCTCGTAAACCGGCCGCCAATAAACCCTAATCGTTCTATGATGCAGATTTTTTTACCCGTATTTATAAGGTTGGCAGCAGTAAGTAGCCCCCCTATGCCTGCACCGATGATTATTATATCGTATTCATCGTCAAGTTTCAAATTACTATTGTCCGGACCACTCATTTTTTACCCTCCGTTGAAACGATCGCCCCTGTTGGACAATAGGTTTGACATGTAATACAATCCGTACATTGTTCTGGTGAAATTTTCATGATCATATTTAGTTCTCTAGAGATTGCTTCTTTTTTACACACAATAAAACAATAACCACATCCTATACAATCTTTAGATAGAATTTTCATTTAGTCATCCTCATACATAAAATCAAAGTGTTTTTGATCGACCCACATAATCGTCACGACCGCCAAACACCCTTGGTACTTTAGTTACTTTAACTGCTGAGAGCACTGGAAGTCTTGACATATTTTTCGACCTCAATCTCAATTAGAGCTGTTTTTGAGCCTCTGGGAGCCATTTCCATTAAGATTTGGTAATGCTCTTCTAATCCTTTCTTAAGATTGGCAATCGCTTCTTCCTCAGTTGATCCCTGATCCGCTACATTTGTAACTAAGTCTGTAGCCACATAGAATCTGCCTTCTTTTTTCACAGCAATTACTGCTTTCAAGCGCTCACCTACTGTAGATTATGTTGATAATAATATAAAATATATATGGTACCCCCCTTTGTCTTAAATCGACTTCGCTAAGCCCCGACCCTGCAACGTTTATTTTAATCGGGAATCGTACCATGGGATTCGGGATTCGCTACCATATTAATAGGAGTTAAATTTAAATAAACTTTGCGCTATTGCCCAAAGTATGTCTTAACCCCCTTCTGCTCGGGCGCTGGAGGCGACCTTCATTTTTTTTACCTGCTAATTTCCTCTTGAACTATTTCGTAATCATATTTCTTCTTAAGTTTTTTCAATTTTTTAAATATATTTAATAGATCTGAATCCGTCGCATTGAAAATGTTACTATTATCAAATTGGATATAGCTTTTTTTGTTTTCCTCGATGAATAAGTAGTAGGTAATTTTTTGGGTACGATTATTTTTCCTGGCTATGAATCTTATTTTTGTTATTATATCCCATGGTAAAAATAGTTTCAATCTATTGTTATAGAAATAACTAACTCCTTTATTATTAATAATTATTCTTGTTTTTAACGTTAAATAAATGCCAAAAGCAAAAAGAAATGTAGTTATAATAAAAAGAATAATAATTCCGACATAACTTTTTAGATCATTTAACGATCTCCAATCGAAAATAATTCCAATGACGAGAATTATATAAAAAATCGTGCTGAACATAACTAAACTAGATCCAGGCTTTTTATCTTGCCCTATGATCTCAAAATTAAGTTGGTCCATAATTATTCCACTACTTTCTAAAACAGAAATAATATTAGTTAATAAATATTTGCAATTAGAAGGTGGTCTTAATAGTTGTGAGCAACCCGTAGGTATTAGGTTGTAGGTTATAGGAGTTAGGTAATAGGGTATGGACGGGAAACGGGACCTCAGGCCCCCACTTTAACCGCTGAGTACGCTGAAAACGCTGAATTTTCTATTGGATTCCAGATTCTGGATTATAGATTCAGGTCCCATCATACCTTTCGTCTTTCGCCTTTCGCCTATTGCCTTTCCAAAGGCTACCTCAAATCTCGAAACAGGAATCTAGAATCTACATATGATAATAAAATTCAGCGTCTTCGGTACCCTCAGCGGTTTAAAAAGGGGGATGGGGGGCCCATTCCCTATTCCCCATCCCCCCATTCCCGACAAAGGACCTATCACCCAACACCCACCACCTTAAAATAGCTCACTACCCACAACTTCGTAAGGTGGAGCCTCCACAACCCGCACAATCGTCGCTGAAATAACGATACTGAGTTAGCGATGTTACTATGTATTTGACGAACGAGGGTATTCAGTTTAATGCGGAATATGATATTCCCAAATATGAAAAGGAATCCTAGTGGTTTCACCAGTAAATATTTTTGCTTCTTCAAATATTAAATAGTCAAAATCGTTTCCTATAACATTAAACGCTATTGTATATTGTCCTTCCTTCAATATGGTTTCAAATTCTATTTCATGGTTTGGTTCTATGATACCAGATTGAAAAGGATCCGCATCAATGTATAATTCATATGAAACATTTTCATCTAAAAAATTGTCAATTGAAATAACAAGAGTACCTTCTGAGGGTAACCAATTTGTATATTTTGAAATAAGCGCAAAAAGTATAATGATTATTGTTAAAATGACAAATATGATAATGGTAATTTTACAATCACGATGGGTTTTTTTGGGTGTTGAAATTTTCGTAGATAATTTTCCCCCCTTTGTTTCTTCATTTTGAGTTGTCATGAAAATAACCATATTTAGCTTTAATATAGGTTTTTGTAGATCTCAGTTATGTCCTCTATATTTTCCCCCTGGCCATTCAATCACTAAGCTGCGGTAACTTGCTTCGCCAAGTTACCTCGGTCAAAAAATCCCTTCGGAATTTTTTAACCCCCGGCCCTACACACATATCAGTTCAATGTCCGGCTCAGGAAGGAGGTTTTAGTCCAGCCAATTGTAACCCTTACTCCGATGCATAATGCGAATTACTTTAATTGCATTTTTCTCCGGAAAATAAGTTATCCTGTAATCGCCAACTCTTAACCGATATAGATCTTCTCGACCTTCTACTCCTTTCAACTTTTTCATGTCCAATCGTTTAGTATCATCATCAGTTAATTTGAGTATTGCCGTTCTAATTCTATTCTTTACATTCTTGGGCAGCTTTTTGTATTCTTTCTGAGCTTTGGTTGATAGTTGAACATTTTTGCTCATTCTAACTCGTCCAGGCTGACCCAGTTGTCTTCGGTGTCCAAAATGCTGTAACATTCTTTCATGTATTCAACATATCTTGCCCTTTTAATCAAGTTTATTATTATGTCATTATAGGTTTCGCCTTTTCTGCCAAACGATTTCAGGAGGTCTCGGATCTCTGAGTTCAATTGGATGGTAGTAGTTGCCATATAGCCACCATAGTTAATATAGCAACTATAGTTAATAAAAGTTTTGCCTGCTTTCCGCGCTCAGTCCCGACCCTGCAACGTTTAATGTCCCGCTGGGAGATAAACTTTGCGCCACGCGGTCCATTTTTGTCATCTATTTACAAATTTATGAAACGGGGTATCTGAATTCGTTCCCTGGGTTATCCTCTTTTAGTAATGGTTTCTGGTGGAAAGGTTAAAATAGGGGGTTAACAATATTTATCAATGCATGGTATCGATCAAAGAGCGAACGATCAAAGGTAAGAAATACCTCTATGTTGCAACTAGTGTATCTTATAAAAGCCGACGTAAACAGTTTGAAAAATATATCGGCCCAAAAAATATGAATAAAGCTAAAAAAGCCAGAAGAATAGAATTTTATGCCAGATTATTATCTTTCAAAAGTGAGTTTTATAGAATTATACTAATAACAAAATCAACAAAATTGAAATATCTCCCACAAAATTATGCGTTTTTTTTGGCAATGATTTCAACCCAATATGAGGATTGGCTGTCTAGTTTTTATCCGTCTGAATTGGAGAAATACCGTCAAGAATTCGATGTGCGTTATGTTCACCATACAACAGCAATTGAAGGTAATACGATCTCATTAAGAGAGACCGGGTTAATTCTGGTGGATGGTATTGCACCTAAGAGTAAAAGATTACGTGAGATTCATGAGATTGAGAATTACTTAAATGTATTAGACTATGTTCGAACCTATAATAAAAACCTCGATCTTAATTTCATTCTTACCCTTCATAAATTAATACAAAAAAATATAGATGACGATGCAGCTGGTACACTTCGAAGATCACAAATATATATTAGAGGCAGTAAATGGACGCCTCCACCCGCATTTGAGGTTGAAGATCGCCTTCGAGATCTATTAAAGTGGTACACCAAAAATACCAAGAAGTTCCACCCCTTCGAATTAGCGGGCGTCATCCATCATCGTTTCCTACAAATCCATCCGTTCGCTGACGGGAATGGGCGTGTTGCGCGTGAAATACTCAATTTTGTTCTCTGGAAAAATGGTTATCCTCCGATAATAATACCTGTTGAAGAGCGCCAGGATTACATGGAAAGCCTCGAAAAAGCGGACGAGGGTGACATAAGACCGCTTTTGGAATTTTTATTCAAGCAACTGGCCAAAGATTATTTGATTATAGGTCAAAAATATTTTGAAACCCAAATCGGCGATTTTGACACTTTAGTTAAAAAATTGACGCAAGAAGAACAGATGGAATTAGCGAATTGTTACAAATGGTGTGTTGAAACCTTACAAGAAGTTCAAATCGATCCCTCGGATCTTGGGATTGATTCCAGATTACCTTCGGAAAGGCGAAGGGCGAAAGGCGAAAGACGAAAGATGTTTTGATTTTACCTATCACCTGTCGCCTCTCGTCTCACGCCTTTCCATCTGGAATCCCGAATCTCGAAACTCGAATCTTAAGAGCGAATTCATCTTTTCGCCAATTCCCTAATATCAACATTATTTAGCGTACCCTTCTCATACCCATATAACGTGGCATTTATCATCGCGCGCCCGAACTCGTCGGCCTCCACGCACATCTTACGAGAGTTCTTGATGAAAGGATATAGAATTGTTCCCAAGATCGTGCTGCTTTTATGACCTCTTATCGGGTGGATGAAGCCCGGCCTGAAATTGTAAAGCTTGAAATTGAACTTGCCGAGATCCCGTTCGGCTTTACCCTTGATCCGTGCCCACATCATTCTTGATTCAGTTTTCGTGCCCATACCGCTCAAAAAACAAAATGTCATGCCCGGGTTCAACTTCTCCAGTACCTTAGCAGCTTCGATCGTAAACTCGTAGGTCATCCGATGATAATCCCTCTCTTTTCTCACTTTGGATTGCGATACCCCGAGACACCAGTAGCAAGCATCATGCCCTGCCAGTTTAGATTCGAGCTTGGAATAATCCAGGAAATCGTCATGTATTATTTCAACTAGTTTCTTATGTTTTAGACCTGTACTTCGTCTTGTTATAACCGTGGCTTTATTAACCCGAGGATGGTTCAAACACGCGTATAGAACACCAGAGCCAGCACCACCGGTTGGGCCGGTGATGATTACAGAAATTTGTTTCGACATAATGATCGATCCCTTCGCCTAGCCTTTCAATAATTTTCTTAAGTCCAAACACCAGTTTCAAGATATGTTTCTAGCCTTTTACATTTGCCGAAAAAAGGACGCACACATTTTGAACATACATACCCATATGTCGGGCAGACTATGGAGGTGTTGTGTTTTCTTTCGTATTCTTTAAGTTTCGTGCGTAAACTGGTCATTAATTCCCCTTTCTTCTAACTATATTATTATCAATTGATTAGCATTAATGGTCTAACTGTTTTTACTTTACAACGGATATAGTTTTTCAGAAATAAAATTTGCTATTTGTTTGATTAATTTCGGGAGCTTCGGGAGCGTAATTAATTAATACCTCCGGCGGGAGCACGGGAGCCCGAACTGGATTTCAAATTTCCAATCTCCAATTTGCAATTCAATATAAGTCATAAGTTCGGATTCCCGGGTTCCCGTTACTCCCGCACTCCCGATAAAAATTGCCATATGTCGTCTTTCGCCTCTCGCCTATCAAAAGAAGTCTCAAATTGCCTTATTAGACCCTGAGAAAATCGTCGGCATACAGCCGCTTGTTCAAAAGTATATCAGAGGTCTTGATCGCCTTCATCAACTCTTCGTCCGTGGGGTCCATGATCGCAGCATTCAGCCCATGCGCCATCAGCATCGCACAATAGGTACGGTTGATCAACGACCGTTCTTTGGTATTGTTCGAGATATTACTGAGCCCCACCACGGTCTTCGGCATGGGGTCGCACAGCGTTTTGAACATATCCAGTGCATCCAGCACTTTCTGGCCCTGGTCCTGCGCGGGGCCGATGGGTAGTATCAGCGGATCGAGATATATTTTATCAGGCCCAACCTCATATTCCATGGCTTTGGTTATGATCATCATTGCGTGCTCGCAGCGGCTCTCGGCATCGTTGGGTATGCCCTTTTCATCTAGTGTAAGTGCAATTATCTCGGCATCATATTCCTTGGCGATCGGGAACAGCGCCTCCATTTTCGGCACATCGGCAGTTGTCGAGTTTAGGATCGGGGTGCTCTTCGCGGCTTTGACTCCCGCTTCCATCGCTGCCGGGTCGGTGGTATCTATACAGAGCGGCACATCGGTCACTTCCTGGACCGATTCGACCATCCATTTCATAACTTCAGGCGCATTTTCCATGCCGGGACCGGTATTGATGTCTAACGAATTCGCACCTGCATCTATCTGTTTCTGTGCCAGATCCTGTAGAAATTTCGCGTCACGGGCATCAATAGCTTTGCCAACAGCAACAAATTGACCATTAATACGTTCACTTATAACTAACATATTATCCCTACCTCCCCAATCATCTCGAATTTGGGAAACGGGTAATGGCAATTAGGATTTAAATATTCTTTGGTTTGTCGAAGCGGTAAGAATTTATAATAATGATGTGATGGATTCGAGATTCCCGATTCGGGATTCGAGATTGCCTTTGGAAAGACGAAAGGCGTAAGGCGAAAGACGAAAGACGAAAGGTAAATACTGCTTTCGCCTATCGCTTTAAAAATCCAAGATGGATTTTTAATGCGAGGCAACTTGGCGAAGCAAGTTGCCGCAATCGTAAAAAAACCGAAGGGTTTTTTAGGGCGAGGTAACTTGGCGAAGCAAGTTACCGCAGGAGGCAATGATATTTCTTCCGTCTGTCGCCTATTGCCTTTTTTAGTGGGCTCGAATCAGAAATCTGAAATCTGGAATCCACTATGGCAACCATTTAACAATAAACTATATAACAAATAATCCATTTTGGGAAAACTTGCCAATCGATAAAAAAGGTGAATTTTGATATGAAAACTCAATACGAACGCGCGAATGCAGGCGAGATCACCGCCGAAATGGAGCAGGTCGCGAGCCGTGAGCGTGTGCCGCCAGAACAAGTACGAGTGGGTGTCGCTACCGGCGCGATCGTCATTATGGTGCGTGCCGGCAAACCGCCGCTCGGGATCGGTAGGGGCCTCAAAACCAAGATCAATGCTAATATTGGCACCTCTTCGGACGAGGTCGACCCTGCCGCTGAATTAGAGAAGGCGAAGATCGCCGAGCAATACGGTGCCGATACGATCTCAGACCTCTCGATGGGCGGCAGTATCGACGCGATCCGCAAGAGCATCTGCGAGGTCACCTCCGTACCTTTGACCACGGTCCCGATCTATCAGGCTGTAGCGGAAAAAGGCTCGTTCAAAGAGGTTTTGGTACAGGATATTTATGCGATGATTAAGAACCAGATTGAGGATGGCATCAGTTCGGTGGTTTTACATGCCGGGTTTTCGTATGAGATGTTGCAGAGCTTGAAAAAAAATCGACGCATTATGGGGATGGTCTCCAAGGGCGGTGCACTAACCTCTGCGTGGATGATCAGGAACGAGCAAGAAAACCCATTTATGCAGATCTTTGACGATTTTCTGGAATTGTTACATGATAACGATGTGGTGCTGTCGTTGGGTAATACCATGCGAAGCGGCTGCATATATGATGTCAAGGACGAGCCGCAAATGGACGAGATCACCACCAACGCCAAGCTGGCACAGCGCGCGAACCAGGCTGGTGTACAGGTTATCGTGGAAGGCATGGGCGGTCACGTGCAGCCGAACGATATAATTGAATATGTAAAACATCACAAAGATATAACAGGTGGCAGGCCGTTATTTATTGCAGGGCCGTTGCCGATCGACATTGCCGTGGGTTACGACCATATTGCAGCGTGTGTGGGCGGCTCGATCGCAAGCGGTGCCGGCGCAGATTATCTGTGCTATATCACACCCGCCGAACATCTGAATTTACCGAATGTCGAGCAGGTCCGTGAAGGTGTGATCGCGTTCAAGATCGCTGCGCATATCGGCGACACCATCAAATACGGTATATCACAACAGGACAAGCAAATGGGCGCGCTCAGGCGCTGTCAGGACTGGGAGGGGCAGTTCGCAATGGCTCTGGACGGGTTTAGAGCGCGTGAGATCCATCCAGACGCGCAGAAACAATGTACGATGTGCGGGCGGTTTTGTGCGCTGCAGTTATTAGATAAATTTTTAAAGGAATAAGTTTGGCGATTTTTTTTTTGGGAGTCAGAATAATTTTTAAAGGCCATTTAGGATTAGAGATTATAGATTGGAGATTAGAGGTAGCCTCATGAAAGGCGAAAGGCAAGAGGCGAAAGCCGAAAGGTGGAAGGTTGTCTCGCCTGTCACCTATCGTCTCTCGTCTTTCCGTAGGCAATCCTTAATCCTCAATCCTCAATCCTAACTCCTGACTCCTAAATATATCCTTTAGCGTCTAGGTGGTGGATAATTGCCCGGCGGCGGATAATACCCTGGTGGTGGATAATATCCTGGAGGTGGATAATAACCGGGATATGGATAATAGCTATGTCTTACCGCTTCATCGAAGGACGCATAAGCTATGATAAATAATATAAAAGTAACAACACCGCCACCGAAAAAGAAGCTCAGAATTGCGGCATATAGGGTCCAGCGTTTGGCGCGTTCGAGATCTCCTTCGTCGATTCCCCTAACAGTATTTTTATAAATTATAAATACCATAAATATTATGAAAATTAGGTATATAACAAAAATCATCAAACAAACCATTGCAAAAGAAGAGGAAGATCCCCCAGGATAAGGCGCAAAGAAGAATATTCCAAAAAATATCACGCCAAAATAAAGAGCTATCAACGTACCAAAGATCGCAAAAAGTATACTGCCGATCATATTTAAGCTTCTGACGGTACTTAATTCCATATAAGCCCCCTCAACCACTAATTGTGTTACAGATATATAAAACTGAGGCTTTTCGGTTAGTGATTAGGAGTCAGGATTTGGGTTTAACTGTCTATTGTAAGGAGTCAGGAGTTAGGGTACATAATGCCTTTATATTATGGATTAGAGTTTGTAGATTCGAGACGGGTGAGGATATCGACTACTACGGTAACTTGCTTCGCCAAGTTACCTCGCTTTAAAAATTCCTCTGGAATTTTTAAAGTTATAGTTCCCCCCTTCCCCCTATCGCCTCTCGTCTTTCATAAGGCGGACTCCAATCTCCAAACTCCAATCTCTAATCCTTATTAGTCAATAAAAAATTATCCTGACTCCTCAACCCTGACTCCTGACCCCTAAACATAGCTATATGTGCCAATATTATAAAAAAAGTAGAAAAAGGGGAGCATCTAATTTTGCTACTGTCCCCATTCCTTTAGAAACTTCGGCAACCCCGCTGAATCTCGTGGGCCCACACTAATCTCCATCCCGGATTCTTCTTCGAGCTTGCCGCTCATTCTCGAGACCATGCCGGGTATAATTAATTTATTATGAACGATCTTGTTCTTCGCACCTGACGTTTCCAGCGCTTCCACAACCATTTTGGGTGTGAGCTTATCGGCGGCAAATGAGGTCATTACCGATAATCCTTCGGTATTGATAACCTGCAGAAACGCCGGTACTTTACTTGCCTCGATATCGCTCTGCACAGTGAAATAGGTCAGCGAGAAGTTCGTGGTGAACATCAGCGGTGCGTTCTCATCCGGGTTGTTGATCTCGTAAAGTTCGGGCTTGACCTGGATCGGTACCTGCGGGTCGGTATAGATGTTCTGGCGGAGTGTGAATAACGGATACATCTTCCACAAGCTGATATCGTTTAAAACGACGATCCCACCGTATTTCATTGTTACAATTGCGACCTTGAGCCCTTCCTCTTCAGGGTTGGCACCGGGCTCCATTGCCATTAACTGCGGGTAGCCCAAAGGCCGAAAGTTTCTCTTGAGCGCTAATCTGCGTATCATGGTTGACATCTGTAAGGTCTCACTTAGGTTCTTAGCACCGAAATCCAGAACTAGGTCTTCGACACCCGCACCTTTGACCTTTTCAGTTAGATCCACGAGCTCGTCGAGGGTGGGCGCGGTAACGACCAGCGGCACGCCATTATCTTTGGCCAGATTCGCCATCACGTCCCAGTTCGCGCTATTGGCTGCATGTACCAACGGTTTGTCGGCAGCACAGGCATTCAAGCCCGCCTCGATAACTTCGGGCTTGTCGCTCATCAACACCAGCGCCAAGTTGCTTTTGCCCTTCACGGTTTCCACAGCTTTGGCAAAGGTCTCCGGCGCGCCTGAGGTCGATTTTAAAGCTAACAACTCTAATTTCAGCTCCTGGCCGACACGCTCGAAGTGTAAACTAGTGGCCTCTTGCGCACGCTTTTCAAGCTCACCGATTTCCCAGGAATCGTCGAGGAGCGCGGCAAAGGCGGTCGGATGATAGAATTTCTTGTCGTGTCTGAACAGTTCCGATTCATTCCCGATCTGAAGCTCGTTATCTCCAGTGCCGATTTTAATTAATCTCATTGGCGGCGCTGCAGAGGCTTCAAGTGCGGATTTGGCCTCGTCTGATACATGGGGACATTCACTGAGCTCGGCCTGTTTATTTGCGAGTTTCATAGCGAACGCCAGGCAAGTAGGCACCCCGCAATCACCACAATTCGTTTTGGGTAATAATTTGAAGATCTCCAGAGCAGTTACCATTATTCACCACCTCCGAACACACCTGCTTGTGATAGCTCAGCTACAGATTTACGCACCAATTCAACGGTATGCGGATGGCGGAGTATGATCAGGTCCGCACCGGCATTTATTGCCGAGAGCGAGGTGGTCGCCTCCCAGAACGGTGCGCGCATTTCTGGGTCGCCTAACGAAGAGTCGTCCATATACGCTTCACGCGCTTTCCAGGCGGTACTACAGTCGCTCACAATTGGCACCTGCAGGATCTTGTCGCCCATCAACGCTGCGAGTCGAATACGCTCGACCACAGAATAGGAATATTCCAACCCGTACCCGAGACCGGCCCATAATGTGTCCATTAAAATATCATCGAGCTTCACGCCGAAATCGGTTAGTAGAATGTTCATTTGTTTGGCAAGATTGATATCCAGGTTCGAGAAGGCGACAATACCGTGACCGTTTGCCTGGGCCGCGACCGCTATGGATTTATAGGCATCTTCCTCTGCTAACCCGAGTAAGCATCGCTCACCTTTCGCTTCATTTGAGACCGCTTCTAATACCTTCGCATCTTTCTCTTCATGACCCGAGCCATAGACCATTAAAGGTACTTTAACTGCATCCAGCACCTGTCTGACGGTCTGAGCCGCGTCGTCAACACTTCTATCCTGTTCTTCCGGGTTAGTGCCGATCAATTTCAGGCAGATGAGTTCTGCACCGTATTCTTCAACGCATTTCTTAGCCCAGTCTGCAGGGTTGTTAATTACGCCCTCGATGGGTTTTTTCGCGAGCTCGGGATAACCATCAGGTACAACATCTAAAACTTCCATTCCAATTACCGGTGGGTTCGGGATTTCGCCCTCAAAGTGCAGGAATGGCATGGTGGTTGCACCGCCCAATACAATTTTATTTGAGCGTGTACCGCCCTCGTCACTTGTGGCACCAACTGTGATTGTGCCTATTTTTCCTGACCATTTTTCTTTGGGTATTTCGACAGCCATGATTTTTACCTCCATAATCCTGATTTGTTACTCCCCATTGGGATAATGGGCATAAGGTTTTTTATATATAATTCTTTTGAGAATCTATCGTTAAGAGGCTACGACCAATGGTTTCAGTTTCGAAGGCCGTCACGTTAATACTACCAATAATCAAATACTACCAATACTACCAATAAAATCCCAATAAACCAATTCCCAAAGGCAACACTTGTTTGTTTTTTTGGGATTTAGGATTTCATTGGATTATTTGAATATTGGTAATATTAAAAAGAACGTTCCACTCAATATCACCTTACGAACTTCGAAGAGGCAATCGAACGTCATATCCTTGGCATATTTTGGCTTTACCACACATAAATATAGTTATATCCCTAAATATATCGAAAAATACTTTATATGTGACATTATTCTTACCTCCGGAGAGAGCTTTGATCAACAAAAAGAATTACATTTACATTGCACTCGCAATAATAGTTCTTGCAATAACCTATATTATCCCAACCCCCAACGGCTTAACCGATGAAGGTAAAATGATGATCGGGATACTGCTGATAGGTATTATACTCTGGACTTCGGAAGCTATACCTTTAGCAGTCACAGGGTTGTTGATTATTATACTTCAACCGATACTGGGCGTTGCCAAACCTATGGATGTGTTCTCTTCTTTCGGTAACACCGCAATATTTTTTCTTATCGGTGCATTCATTCTTGCAGCTGGGATTGAAAAATATAATATCCATAAACGGATAGCCTTACATTTTCTCAAAAACTTTGAAAATAGCCCGAAACTGTTCTCGTTCGGGATAATGCTGTGTTCGGCATTACTATCCTTCATCATCCCAAATCACGCCGTAGCAGCGCTCATGATGCCGATCGTTCTATCGATTTTCTTGGCACTTAAGATCGTGCCGAGGATAAGTAATTTCGGTAAATTATGCATGCTTTCGATTGCATATGGGTGCTCGATTGGCAGTCTGGGCACTCTTATAGGAGGCGCTCGTAATCCTGTAACACTGGGTTTTTTACAAGAGACCCAAGGTATCAATTTAACTTTTGTGGATTGGATGATATATTCGATGCCGATAGTGTTTATTTCGCTGCCGATCGTTTGGCTTGTTTTGATTACAATGTTCCCGATCGAGATTAAAAGTTTAGCCAAAGCTAAAAAGTTGTTGGTTAAAGAGGTGAAAGAGCTTGGTGAGATTCGTTCAGGGGAAACCATAATGATAGCAATTTTGATCGGTACGATTTTCGGATGGATTTTCTTGTCCACATTATTTCCTGAGAATTTAGACCTAGCCGTAATAGCGATCTTGGGCTGTATCGCATTATTTTTCAGCGGCACCATCGAATGGAAAGATGTTGAGCAGCGTGTACCTTGGGGCATTATATTTCTTTACGGGGGCGCGATCACATTAGGTGTGGGGTTGATCAATACCGGAGCCGCGGATTGGATTGCAGATCATCTTCTAGGCTTTACAAATACGAACCCGGTTTTGGTGATCATAGTTCTGATCGTTTTTACAGTTCTATTAACCCAGGTCATGAGCAACACTGCGGCGGTGGTTGTGCTGTTACCTATAGGCGTTGGGCTCGGCGCGGCGGCCAACCTTTCACCTTTAATTACATCGTTAATAATATCGCTATCAGGCGGGTTAGCGTTTGTTTTGATCATCGCTACACCCGGTAACGCGATTACTTACTCGTCCGGTTATTATTCAACTCGTGACCTGTTTAAAGCGGGTCTGATTTCCAGCGTAATTTGCATGTTCATAGTTTTCATAATCGCCTTGACTTACTGGCGATTGATTGGAGTGTGGTGATTTGTTTAATAAGATTCTTGTTCCGCTACCATCAGAATATTTCCCTGAACTGGCAGTTAAGCGAGCTATTGATCTGGCTTCGAAATTCGGGTCGAATGTATGTCTTTTATACATCTATGAAGAACGCGAAATGGAAAAGATTTTGACCCGGGGTTCATCTCATGCTTTGACGGGACATAATATTAATAAAATCGAATGTATGTTGATTGAAAAGGAAATGAATGGCGAATCCGAGGTCTATTTTAAGAAAGCC
This sequence comes from uncultured Thermoplasmata archaeon, assembly GCA_965372445.1. Classification (GTDB taxonomy): domain Archaea; phylum Thermoplasmatota; class Penumbrarchaeia; order JAEHCK01; family CBDVCJ01; genus CBDVCJ01. Next base: position 6,820 of record CBDVCJ010000029.1, on the reverse strand, counting down.
GAGCAATTTGCGAAATTTAAAAAAATCAAATTTCAGAAATTTACTGGTAAAGGCCTATTTTCGGAAGAAATACTAAAAAAAATCAAATCTGAAAAGATCGATTTGATAGTATCGGAATTTCACCCTGATGTGTTGTTAAAGTACAGTATTTTTTATGACAGCCCGATTTCGGTTTGGATCGAACGCAGTCCTGGCAAGATCCAGAATATTTACGGGATCTGTACAAATCTAGCTAAAAACATAAAGGTGCCCAAATATGCAGCTGGACTTGGTAAAGGGTTTGGAAGTAGTGTAAGGTTCAATTATGTATTCGATGCAGAAAAAACAGAAGCCACAAAATCAGAAATAGCAAAAAGTAAGAAGTTCCTAAAAGGGTTAGAGAAGAAATATCGACCTGAAGTTCAAGATTTTAAAACTTATTTTTTCACCCAAGATATTTTGAAATATTTGAAAACCAGTTTCAAAATTAACCGAAGTGACCTGGTGATTCTTGGCCGATTCGAGAAGAAAGGTGGGATGTTGTTCCAGACTGTAGACCGTAAGATCGAAGTTTGTAAAAAGATACCGGTTAATGTGCTGATATTGAAATAAAGTTCTCTAAATATTAAAAAAAAATGAAAAAAAGGAAAAAATTGAAGATAGATTATTTCTGGTTATATTTCTAGGTACCAATACTAGCAATTATCGCTTCTGCGGCTGCAATCAACTCGTCCGCTTGTTCATTCGTGAGTTTATTGCCTCTTTGGGCCTCTACCTCATTGATGAACGCATTCAATTGGTTTATTGCTGCACCATCATTACCGTTTTCTAATGATTTCAGTGCGTTTTCCAGCTTTTTGACCAGGCTGTTTTCTAATCCATGATGCAGGTTCATATTCTCAATATCATCAATCAGATCCTCTATTGCTTCCTCAGGATTAGTTTCAATATATCCTTCGCCGTTCACCGAGTTGTTATAATGCTCTTGGATTTCTGATTGGTTTAACGCTTTGCCGTAGATTGCTACTTCATCAATTTTGCCGTTGAAATAGCAGTTGTATTGATGTGAGGTCCCGATAAGTAAGGGTTCACTGTTGGTCGAGGGGGTAACTGTTGTGCTCTTGGTCCCTGCTAACGTGCCATTGATGTATAATTTCATAACATTGCTCTCAAGAGTCGTTACAATATGAGCCCACGAATTTAAAGCTATATTTGGTGATGTAACTGGTAAATAGTCAAAGTTAGTTCCATCATCAATAAAGAACCCAATTCTTCCGTTCGTAGTGCCGGAATATAGTAATTCAACCTGATATCCACCACTATTAGGTCTGCGATTGATAACATTTTTATAATCGCTTCCATGGGTTGGGAAGACAGAGGGTCGGATCCAAGCCTCCAACGACAGCGGAGTAGTCAGATTTAGTGTTGCATCCTCGGGTACATCCACATGGTCATCGGTACCGTCAAAGCTCAGTGCGTTATTCACCATTCCCGTTGTCCAAACAGGGCCATTCATTAAAGTTCCATCATTAGCCCCGACAGAATCACTAGCTAATAACCCACTGCCCTCATCAAATCTCCAATAAGATATCATCGTTCCAACGCTACTACTCGTACTTCTTGGACTTGGAGTACTTGGTTGTGAGTTATCCTGAGAAGCCATAGCAAATACCCCACCGGCAATCAATATCAATATTAATCCAATTGCAATAATTTTTCTCATTTCTTATCACCTCCTCCCCTTGAATAGGAGATTATTGGTACTTGTAATGCGCTCCACCTTAGCACAATACTTCTCATTTTTATTAATAAATGTGTCGGTAGGTATATTTAGTTGTAAATATTTAAATTTAATGTAATAATTGAAATAGTATATTAATAAAAAATAGAAAAGAGAGGTGTTTAACCTCTCAATTATTTTATCCCATAAGCGACGGTAGCTTCAAGGCCGGATGGTCGACCTTTGCACACCATTCAATAAGTTCCTCCGGGGTGGTCGCGTTCTCCTCAGTGGCGATCTTATCAACGAAATCAGGTGTATCTAAAGCCTCGGCACGCGCTTTGAGCTTATCGTAAAGTGCATCTTTGAGATCTTTCGGCATCCACATGATACGATGGAAACCGCCATCGGCCGAAATGAATTTATTGGATGTAAGGTACTGTCGACCTACACCAATGAACCCGGGGGTCTGTAACCCGCCGCCGACTGATCCTGCAAGGGTCGAGAACTTCATACCCAATGGTGTTTCACCCGGATGCTCGCGGTTGACTATGACTACACCCTGCATATCGGTCGTCATCCCAACGATACACTCGAAACAACCGCAAGATGTCATCGGGTCTTCCATCATTGTATACGCATTAAAGATCTTGGTCTTGTGCTTCGAATGTTCGAAAACCGCGTCATTTACACCGCTCCACTGACCTTTAACCTCGTCGATGGTGTTGCCCTTCTCGATCGGCTGATTCGGGCCTGTAGGTGCGAGCTGGTTCGATGCTTTGGCATCCATCCAGTTAATTGCACCGCATAACCCAAGTCGCTCTGGTGTAACTACACACACATGGTCTGGTGCGAAAGATTGACATAAAGTACAAGTGTAAAATGTATCAACCGACTCGTCATTCAACCCTGCGATCTTTTTATCGCGCTCGGCATAGGTTTCCAAAGCTTCAGGCAAACGTTTCTTAAGTTCTTCTTCATCAGTGACAATCGTTACCTGCACTCTGTTAATTATCGCGCCGAACTCCTGGTGCATCATTGTATGAAGGATCGTGCCGAAATCTTTCAATTTCAAGCCTTGCTCTACACCGCTTTTGCTCAACCGTATCCAGACCAGATTACGTTGACCGGTATGCCATGCACCTTCGGCAAAGTTGATGAATTGATGTATCCTCCGCTCGAACACGGATTCAAAATCTTCCTGCATGTTCTTGCCGTAGACTTCGACGAACATCCCCAGCGAAGTCTTACCGCCTTCTTCCATCTTGTCAATATCGGGACCGATAAGTTCGATCTTGCCATCATCAACTTCATCAGCGGTGCGCATCTTACATAGTTCGAATGCAAGTGTTTTGGCAGCTCCACCAGCTTCAAGATAGGTCTGCGGGCGTCGAACGGTCTCACCTTCGAATGCAGGTCCGTATGCGACCGGGATATCAACTTCGCCCATTTTGATCTCCATATCACGGATCTCGATCGCCGTCGATACCATCTGGTCGTAATCTTTCTGAACGACATATTTACCCGGTATCTCTTCAACATCCTGGTCGGTGATCGTGGGCGAACCGTTGAACATTACAGCAAACTCCGCCGCGGCTTTAATATCGTCGATCGGACCTAATTGAAGCACAACGACCTTAGGTCGAACGCACAGGTAATCATAAACAGCTTCACGGTCACCCGGTTGTTTACCCCCGAACGCCAGCGCCGCACGGATCGCGAAGTTCAAACCGTGTATCGCCTGGGTGAACTCTCCTACACAGAACAACATGCGGTCCAACCCTTTCTTTTCACCTACATCGATACCTTCATCTTTGAGCTGTTTGATTATATCGAATGTCGGGATGATCAACATACCTTTGTTCTGGCAATCCTTAATGATCTTCTTAAGCGCGGCCGGGTCCTTGGCTTTACCTACAAGTACAATTGCGCCCGGGATGGTATCGTCGACGAACGCTATACCCAACTCACGAAGTATTTGGTCAGGCACGAACCCGCTGTAAGGCGAATCTTTGTACGGGTCTTCACCATCGATATATTTTAAAGCTTCAACGATCTCGGCGGCCACCATCGTAGCTTCGCCAGAAGCGATCGCATTCTCAAGAGTGATCTCGTCTTCTTTGATTATCCGGCGCACATCACCTAAGATCTTTGGGAGTTGTCTTAGTTTATTGACCTTGACTCCAGCCCATGCAAGTATTGACGGTAAGAAATATCCAGTACCTGGATACTCGATCTCTTTATCCCGCCCGTATTTACGGATCGCGCGGCTCAATAGATAATCTGCATAACCCGTTGCTATTATAGACCCATCAATAGCTTTTTTAAACAACTGCTTTTGAGTGATCGGTTTGCGTTCATCGGCCGCGGTGGTACCGTCCCAGTAGACGACATCTTCGTCATTGCCAATTCCAAGTTTCCACCTGCGGTATTTAACCACATTGACCATTTTTCGTGCACCTTCGTGTGGATCGGGTTCGAAAATGAAGAAACCGCCGAACACATCTTTTGCAGTGGCTTCAGCGATCTCGGTGATGATATCGCTGCCGCGATGGTACGGGTACACACCCACATGGGTCGGCCACCCTGTAGCTACTGCCCAGGTACCGATCACGACCGCTTTCTCGGTCATTGCTTCGGGTGCGCTTGCTACGATCGGGATCTCGTGCATGTCCACACCGAACAGGTCAGCAATTTCAGCAGCTAACCGTTCAGGTCGTGAATTGTCCACACAGGAACCCATGTGAAGGATCGGAGGTAATGGTCCGCCTAGATCAGTTTTCTCCCCCATCTCAGTTAAAAACTGTTTGAGCGACTCGCCGCATAACTCGTCGGTCTTCGCAGGGTCCAATAACCCGTGTTTGGCGTAGGCCTGGGCAGCGCAACCTGTAGCTAAGACCAAAATGTTGTTTTTAAGCAGCTCCTCGGCTACTACGATATGGGCTTCGTCATGTTTGACTTTGACATTGTTACAACCTGCAAGTAAACCGATACCTTTGATTGTCCCGTCTTTGATCTTGTCTACAAGATACTGCAAGGGTTCTTCAGAATTGAAATTCGCCAATATCTTTTTAATTGCCTCTAAACTGAACCCAGCTACTACCTTGTTTTTGATCTCCGGTATATGGATCTTGGTTGGTATTCGTTCTTGATAGGCATCGATCGCTATTCTTACGATCTCACGGGCAGCTTCGGAAGCACCTGCTTCTGTAAATTCAATATGAATATCCGTCGGGATTCGCGTGATCGGCATCGTGGATATCAATTTGGTATGGAAACACTGAGCCCACCAGCCTGCAGAAGGTGCAATACATTGATAATCAATCACCATCGCATCCACTACACCTGTCATAATAGCAAGTTCCTGACAGGCCATGTTGGTTGCGATCGGTACACCTCGCCGCATTAACAGCTCATTCGCGGTACAACATATACCTACGATATTGATACCTTTGGCACCCACGGCTTCAGCTTCGCTTTTAAGTTCTTCTGCCAGATCACAAATTATCTCGGATAAGATCGGGTTATGACCATGAACACAGAGGTTTACATGATCTTCCTTCAACGCGCCCAGGTTGGCTTCTGAGTGGACTATATCGGGTGTACCAAACATCACATCTGAGATCTCGGTACTGAGATTCTCACCGGTTACGTCACCCAACGCACATTTGATGCCGCCAAAGATCAACGGGACCGGGTCAGCATCGCAACCGAAATGGGTGCGGTGCATTACCTCGGAAATATGTCGATCTATATTGGTCGGCATAACATCATGTGAATCTGCTAACGCCATCCGCTTTTCTGTTATCAAGGAAGAGAACCAGCTGCAGGGTACATCGGTCTGTCTTGAAAAATCTTCTAACATCAGTTCCGCAACTTCGCGCCCTATCGTCATAATGTCCTTTCCATCGGTTTCTATCCCAACACGCTTGGCTATTAGTTGCAGCTTATTTTCATCTTTAATTTTATAATCTGGGGCATGACCTTCGACCATATGTAAAAATGTATGCGCGATATGTCGACCGTGGTCGGAATGGGCCGCTGCGCCGCCTGCCATCATTCGGATCAGGTTGCGTGCAACTATTGTATAATCACGAGCACCACAAATGCCTTTACTGGGCTCCCCGCCAAAAGGGTTGATCCGACATGGACCTTGCATACAGATCCTGCAGCATAACCCGAGTTCGCCATACCCACACTGGGGTTCCATTTTCGCTTGACGGTCCCAGAGTGTATCCATATTCTGTTCCTCGGCCAGCGCCAATAACTCAAGCGCCGCCGGGTCCATTGTTACTTCTTGAGCTTTTTCTGCATCTACCAATTACATTCCTCCAATCGTTAATATATTATATTTATCAAAATTTAAAACTAAAAAAATCAAGCCTCCGCTTTACCTTCCTCAACTGCAAGTGCAAGAGTGTGGCAGGACGATACGCAAGCCGGTACATCCAGATCAAGACATAGATCGCATTTGATCACAATGTTGCCATCTTCACATTTATACATGGCATTGAACGGACAAGCCTCTATGCAGCTCCAACACCCGGTACATTTAGCTTCGTCTATGACAACAACACCATCATCGAGCTTGGTGATCGCACCTTCCTCACAGGCCTCGACACACTTGGGTTTCTTGCAGTGTATACATTTCTGCAAGTGGATCTTGGCTTTTTTCAATACAATGTTCAACCTTGAGTTCGGCACCGGAAATATTTCGATTAAGTCATTGACATTATCTGCATCGGAATGTTTGAGTGCACACGCAACTTCACAGGTGTGGCAGGTGACACATTTATCTTTATCGAGCTTGATCTTGCGCATATAATCCCCTTTTTGTTGTTGATTAATAGTATGGTTGATCGGTTTCGGTGTCGAGGCTCGTAGGTTAAGCTTGATGAGAGCTATTGATTCCCCTCCAAAGTCAAGCGAGGCCTGAGGGTACGAATGTACCCGTGGGTTCGAAGACCGAAGGTCGAGAGCCCGAAGGATTTGAACGAAGTTCAAAGCCTGTGGGTTCGAAGACTGAAGGTCGAGAGCCCGAAGGATTTGAACGAAGTTCAAAGCCTGTGGGTTCGAAGACTGAAGGTCGAGAGCCCGAAGGATTTGAACGAAGTTCAAAGC
>CBDVCJ010000028.1:0-21963 GCA_965372445.1 uncultured Thermoplasmata archaeon | reverse complement strand
TCAGAACTTCGTTCAGAGCCCTCGGGCCTCGCTTGATTAGATCATAATAGACCCATAATCAAGCTCAACCCACCGGCTTCCTAACCACAACCTTCGAAATCTTGAAAAGATTTTGAAGGTGAGGTAATATGCGCAGCAGATTACCGTAACCGTTGAAATCTCGTAGAGATTTTAAGGGTGAGGTAATCCAGCTCTCTTCACTATTATCCAAATAAGGATTAGAGGGCTGGATTACCGTAACCTAACCTCTTAACCTTTTATGAATTTGGTGTATAGTATTTTCCACTACAAGCCGAAAACTACAAACTGAAAACTTGTTCTTACCACTTACCACTTATAAAGTAATTCCCACTAAAGTAGCTGAAGAAGTAAATAAATAATAACATTAAATATAAAAGGTGTAAATTCATTACGGTAAAGGTTCAGAAGTGGATAGTATGTGCGGAATTTGCGGGGTTTATGGCTTAGAGGATAGAGCGCTGCTCAATAATATGACCAGCCTGCTCGAGCATCGCGGCCCTGATGGTGAGGGTTCATATATCGATAAAGATCTGATGATGGGGCATCGAAGATTAGCCATCATCGATCTAGTAACAGGTGACCAACCGATCTACAATGAAGACCGTTCGCTCGTAATTGTTCATACCGGCGAGGTCTATAATTTTCCGGAACTGCGCAGGGAACTCAAACGCAAGGGCCACAAATTCTATACCAAAACCGACACTGAAGTTATTGTTCACGCCTATGAAGAATATGGTGACGAATGCGTGAATTATTTTAACGGAATGTTCGCGTTTGCGATCTGGGATAGTAACAAGAATTTATTATTTTTGGCAAGGGACAGGAACGGTTTGAAACCGTTATATTATACGCTCACCAAAGACGGTACATTCCTGTTTGCCTCGGAGATAAAATCAATACTGAGATATGAACAAATCAAGCGCGAGGTAGATCTACAATCTTTTCATTATTACCTAAATTTACGGTATCTACCACGAGATAGGACAATGTTCAAAGGCATCAAAAAATTATTGCCGGCACATATAATGAAAGTACGAAAAGGCGGCAAGCTGCAATTGAAAGAATTTTGGTCTGCCAAGATCCGACCGATCAACAAATCCGAAGATTATTTTGTGAAAAGGTTGTTCAAGATCCTGGAACGCTCTGTGGAACGCCACATGATAAGTGATGTACCAATAGCAATTCTACTCTCAGGCGGTATCGACAGCAGTACGATAGTTGCGATGGCCAGCCGCGTTGCGGAACGGTTGGGTGCCGAGAATGTGAGAACGTTCTGTATGGGGTTTGGCGAGGCGACGGACGAGATGGAAGATGCAAGAGTTGTCTCTGATCATTTCAACACCGACCACCGCGACCTGGTTGTCAAGGCCAACGTCCTCAAAGATTATCCAAAAATGATCTGGCACATGGATTCGCCGAAACGCAATTTGTATCCATATTATCTTTCCGAGCTAGTTAGTAAATATGTAAAAGTTGCTCTTGGCGGGTTGGGGGGCGATGAATTATTTGGCGGTTATCCCTGGAAATATATCTATGCCGAGGACGTCAATAAATTACGGAAGAAAGTTCCGGCCCGCGATCGCGCTGCACTAATAAAAAATGCAAAAGAAATATTAAAATTTCAAGCCACCCAAGGCGTGCTGGATGATGACCGATATATCGAATATTTGAAAAAGCTACGCTATCTGGACAGCAATGTAGACCTGTATCTCCAGATCCAGACCTTAGATGAAGTGTTCGATGAATTCTATTTGCCTAAGATCTACGGTAAGAAACTCAACCGCGCGAAATTAGAAGAGGTAAGTAAAATCTTTGAACCTTATTTCAATAACAGGGGAAACTTTTTAAACCAGATCTATTTGGCGGATTACAAGATCAAGATGGTGGATGATTTCATATTTGTCGATGACGGCATGGCGATGGCGCATTCACTCGAGTCACGCGTCCCCTTTTTAGATAATGAACTCGTCGAGTTTGCATTTACGATACCTAATGAATATAAATACCGGAACGGTATCAGTAAATATCTGTTCAAAAAAGTTGCGAGCTCGATACTGCCGCCCAAGGTGCTCAACAAGCCGAAACAGGGGTTTGGGACCGATGTGTTCCTGACCTTCAAATGGGAGCTCTATGAATTTGCCAAGCAAAAACTTCCGAACGGCAACCTTCTAAAAAATGGTTTCATCAATAAGGAGTATCTTGAGAAGATCCTCAGTCACACCCCACAACCCTATTTGGTAAAACATTACTGTTTGATGTGGAGCTTGTTAGGATTTGAGATCTGGTATGATATGTATATAAATAATGACGATATTGTGCATCCGCAATTTGATATTAATAAATATGTCTGAACTTGATAACTTAATGAGGTTTATAGAAGATAGGTCATAATTCGGGAGTAGTAGAGTAATGAAATACCTCAGTCGGGAATAGATGATTAAACCTCGATTACTGCGGTAATGAACTTCGTTCATTACCTCTACTTTGAAAAACCCTTTCAGGCTTTTCCAAAGTATCGGGAGTATCGATGGTCCTGAGTCCATGGTCCTATGTCCTGCGTCCGTTACCGGTTCCCGCGCTCCCGGGCTCCCGATTATTGACTTAACTCATCTACCTATCTCATTTATTGTAAATATTTAATTTAAAAATGGGTGATATAATGACAAATGACCAACGTAAAATCCAGTTGATGAAGCCTTTCGTAGGTGACGAAGAACTCGCCGCGATCAAGAAAGTTTTAGATTCCGGTTTTTTGACCGAGGGCAAAGAGACCCAGGAATTCGAGCAGCAGTTCGCTAAATATTCAGATGCGGCCCATGGCATTGCCACCACCTCGTGCACGACCGCTTTGGAGATCGCGTTAAGAGTACTCGAGATCGGGCCGGGCGATGAGGTGCTGGTGCCGGATTTTACTTACCCCGCAACTGCGGACGTGGTTGTGATCTTGGGGGCGGAACCCATATTGATCGATGTCGACTTGGAGACCTACAATATAGATTCCTCCAACCTCGACGCTGCGATAACAGAGCGTACCAAATGCATTATGCCGGTCTCGTTATTCGGCAACCCTGTGGATATGAAACCGCTCTGGGAACTCCAGGAGCGTCATGGCTTTCAGATCGTCGAAGATGCGGCCTGCAGTGCGGGTGCGATCATAGACGGCAAGAAGGTCGGGTCGTTAGCAGATATGAGCTGCTTCAGCCTGCACCCACGCAAGGTCATCACCACCGGCGAAGGCGGGATGATCACAACAAATAATAATGAGTATGCAGACAGTGCAAGAGCATTAAAGAAATTCGGGCTGAAGACCACGCCGGACGGCAAGATGAACTTTATGTCTTACGGTACGAATTATAAATTAAGCAATATCCTGAGCGCTGTCGGGCTTGTACAATTATCTAAGATCGAGACGATAATTACTAACCGTCTAGAGAAGGCTAAGATCTATACTGAGCTATTACAAGATCTCGAAGGGGTCAAACCTCCCAAGGTACCGGAAGGTGTGCGGCATACTTACCAATCTTATTCGTGTTACATTGAACCGGAAGGCATCCGCGATAAATTATTGGCCGATATGCGCGCACAAGGTATCGAATGCCAGATCGGCACATATTCGCTCAGCCTAACCCCGGCCTTTGCGAACACACGTAAGATCGGCGAGCTTGAGAACTCACATAAATTGTACAATAATCTATTGACCCTGCCAGTGCACCATGAACTTACTTATGAGGATCAGGTTTATGTTTGTGACACTTTAAAGCAATTGTTGCGCTATTAATGTTGGATTTAGCACTTTTCATTGATGCGTGGGACAAATTGTCATTAGTTAGGTTCGTGGGATTGCTATTTCATTAAGAAAATGCGTAGGATTTAACGCCAATAAAAAGAGGCGTTAGGCGTCTAACGCCATTAATTGATAATCAAGAAATCCTACGCATCCTTATTTAGACATAAATGTCCAATGCATCAATAGTTGAGCATATAATCCAACGCTTGAAGACAATTATTGGCAATCCCACAACATATAAAGGTGATAAAACATGAAAACTGCAATCTTCGGCGCGAGCGGCTTCGTGGGCCGCAATTTGATCGATAGGCTTAATGCAGAAGGACTGGAGTTCATAGCTTCGGATATCATGGACTCGCCGTTCCCGCCCGATATTAATTATCAGAAATGCGATATTTTGAAGTTAAGCGAAGTTAATAGTATAATCAAAGATGTCGATATAGTGATACATCTTGCGGCTTCACCGTTGAATGTCTCGATCGATAACCCGAAATTAAATACCGAAATTAATATTGGCGGGACCTTGAACTTGATGGAAGCCTCCAGAGCCAACAAGATCAAGAAATTCATATTTTCATCTGCTTCCTCGCTTGTGGGTGAGGTCCAGTACAATCCAGTCGACGAGCACCACCCTGCCAAACCCAAGACACCATATGGTGTGGCAAAATACGCGATCGAAAATTATCTGAGGGTCTACCAAGAGATCTATGGGATGGATTATTTAGTGTTCAGGTTCTATAACCTTTACGGCAAATATCAATACCCGCAAAGTAAAGCATTGATACCGATGGTGTATGAAAGGTTGACAAAGGGCATGGAGTTCACGATCTTTGGGGACGGCTCGGCGACGCGCGATTTCATTTTCATTGACGATGTGATCGAGTTTTATATCAAGGCCATTACAGATAAGCTCGAGGTGAAAAATGAAATTGTCAATATGGGCACTGGAATAGGTACGTCTATTTTAGAAATTGTTAATACCTCAGCAGAAATATTAGAGGTGGAGCCGAACTTGAAATATCAGCCCAAAAAACCGGGTGAGATCGAGAATTTTACGGCCGATGTTGCTAAACTTAAAAATTTATTTGGGACCGTGCCGCAGACCACAGTGAGAGAGGGGTTGGATAAGACGTTCGAATGGTTGAAAGCTATTGAGTAAATATGTTTATGCTATAATGAACAGATATCGTTGAAAACATATAACCAAAAATCTTTATATATTAATATTCCAATCATTATGTCGATCTTATCCAGGGGGCTAAAATAAAATGAACAAAATCAAGACGATATCAATATTATTAATAGTTCTCCTTAATTTAACTATGATATTGAATCTTTGCAATCAAAGTTTTACTATAATAAATGATTCGGAAGTGATATTGGAATTCGAAGATGATAGTTATAATTTTGATATTGCCAACAATGATAATGGCAACTCTATTCAAAATACCCGGAATTCAGATCGAGATATCTGGATAGATACATTCAGTAATGAGAACTACATCGAAAGCCAAGAAAATATTGCGGTTACCAATGGCGATGCAACTTTAAAATCCCAGATGATCTATTCAATAACCTCAACGCCCGACTTTGACGCAGGTACCAATAGCGATATTGTGACCGAGACCGATGAATATCAAGTCCCGTCGGGCCAGATCCAATTGGGCTCGCCCAGCTACGAAAAAGATGCAAGCTTGGTGTTATTCTTACCGCTAAATGAAGGGGCGGGAACGACTGCGAATGATGAATCGTCGTTCAACAATGATGGTAATATATATGGAGCTACGTGGGTCAACGGCAAATATGAAAAGGGATTGGATTTCGATGGAACGAATGATTATGTTCTGATTCCAGATCAAAATGAATTTTCAATAAGTACAACAGGGTCTTTATCAGTCGAATTTTGGTTAAAAACTGGAAATGACATCACCACCCGCCAGGAATTAATTGCTAAAGGGGGTCAAATTACTGGTGAAACATTTGAATGGATGATAAGAATAAAAGATGGAAATTTACATGGTTCGGTTTGTGAAAAATCTGGAAATACCATAAGAAGAGAGACCGTAAGTGTTTCCGTAAACACGTGGTACCATGTTGCTATAATTTATAAAGGGTATACACAATTTGATGATGTAGAAATATATATTGATAGTGTCGAAAAAAGCAATTTAGCCAATCAAGCTAATAATGTTTACTCCAATGAGAATTGCCAATTGGGAATAGGAAGAGAGTACACCACAACAGGATGGCATTACTTCAAAGGTATATTGGACGAAGTAAAAATATATAATAGGATCCTAACTTCCCAAGAAGTCCAAGGGCATTACAACTCCGGCAACCGCTACAAGAGCACCGGCACGTGGGAATCCGCAGTGCTCCCATGGTTGACGAATTATCGATTTTTAAACACCACGCTCACCCATTCCGGTCTATCGGCTACTGAAAAGATTACCGAAGTGCGCTGGAAGGTCGGCGGCACCACGAAAGCAATATATTCAGATGACATAACTTCGGGGAGCACGACCAAGATCACCAATTCGGACCTGACCAGCGGTTCATTTAACTTTATCACCAATGATTTTACAATTGAGATCAGCCTAGCAGGTAATGGCGATGCCACGCCTGTGGTGGAACAGATCGACGGCACCTCGATCAATACTGCGGGCACCCTAACCTCGAATGCAATTACCCTTACAACAAATAACTGCTGGGATATACTTGAGATCAATAAGACCGTACCGATCAACACCTCGCTATTGGTAACGGTTTTGGACGGCGGCACCGATCAACCGTTAGCCGGTTTTTCTGAGCTTAGCGAAACTTATATCGATATTTCATCGATCGATCCTCTGGACCATCCCACAATAAAGCTTAAAGCCGATCTTACTACCAATAACCTCTACACCCCCCAACTTCACTACTGGGAGGTCTCTTGGGGGCCGGACAAGCCCACAAAAACCACCGACATACCCTCCGATTGGAGCTTCCCCGAAGATACGGATGCGAACAATTTAATTGATCTTACCAATTATTTCGAGGATATTTGGACGCCGGATAATAAATTGAGATTTGCTATTGTATCAGAATCCGATGATACACACATTGATGCCAATGTTGACGGCAAGTTCTTAGATTTCACGACCCCGACAGTAAATTGGTCAGGTCATGAAACTTTTAAAGTCAAATGCACGGATGAAGGCGGCTTGGCGGTGAATTCCAATGAATTTATGGTTACCGTGACCGAAGTAAACGACCCGCCGGAATGGACGCCTATTGGTTATATCTACATTGACGAAGATTCCGAACTTGCGGATGTCATTGCTCTAGATGAACACATAACTGATTGTGACGATGTTATCGAAAATATCTCATACAGCATAATTTCAAATAATAACCCTTCAAATGTTCTTGCACAAATAGCTAACCGTCATGTTTGGGTTGAGCCGCTAATTAAGAACTATGTAGGCTCGGCGATAATAAGGCTCTCAGCTAATGATGGTTTGAGGACTGCAAATATTACTTTCGAGCTCATCATTGATCCGATTAATGACCTGCCGATCGTGGAATTGCTGTCACCGGGCAATAATTCGTTAATCACTACCACCTCAACTGTAACACTAACCTGGAGCGAGGGATTCGATGTCGACGGTACAATTAGATCTTATGACGTTTATCTTGACCAGGTCAGCCCACCCCAAACCTTGATATCGAATGACCAAACTGTAACCTCATTTACCATCCAACTCGAAGATGGTATTTATTATTGGACTGCGATCCCTTACGATGGCACTGATGAAGGACTAATGGACCCTTCAAAGATATGGTCGTTCACTATCAGTACCGAAGAGGAGCCCTCGACCCCGGCCCCAACGATCACATTATCTTCGCCCTACAATAATACAATAATTAATACCGAGAGCATAGAATTGTTTTGGAATGACAATACATCGTTTGCGGACCTGAGGTATTTAGTTTATTTTGATACCGAAGCTACCCCGAACAAGATCGTAGGGTTTGAAATTACAACCACAAGCATCATCATTTTCAATCTTACGGACGGCGGCACCTATTTTTGGACTGTGATACCGATCTCAGGGGTGCTTATGGGTAGCTGTGAGGATCGAATATGGTCGTTCACAGTGCAATTGGATTTCGTACCGGTTTTTGAGGTGGAATTGACAGGGATCGATAATTTGATCATGAACCAATCCGAAACCCGGTTTTGTAACCTTACAATTACCAATAACGGCAATGTACGTGATATTTACACACCCGAGCTCGAAGCCGGCGCATTAAACCGCGATGTGAAATTTCATAATTTAAGAAATATTATGTTGGAACCGGAAGAGTCGACCCTATTATCGATCTTGATCTCGCTGCCCGAAGATGCCGCTACTGGCTATCATAACATAACCGTAACTATATCATCCTACTGGGGTGGCAAAACAATTAACGATACCCATCAAGTTCAACTTAAGATCGAGCCCAAAGCACTTCCACCGTCTGGACCAGTAACCAAAGATAGAAGCGATTCAAATTTAGTTTTATGGTTGGTACTTATAATAATAGTGGTTGTTATTTTGATCGCAATTGCAGTGGTCACGAAAAAGCGTCGCCAAAAGATGGAAGCAGCACTCAAAGCCGAGGGCATCATGAAACCAGCAGCCGGAGGGCAGGTACTGTTACCCGATATTGTATCTAAACCGGGCGAGGTGCCGCGGCTGGGCGCGGCGGGTGTGGTCAAGGCCGGGACGGTCACCCCGATCTTGAAACCGGTGGTAGGCGTGTCCGCGACCCAAACGGTTGTACCGAAAATGGTAAGTCCAACTGTTACACCGCAGCTGCCTCGTATGCAGCCCCCAGCCGCCCCGTCACCCCAAGTCCAAACGAAACCTGAAAAAGAGATGTCCTTAGACGATAAATTGAAATTATTAAATGAACGGTTGATCAAAGGTGAAATCACTCAGGAGCTTTATGAAAAATTACGCAAAGAATTTGAGCTAAAATCTAGAATCAGTACACCTACGATCCAGCCGAAATTACCGCCAATGAGCCCAAAACCCTAATCAATAAATTATGAAAATTCAAAACCAATGACAATTTTTCCATAGCATTAATAAGATTTAAATACGGATACCACAATAATATTTTTAAATATAAGGGGGCAATTAATGAAAAAAGAAGTATCTGCGATTTTAATTTTTTGTTTAATTATCACCTCATTAACGTTCTTTTCTAATCCCTTAATTTTAACTGAAAAAAGCACTCCTCAACCTAGAACTTTTGACACCGATCCAGAAACCGATTGGGCGGCGTCTCCGGATAACGATCACATCCCGTCAAAGGTCAGTCGAAATTCGGGTAGAAATAATTGGTACGATTCATTTTTAGATGAAAGTAAGATCGAGACAAAAGATAACCTGATTGTTGTCAATGGCAACGTAGAGCTCAACACCAAAAGTTTTACAATTACCACCACCGCTGATTTTGATAGTGGTTTAAAAGACAATATTGAAACCCGCACCGATAACCCCACTCTGCCTCAAGATGAGATACGAATTGTTGCGGATAATACGATCTATACCGAATTATTCGAAGGTGTCGATGAGACCGACTTAACTTCATATGACAGTAATTGGGTCATATCAAAAAATGGCGTTGCCAACGCCAAGATCGATACCGATGAAAAGAACTCGGGTAGTTCCAGTTTGAGGTTCTTTGCAAAAGGTGCAAATAACCGAATTAATGCACTTAGAAATACAGGAGAATATGGAATTATTAGTGTCTATGTTATGGTTCCGGGACCGAATTATCCATCATTACTCGTTTATGCAATGAATGGCAACACAAATGTTGCTCTTTTTTTCCTATACAATAATAATGATTTTAAATATAAAAATGGCGCTACAACTATAACTCCAGGTTATAAATATTCTTTTGGAACATGGTATAAAGTAAAAATGTTAATTGATTTCGATAATCAAGTATATGATGTAATTATCGATGGCGGCAGCTACAATAATTTTCATATTGTTAACGATGCAAATTTTATGAACCCAGCAAATTCTGTGGACGGCATAAAATTTGGAAATCATGATGGTTGGGCAGATAGTAACTCATATACATTTTATGATAACGTTAATCTAGATAGCTACCGCACTTCAGCTACATGGCGCTCGGCCGCCCAAACCCAGCCGCTTGATTATTACGTAAAAGATACAACCTTAACATTTTCAAGTTTAGCCTCAGGCGTTTCCGAGATCGATAGGATTGAATGGGTGGTTAATGATATTGCTAAAGCAACTTATGAAACAAATATAGTTAATGACGGACTTTCACCACATACCATAACAGAATCCGATCTAACTTCGGGCTCGTTCAAAAATATTGATGCCGATTTTAGGATCAAGCTCTATTTGACGAGCGATGGCAGCACGACACCGGTAATAAAACAAATTGACGGCACTCAGATAAGTAGAACCGGCACATTGATCTCCACCCCGATCTCCGCGCAGACGAATTATGTTTGGGATGAGCTTACCTTAGATAAAACCGAGCCAGCAACGACGTATCTTAACATTTCAGTTCTTGACGGCGCAACCAACCAACCATTCCAGGACCTGACAGATCTGGTCGAAACCTCAATAGACCTGGCTGCGATAGATGTAAGTGCTCACCCAACAATAAAGTTACAAGCTGATTTTTGGATGAGTGCGTTTAATCCACCGGTGCTTCATGAATGGGGTGTTGCATGGAGCTCGGACCACCCCGAACTTACGATGAACATACCCTCTAATTGGGCCTTTGCTGAAGATACGAACGCCGACGATCTAATTAACCTGGCAGATTACTTTGATGATGAATGGACGCCGGATAACAAATTGAAATTCCAGGTGATCTATGAATCTGATTATGCACACATAAATGCAAAAGTTGATGGCACATATCTGGACTTTAACACCCCAACAATAAATTGGTCCGGTTATGAGATCTTTAAGGTCAAATGCACGGATGAGGGGGGCTTATCAGTAAATTCAAACGAGTTTAAGGTCACTGTCACCGAGGTTAATGATCCCCCGGAATGGACGCCAATTGACTTCTTTCACATTGATGAGGATTCGGAACTCACA
This sequence comes from uncultured Thermoplasmata archaeon, assembly GCA_965372445.1. Classification (GTDB taxonomy): domain Archaea; phylum Thermoplasmatota; class Penumbrarchaeia; order JAEHCK01; family CBDVCJ01; genus CBDVCJ01. The sequence goes on along the minus strand of CBDVCJ010000028.1, from coordinate 11,025 downwards.
AAGATCGTTGAGTTAGATAAATATATTTTCGATGTCGATGATGTTGTGGCCAATATTTCATATTCTGTAGCTTCCAATAATAACCCGACAAATATCCTGGTACAGATCCAGAATAAAGTGGTATATTCCAAACCATTAATAGAAAATTTTTATGGTGACGCCATCATCAAGATCCGTGCGTATGACGGGTACGCGTCTGCGAATACTACGATCCTTATTATTGTCGACCCCTTGAACGACCTGCCCATCGTTGAGCTATTGTCGCCAGCAGATACCGCGATCTTTACAACCTCAACGATCAAACTTACCTGGAGCGAAGGGTTCGACGTGGATAGTGCAATTGTTTCTTATGATGTTTATCTGGATGAGGTCAGCCCACCCCAAACTTTGATCTCGAATGACCAAACTGTAACCTCATTTACTATCCAACTCGAAGATGGTACTTATTATTGGACGGTTCTACCATTTGATGGTAACGATGAAGGCATATGGGATGCAGATAAGATCTGGTCGTTCACGATCATCACCGAAGAAGACCCGCCAACCCCCGCCCCAACGATCACATTAGCTTCGCCGTATGATGAGACTATTATTAATACAGACAGCATAGAATTGTTTTGGAATAGTAACCTTTCTTTTACTGATCTAAGGTATCTAGTTTATTTTGACACCGAAGCCGCCCCGAACAAGATCGTGGGGTTCGAAATTACTGCTACCAGCTTCGTCATCTCCGATCTTACGGACGGCGGCACCTATTATTGGACTGTGATACCGGTCTCAGGATCGTTAATGGGGCTTTGTGAGGACGGCATATGGTCGTTCACAGTGCAATTGGATTTTATTCCGATCTATAATGTTGAATTAAATGGCGTAAAAAATCTAATTATGAATCAATCCGAATCACGATTTTGCAATCTTACGGTCACAAATGAGGGAAATATCAAAGATATTTTCACCCCGGAACTAGAGGCTGGAACATTAAGTCGAGATGTGAAATTTCATAAGTTGGGAAACATAATATTAGACCCGGGCGAATCAACGCTATTATCGGTTCTGATCTCGCTGCCTGAAGATGCCGCTACGGGCTATCATAACATTTCAGTGTCGGTATCGTCCTTCTGGGGTGGTAAAACTATTAACGATACCCATCAAGTCCTGTTAAAAGTCGAGCCCAAAGCGCTTCCGCCATCTGAACCAGTAACCAAAGATAAAAGTGATTCAAATCTATTTTTGTGGTTGGCACTTATAATAATAGTGGTTGTTATTTTGATCGCAATTGCAGTGGTCACGAAAAAGCGTCGCCAAAAGATGGAAGCAGCACTCAAAGCCGAGGGCATCACCAAACCCACCGTTGGAGGGCAGGTACTGTTACCCGATATTGTATCCAAACCGGGCGAGGTGCCGCGGCTGGGCGCGGCAGGTACGGTGACCGCGCCACCGGCCTTAAAACCCGTGGTCACCACGACCATGCTTCAACCTACAGTACCGCAGATCGCCAGAGTACCAGCCACACCGCAATTACCGCAGGTGACGCAAGTTACGGTAACACCCGTAGCACCCGTACCAGTGCCAGCACCAATCCCGGTACAGCCCCGCCCATTCGTTTCAACGCCACCTCAGGTCCCGCCAAAACCCGAGAAGGAATTATCCAAGGCCGAGAAATTGAAATTATTGGATGAACGGTTACTTAAGGGCGAGATCGACCTGGCTACCTATAAAGAGCTTCGCAGAAAATTTGAGCAGGAGGGCGCTGGTGCTCAGATACCGCCACCCCAACCGCGACTGCCGCCTACCGGTGGCACCTGAGTCCGATGTCCTGAGCCCTGACTCATAACAATTGACAATCAAACCCAAATCCTAACTCCTGAGTGATAATCATAAATAATAAGGCAAATATTATATATATATAACGATAATATTCAATTAAATATATTCAGACAATTTGAAATAATTGGGGGAAGCAAACATTACTATGACTTCAGGGGTTAGACCTAATAATAAAATCAATATAAATGGGATTTTGATCGCTGCAATTAGTTTTATGTTGATATCTACCGGCTTTTTATTTGGAGCCGAAGCACCGATCACTTCGAAAGGTCCAGCAGTAGAACCTGGCAATACAATAGAAGCGTCAATCCAACACCAATTAGAATACCCCAGGATCAATAAAAAAAATAATAACTTTGGCGATCACGTTACCCAAAACCAGGGTCAAGTCCGAAACGAGTTGGTTCGATTCTATATTCAGGGCAAGGGGATTTGGTTTTTAGAGGATAGTGTGGTATTTAAGATAATGGAGTCAAGGAGTCGGGAGTCGGGGGGTCGGGAGTCTGACAGGAGTGTTGTATTAAAATTGAAGTTCGAAGGATGTAATAAGGCCGAACCAAAAGGTGCTGAGCTGTTAGCCCATAGAAGTAATTTCTTTTACGGCAACGATCCATCGAAATGGTATACCAATGTCGCTAATTATAAGGAAATAGTATATGAGAACCTGTATGACAATATTGATCTGAGATATTATTCAACAGATCAAGGCCTGAAGTACGATCTTATCGTGCAGCCTGGCGGAGATCCAAATGATATAATGTTTCGATACGAAGGCGCCCAAAAAGTATTTGTTGACCCTTTTGGGGATCTTGTAGTTAATACACCATTGGGAGATATTATAGATTCTGAGCTGTTTATTTATCAAGAGCCCCAAGCTGTAAAAAATGAGATTGACGGTAAATTCAGAATATTCGATACCACACGTTTTGGATTTGAAATTACAGATGATTTCGACAGCAATAAACCGCTGATCATTGACCCGATCCTAATATATTCTACATATATTGGTGGTAGTAATGATGATTATGGGAACGACATAGAGATCGGCCCCAATGGCCATATCTATATCACCGGCAGCACTAATTCAATAGATTATCCCAACACAACAAATGCAAATGACACGACCTATAATGGACTAATGGATGTATTCGTACTGAAAATCGATCCGATAGCTTCAACACTTATGTATTCCACATTCATTGGAGGAAGTATTAACGACGAAGGCACTGCACTCGAGATCGATCCGAGCGGCAATGCATATATAACGGGTTCAACGATCTCGTCGAATTTTCCCAGCACGCCGGGCGCCTACGATGACACCCATAACAATAATTTTGATATCTTTGTATTAAAATTGAACCAAATGGGTGCGTTGCTCCTATTTTCTACGTTCATTGGGGGTGGTAATGGAGACAATGGCAATGACATTGCGCTCGACTCCAGCAATAATATCTATATCACTGGTGATACATGGTCGAGCAGTTTCCCGATCTCGCCGGGCGCATTTGATTCGAGTTGGGATCCTGGGTGGGTAGACGCCTGCTTTTGCAAGTTGGATGCGACGGGGTCGTCGCTTATGTATTCTACGTTTATTGGCGGTCACGGCAATCATGACAAAGGCAAAGGCATCACCGTCGATGGCTCGGGCAAAGCATATATTACCGGTGAGACCTGGTCCAGTGGCTATCCAACCAAAGCCGGGGCTTATGATGCTTCATATAATGGCGAAGGCGATGCTTTTATTACAATATTGAACCCGGCCGGTTCAGGCTCGAGCGATCTTATCTATTCGACATTCATAGGCGGGAATGATAATGATTATGGTTATGATATCAAACTCGACACCAATGACATTGTGTATATAACTGGGTTCACGGAATCGACGGATTTCCCGTTCACTTCCGGGGCTTATGATACGAGCCAGAACGGTGGTATTGACGTTTATGTACTGAAATTGAACCCGTCAGGTTCAGGCTCGAGCGATCTTGTGTATTCGACATTTGTAGGCGGAGGGGTGTCGCAGTGGGGTGCGGGGATCGCTATTGATGCTAATGGTAACATTTATGTGAGCGGCCCGACGATCTCAACTGATTTTCCAACCACACTAGGGTCATATGATACTATACATAATGGCAATTGGGACGGTTTTGTGTTTAAATTAGATCCGACCGGTTCATCGTTGCTATATTCGACCTTTTTTGGCGGCAGCAATGAAGACAGCGTATCCGGCATTGCGATCGATACCAAAGGTAATGTATATACAACCGGCTACACGATCTCGATCGATTTTCCCAAGACCCAAAATGCGTATGATCCTACTTACAACGGCAATAAAGATATTTTTGCATTTAACTTGAATTTAACGAGGTTCTATGTTAAAGATCTTGGGGTTTCGGCGCCATATGTTTATCGAACAGATTCTTTGAGCGTTTATGCTAATGGCAACCATACATATGATATCGAGCCCGAGCTTCAACCTCATTTCGAATTTTGTGCGCCTGGCGAGGTTGGGTGGGGCACACAATATTTTTCAACCCCCCACTATAATAATTCAAGTTGGGAAATAAGTTTTATACCGCCCCTAAATGCAACCTTAGGAGCATATGATCTCAGAGTTAAGCTAAATGATACAAAAATGGCCTTCACAAAATGGCGTTATTTAAATGATTCCTTTATCGTAAAAAATAATAACCCGGTAATAGAAAATTTAACACTCTCCACGAATTTAGCGATATTTGGCGATCGCATCTCGTTATGGATCAATAGTTCTGATGTCGAGGAACCGGAAATGAATTTAACGATCGAGGTAGAATATAGGGTTCCCAACGAGCAGGACTGGAACACAACATATTTAGATACACCAAAATACTTTCAAAATAGATGGGAATGTAATTTTACGTGTCATTTTGATGTGCCTTTTGGGGATTATGATTTCAGGGCGAGGTTTAATGACTCCGATGGGAATTACAGCAGGTGGTTATATCGAAATGATTCGTTGTTAATCTATAATACCCCACCAAAGGTCATTGATATTGGATTATCGGATAATGCATTAAATAGAACCGAGTCGTTGTTCATATTCATTAATAGTACTGACCATGAAACCTTTGAAGCTATGCTTACCCCGTTCTTACAGTATAAACAAGATATAGATAGTAGTTGGTCTGATCTGACTATGAAATATTCCGACGCGTATTTTCGCTGGAAGGCCGAATTCAGTACCGATGCCAATTCGAGCTTGGGAAGCTATGATCTACGAGTTCGATTCGAAGATGCGGAAGTGCTTTCATGCGATTGGGTGGAGTTAAATAACTCGTTTAGGGTATTGAATAATGTACCTAATGTAGTAGATCTCCAAATCTCTAGATCGGAAGTATTGAGAAATAATTCGCTCGCTATTTTTGTGAACGGATCGGATATTGAGGACCTGGAAGGTTCATTGTTATGTGGAATAGAATATAAACTACCAACCGGCGACTGGCTGGAGCTTGACGAGTTAAGTTTTCAAAATGAGCGGTGGCGTACAACCTTCACCCCGCCCCCCACAGCCGATCTTGGCATGTACGGGCTCAGGGTTAATTTCAAGGATTCTGATTATGATTATTCTGAATGGATGACTGTTGAAGATGCATTTGAAGTTCAGAATAATTTGCCAATAATAACAGAAGATCTAGATGACTTGGAAATTGGGTTTTATGCCGAAAATCTGGACCTCACGCCATTTGGGTCGGATATTGAAGATGATGTGGAAGATCTGAGCTGGATGGTCGATCAATCCACAGTTGATACGACCCTGTTTCAGGCAGTTTTAATTATTGAACCCGGAAACATCCTGTATATTGTACCTTGGGATAATGTCACTGGCGAAGATGAGATCCGCTTGAGCTTAATAGATAAAGACGGTGGAACCGCGACACGATCCGATATTACGATCCATGTCAACAGCATATTGACCATTTTAACCCCAAAAGTAACATTATTGACACCCTTGGATGAAAGCACTGTAAATACCTTAACCCCGACCTTAGATTGGATCTTAGATTATGACGGCACAAACTTAATAACATACACGATTTTTATTGATGATAACCCAGACCCCCAAACAATATTACAAACCGGATTAACTACCACTTCATTTACATTGGAGAACGAGCTGGAAAATCATAAGAGATATTACTGGAAGGTCATTCCAAAGGGTGGTATATGTCTATCCGACCCGTACAGCTTCATTATCGATCTGGGCTTTTTTCCATATTATGGTGTGAATTTAACGGTAGGAACGAATTATTTGACCCTAAAGCCTGGGGATAGCACTACGCTTAATGTCACTTTGAGGAATGATGGTAATGTCAATGACATCTATATCATAAAAATGAATGTTGATGATCTGATCGAATATGTCGAATTCGGCAATTTAAATGATATTGCATTGCCACCGCCCGGTTCAGAAACACAGCAGATATTATTTTCTTTATCTGAGGATACACCAATAAACGATTTTAACCTGACGATCACCGCAACATCGTTTTACGGTGGTGACGCGGTCAACGATTCAAAGGTCATTCATGTTGATATTGAACCCGAGCTCGTTGTGGAAATAAAAGATGATACAAGATCAAATATTGTTTTGCTTGCGATTTGGTTGATCATCATTCTAATGATCATTATTGGAATTGTAGTGGCGGCATTGATACGCAAACGTAAAAAGCTTAAAGCCGAACCCGTGGCTCAAGAGCGCGCAATGGAAGGTGGTGTCCCGTCCTTAGAGTTGGTTTCGGCACAAGGTGCAGCACCTCAATTAGGTACGGTGGGTCAAGCCGCGCCACCCATCCCGACCCTGGGTGTAACTGCGGGAAGTACCAGTCCGCCGCCGGTACCGCAAATTGCCCAGCCAGAAGTTCGGCCTCAATTGCCACCGGCCCAATTAGGGATTGGTGATGCGGGTCAGGCTCAACAATGGCAAAGTCAGAAATTATCGAACGAAGTAAAGCTAAAATTACTGGAAGAACGATTTCTGAATGGCGATATAGACCAGGGTACCTATCTGGAACTCCGCACGAAATATCAAACTGCAATAGATGTCCAGTTATCCCAAGGTCAACCCCGGCTGCCGCCGGCACCATCAGAAGCGGTTACGGAACCCGTTCAAGAGCCGTTGGCTACCGACCTCGATGAAGATCAATCATCTTCGGATTCGGATACGGATACGGAACTGCAGAATAAATGTCCGAAATGTAATTCGATATTGATCAACAATCCGAATGGCAGTGCGTCATGTATCAAATGTGATACTTCAGAGGAATTGCAGTTAAAAAATGATAATATAACAGGAGGTAATGGATCTTGAAAAAACTAAAAAGTTCATTTGTACTAATGATCATTTTTTGGATATTGATAAGTTTTATGTTTAATGGCAATAATTTTATTATAGGCAGTACCCCCCCGAAATTACAGAATAATGTGGAAAGTATTGAATGGCTAGGCCAGACAATAAACAATATTAATTGCTCAACGGCTAGAAGCGGTGCTGAGAGAAATGGCTGGACCGATTCTTTTGATAATGACAGCAATATCGAATTTCAAGAGAGCATTAATATTAGTGATAGTGATGTAAAATTAAATTCAACGGATTTGTTTATGATCACCACCACCGCAGATTTCGATGCCGGCAAAAAATATTATATTGAAACCAATTCAGACAATCCCTCCGTGCCCCTAGATGAAATACATATAGTTGCTAATAACACTGTATTCACCGACAATTTTGAAGGTATTGATGAGCAGGATCTAGATGTCTATGACCCGAACTGGGTCGTTATAAAAGAGGCGACTTCGACCACCGCCAGTGCCAAGATCGATACCGGGCAGCAAGTGACGGGCAGTTCAAGTGTAAGGTTTAATGCTACAAATGCGTTTGATAGGTTAAGAGCAGAGCAGAACATTGGAACCTACACAACGATCTCCACATATATCCGTGCGGATGGTCCCAGTAATCCTTTTTTATATCTGCGGGCGTATAATGGGGATACACTGATATCGGATCTCCAGTTTTATGGCGCTTTTCATTTGTCCTATTATGATGGTGGCAATAAAATTGATACGGGATATCTTTATTCATTTAAGGTTTGGTATAAGATCGAAACGGTTTTAGACTTTACCTATCAACAATATGATGTATACATCGACGGCGGCGCATATAATGATTTTCTTATTGTTGATGACGCGAATTTTCGCAACCCAGCAACCTCTGCAAATACCGTGCTGATCGGCAATGGAGATGCATGGTCTGAACCGGTTAACCCCGACTCATATGGGTGGTATGACGATCTGATAGCCGTTAAATTTCAATATTCCGCGATTTGGGAATCCGCGCCTCTGAGCATCCCCGATTATCAGCACCTCGAGAACACCACAATAACCTACTCAGGATTGGCGGCGGGTGCGTCGGAGATCGATAAGGTCGTATGGCTGGTTGATGATATAGTTAAGGCCACTTATGAAACTGATATTGATAATAATGCACTTTCACCGTTCACTATTTTCGAGGATGACCTGACTACTGGTTCTTTTACAGATATTGATTCCGATTTTACCATTAGAGTTTATTTAACAAGCGATGGTGTAAAAGCGCCCAAGATCTATCAGCTTGAAGGTTCTGCGAGGTATAAAAACGGTACACTCACCTCCAACCCAATCACGATCCCCACGAATAACGTATGGGATAGGTTTTCTATCGGTAAGACCGAGCCTAGTGATACCTACATCAATGTATCCGTCCTGAACAGCACAACAATCCAACCGCTCCCAGGTTTTTCTGAGCGGACCGGCACGTCAATTGATCTAAGTACAATAGATACGCTCAAACATACCAATATCAAGCTCCAAGCAAATCTATCAAGTGAAGGTTTAAATTCACCATTGCTCCATAACTGGTCGCTATTTTGGAAGCCCGACCCGCCACGACTGACTACAAATATACCTTCGGATCGGGCGTTCCCGGAAGATACCGACGCCGACAACCTGATAAATTTGGGTGATTATTTTGATGATGTCTGGACATCTGATGACAGATTGTTGTTCGAGATCATCTACGAATCGGATGATACACATATAGATGCCAGTATCGACGGTATATTCTTAGATTTTACCACGCCGACCATAAATTGGTCGGGCTCAGAGACCTTTAGATTGAAGTGCACCGACGAGGGTGGGCTATCGGTCAATTCCAATGCGTTTAAGGTCACGGTAACTGAGGTTAATGACCCGCCAGTATGGACGCTTATTGATGACATTTACATCGATGAAGATTCGAGCCGCACCAACATTGTTGATCTGGATGGATATATTTATGATTGTGATGATGTCATTGGAAATATCACTTATTATTTAATTTCTAATGACAATCCAACAAATATATTGGTAGAAATTACTGATCGTTCGGTTTTTGCTGAACCGATCGTAGAAAATTATATTGGCGAGGCGATAATTAAACTAAATGCGAATGATGGCTGGGCAGGTTCCAACACTTCATTTCTAATTATTATCACCCCTGTGAACGATCCGCCAACAGTCGAGCTTATATCACCTGTGAACAACTCAATAATAACAACTACGACCGTGAAATTAACTTGGACCATTGGATTTGATGTTGATAGCGCAATTGAATCTTACGATGTGTATCTTGATGATGTTAACCCGCCCCGGACGTTGGTGTCGAACGACCAGACCGTGACATCTTTCAGTATATATCTCGAAGACGGCAATTATTATTGGACCGTGATACCTTATGATGGAGTTGATGAAGGTTATTGGGACCCAGATAAGATCTGGACGTTTACGGTCGCGATCTATGTTGAACCACCAATCCCGCCTCCGGCAATAACTTTAACTTCACCATATAATAACAGTATAATAAATTCCACAAGCATCGAACTTATCTGGAATGGAAATACGTCTTATGATGATCTTGAATATTTTGTTTATTTCGATACCGAACCTGCGGTGAACGAAATTATCGCATCTGAATTCACCGCTACAAAATTAAAGTGGTCAGACCTGGAAGATGGCGTTACCTATTACTGGTCCGTAATACCCATCTCTGGACAAGTAATGGGCATATGCAAGGACGGCATTTGGTCGTTTACGGTGCAATTGGATTTCATACCATATTATAAAGTAGAAATCATGGGTATCGAATACCTAAAAATGAACCAATCAGACCAAGAGTTTTGTAATCTTACTGTAACTAATAAAGGTAACGTAAGGGATATTTATATTCCTGAATTGGATGCTAGTTTAATTAACGATCATGTAAAATTTACCAATATTGGCAATATTATATTGGACCGAGATAACTCATCGCTCTTGCAATTACTGATAACATTACCTGAGGATTCACAAACTGGTGAGTTCAATATCACTGTCCATGTCAGTTCATTTTGGGGTGGCAAAACCGTCAACGATACACACAGGATCAATGTAAAAATTGAGCCCAAAGCAATTGAAGAACCCACAGTCACGTCTAAAAAAGAAGATTGGATCGAGCTCATTGTCTGGACCGTGCTTTTTATTGGAATTATCTTATTTTTAATTGCCATCGCATTAATTGCCCAAAGACGTAAACACAAATTAGATGAGGCAGTTGCAGCGGAGGGCATCGCCGCGCCAGGTGAGGGAGCGCCGGTATTACTGCCGGACATTATTTTGCAACCTGGTGAGGTGCCGCGACTTAGTGCGGCGGTAAGCGGCCCCACAGCCGTGCCTGGGGTATTATCGCCTGTATTAAGGTCGGCGGTCAGTCCCACGATCAGTCCTTTACCGACGCCGCAGTTGGTGCAGCCCACAGTAGCGCCGCAATTACCGCCGGCACAGACCGTCACATCAGATACGCCGTCACCATCATCGCCAGAACTTGGCCAGGAAACAGTTCCAGAAGAGATCTCGACCGAAGAGAAACTGAATTTATTGGAAGAACACCTACTTAGAAAAGAAATTGATCTGACCACCTATAAAGAACTTCGCGTTAAATTAGAACAAGAAGTCATTGGAGGTGCTCAGGTACCAACGCCGCAACCGCCGCCGACGGATGGCATATGATTTTTTACTTTTACCTGATACCGGGAGCGCGGGAACCGGGATTCGGGGCCCCCCTCATTTTAAACCGCAGAGGACGCTGAAGGCGCTGAATTATTAGATAAA
>CBDVCJ010000027.1:0-22051 GCA_965372445.1 uncultured Thermoplasmata archaeon | reverse complement strand
CGTATCCATCCTGCCCAGAGGTGTTGATTGTGTTGCCTGTTAGATTGTTATTATTTGAATTATCGCGTAGATAAATGCCGTACCCATCCTGTCCAGAGGTATTAATTGTGTTGCCTATTAAATCATTATTTGAAGATCGATATAAAGAAATACCGTACGCATAATCTCCAGTGGTATTGATTATGTTATTTGTACAGTTATTATAATTTGAATATTGACCTAAATTTATGCCGTTGCTATAAAGCTGACCAGTAGTATTGATTATGTTGCCTGTAATGTTGTTGTTATTAGAAGAACCCCATAAATAAATGCCGGCCCCCGTTTTTCCAAAGGTGTTGATTATGTTGCCAGTTAGATTATTATTTGAAGATTCGTCAAAAATAATTCCAGGCGCACTATCTCCAGAGGTGTTGATTACGTTATTTGTAAGGTTATTATTTAAACTAAGGTCTAAATTAATGCCTTTCCCACCAAATCCAGAGGCGTTGATTATGTTATTTGTAAGGTTGTTATTATCTGAATATGTCCGTAGATAGATACCGTCCCCAGATCCTGAGGTATTTATTATGTTGCCTATTAAATCATTATTTGAAGATTCCCGTAGATAAATGCCGTGCCCACTAATCCCAGTGGTATTGATCGTGTTACCTGTTATATTGTTATTTGAAGATAGATATAATGTAATGCCGAGCCCAGACTGCCCAGTGGTATTGATCGTGTTGCCTGTTAGGTTGTTATTATTTGAATTATCGCGTAGCCAAATGCCCAACCCACTAGTCCCAGATATATTAATTGTGTTGTCTGTTAGATTATTATTATTTGAATTATGGTTTAAATAAATGCCGCGCCCATTATCACCAGAGGTATTGATCGTGTTTCCTGTTAGATTGTTATTATTTGAAGATGTATGTAAATTAATGCCGTACCCACTCCCCCCCGTGGTATTAATTGTGTTGCCTGTTAGATTGTTATTATTCGAAGAGCTATATAAATAAATGCCGTGCCCATTCTGTCCCGTGGTATTGATCGTGTTGCCTGTTAGGTTGTTATTATTCGAAGAGCTATATAAATAAATACCGTACCCATCACCCCCAGCGGTATTTATTATGTTGTCATTAATATTATTATAATCCGAATAAAAATATAAATAAATTCCATGCCCATAGTTACCTGTTGTGGTAATATGATTGCTTATAATGTTTATATTGTCTATGTAGAATTTTAAAAAAATACCATATGTATAACTTCCCGAAACGCTAATATTAAAACCGGTTATATTCACATCATCTGCAGTAATATTGATCCCTGCAGCATAATCAAAGGTACTTGTACCTGTGTAAGAATGGATAATTTTACAATCTGTAGTACTATTACCAATTAACTCGATATTAGATTTATTCACTAATACGGACTCATAATATGTCTCATTTTTCACGTAGATCGTATCACCGGAAGTTGCATTATCAACTGCCTCTTGAATTGTTTTATACGCCGAATCCGAGCCCACATATAAAGTCGCACCTTGCACATTCACATCCTTAGTTCCAAAATTCCATAGCATCACGAAGCCGGCTAGTACTAATATACTCACTGCTAATAACGATTTAAGTTTTGAATTCATAAAACAACCTCCCAGTTTTGCTGCTTGAGGTCAATGGTTTTGGAAGTTAAAAATATTTCTATATAAAATTCGGGAATGGGGAATGAAATCCCCCCACCCCAATTTAAACCGCTGAGTTCGCTGAGACCGCTGAACTTGTTGGATTTATTTTACTTATTGTTCATTATAGTACACGGATTCAACGGATACGGCGGATCAACACGGATTATTCTATTGCTTGTAACGTGACAAAGTGATTAAGTGACAGAGTGACAAAGTTCCTAATTGCCACCTAACGAAGGTAAACACTTTGCAACTTAGTCACTTTGATACTTTGTCACTTCTTAGGCCTTTGATATTAGTAACATCCTAAATCCGTCGAATCTGTGTTATCCGTGTTATTTTTTCACTACAAACTGTAATATATTGAAAAATTGACCTCTAAATCCACAATATTCAGCGTCTTCTGCGCTCTCTGCGGTTTGAAACGGGGGGTGGGGGTCGTTTCCCATCTCCTGCTGTACTTAATATATTGGTCATTTAATCTTCGTCATCGAACTGTTCGCCGCATTCCGGGCAGACCGTATCGCCTTTCGCGAGACTTGCGCCGCAGGTCGGACATTCAAACCCGCCTTCGTCTTCAGCACTTTCACTTTCCTTTTCACTCTTGTCTTCTGCAGCTTTTTCATCAAGCCCCTTATCTTCCATACCTTCGAGCTCTGTATCGGCTGCTAATTCCTCTTCCTCGGCGGCTAATAGCTCGTCCTCGGTGGGTTTACGACGGCTCATTGCTACTGCAAGTAAAACAATTATTACGATAATAATGATTATTATGATCAGGTAAAGCATCATATTATCTTCATCATCTTTCTTTTCAGGTTTACTGGCAGAATCCCGTGGATCTGTACCTTTATTATATTCGTCGAGGTTGGAAAACCCGTCATCATCAGGGTCACCTTCGGGACCATTAATAACATCTGTCGTACCATCATCTAACGGGTCGAGATCATTATCGACCTCCCATCCGTCAGGTAGACCATCATTATCTGTATCAGAATCGTTCGGGTCTGTATCTTCCTGGAACTCTTCAAGATTTGTCAGGTCGTCATTATCCGGATCACCGGTAGCGTCACTGGGGTCGGTTGGATCTAACCCGTTATCAGTTTCCCAAACGTCATCCATACCGTCATCATCGACATCGTTATCGACTATTGCAGTCACATTCACCCATAAGGTATCAATACCAGAATTTTGAGGTGTAGCGAAATCGAAAACTGTTAAAGTGACAAGATAATCACCGGGGATATCAAATTTATATGTTGAAATTACGCCATTTAAAGTGATCAAATTCTCGTCATAGCTGAATGTCCAGTTATAGCTGGAAATTGCATCATTATCCGTCGATCCCGATCCGTCGAAGGTCACGGTCGTACCTGCATCTACGGTTTGATCTGGGCCGGCATCCGCAATTGGCGGTTCTGTGTCTGGTAATTCGACTGATGAGACAGTTACAGTTAGAGTATCGGTACCAATATTACCCACCACATCCGTTAACGTCAAGGTTACGACATTAGTACCTACAATATCAAATTTAAATGTGGGTTTTTCGCCGTATAATTTGATTGATATGTCATCATAGGTGAAGTTCCAGGTATAGTTCACAATGCCCCAATTATCTGTTGAACCGGTACCATCGAAATTTACCGTGTCGCCAACTGTAATATTAAGATCCGCACCAGCATCTGCCACCGGATTCTTGAGATCTAAAATTATGCGTTGGGCAGTTGAATTGCTGCCGTTGTTTTTCGCCGGGTCCAATGCATTAGCATGAATCATATTTTCATTCTCGACCAGTGTGATCTGGATATCAAATTTGCCGGTAATGTTTGCATTTCCAATTGCAGCTAAATTGTCATTATTGTAAATGTATACTATAGAATTATTTTCGGTGCTACCAGTCACATCCAAAGTCGGATTTTTAGTGTAATCCACAAAAACATCCAAACTCACAATAGGTGCAACGGTATCCAAAATCACGTCTATTGCCGGTGAAGTGAAGCCGCTTGGATTATTTGCATTATCTATCGCCTTTGCAGTGATCGCATTTTGGCTTTCTTCGAGCGTGATTTCGATCTTGAATGCACCGGTGATATTAGCAGAACCCGACCCTGCAAGATCGCCATTATTGTAAATTTCGACATTGATGTCAGGTTCTGTTGTGCCAGTGACATTCAATTTCGGGTTATTTGTCAATGGTGGTAAAGAATCAAGAATTGGTTTGAGCGGCGGAATGTTCAAGGTCGTATTCTGGGCTATGTTCGAGCCGGGTGAGGTGTTGTTGGCCTCGTCGACACATTTGATGAGGAAGTAATAGGTCTCATTTTCTGCAAGACCCGTAACAATATATCCACTGGCAGATAAATTCACAACTGCAATCCTGTAGTATGGTCCTATTATTCCCGAGCCGGTAACATTCATATAAACCCAGCTGCCGGCCAGATCCGTATCGCCGGACAGGCCCCAGGTAAGCTGTATCGAGTTCTCGGTAAGGGTATCGGCGGCGAGGTTAGTGGGTGCTGAAGGTGCAAGATGATCCCAGTGGACCACTTCAAAGGTTTCTGTAAACTCCGAGGCCAGATCCATTTCATCCCATGCGCGTAATCTGAAATAATATTTCGAACCGTTCACCAAACTATTCGGTGCCCAAACATACCAGTTCGTTGGTTGGGTAATATTAGTAATTTTCACCCAAATCCCAGTATCCGGGTCTTTCCACCATAGTTCGTAGTTTACGGTATCGTCGGTGCTAACATTCCAGGTGACATTGATGGCATCGCCACCGAGTACAGAAGTCGCATTCAAGTTTAGAGGCACGATCGGTGCTGAGATGTCGGTTGCTATGAAAACTTCGGTGTGTGATGTGCTCATATTGACATCTCGTGATTCTTCCCAGGTTGCATCAACTGTCTTTTTTACCTTCACATTAGTGACATTCTCTGTTGCAGAGTTGCGGTATAAATACCATCTATCTGTAATTGTAAGATCTTCAACTCGACCAGATGCATCTGTCTGCGCATCAGTGCCACCATAACCTGTAGAACTATACACACTTACACTATTATCTTCAACCACCACGTCCGCCCCTAAAATTGGAGTAACTCCACCATCATAATAAGTTTGGATGTCTAGATAATTCTTGACCTGTAGCACACCACCACTATCGATTGTGGCATCCAAATCAGAAAAAGTACAGTTAATCACAGTAAAATTGCTGTTCTTTCTAATATGAATATCATCATCACTCATTGACGAAAATATGGAATCTACAGCATTGGCAATATACCCATCTAGAAATATTCCATATGAATTTGATCCTAATACAGTAAAATTACAATTTAATATTGCAGTATTATTTGAATTTGTAACTAGGCTAATTCCATGACTGGACGGGCCAGATGTATAAATTGTGTTGTCTGCAAGATTAGTATTTAAGGATTCCTGAATATTTATGGCATTTGCAGCTAACCCAGAGGTGTTGATTGTGTTGCCAATAAGATCGTTGTTATGACACCATGTTTGTAGATAAATGCCGAACCCCCACTGCCCAATAGTGTTGATCGTGTTGCCTATAAGATCGTTATATTTTATATTTTGATATAAATAAATACCGGGTGCGGTCTGGCCTGAAGTATTTATTGTGTTGTCTGTTATGGTATTATTATTTGCGTAGTCATCTAAATAAATGCCACTCCCAAGATCACCCAAAGTATTTATTGTGTTGTCAATAAGTTCAACATTTGAAGATTGTTCAAGATATAAACTAATTCCATTTATTCCAGATGTATTGACGAAGTTATTTATTATTGTATTATTGGCTGATTCTCTTACACGAATACCATAACCGTTCAGTCCTGAGGTATTTATTTTGTTATCTGTAATATTATTATTGTTGGAATTATCATGTATATATATGCCGTACCCCATTGTACCCGTGGTTTTGATCGTATTATCTACTATATCATTATTATTTGCAGATACATCTAAAAACATTCCAAATCCACTATTTCCTGACGTATTGACCGTATTAGTGATTATATTGTTATAGTTAGAATCTTCAATTACAAAGCCATATCCATCATCTCCATAAGTTCTTATTGTGTTTAATGTAACATTATTATCGTCAGATTGACCCAGATAAATGCCAAACGTATATTTATTATAATAAGTGGTTATTGTATTATTTATTATTTCATTCTCATCACTGCCCATGGATATTAAAATGCCTATCGCACCTAATCCATAAATGTTAAATGTGTTTCCGAAAAGAGTATTTTTATTAGGACCGGACCTGAAATTGATACCATGCGTATAAGATTCAAAAGTTGTGATATTATTATTAATTATATCATTATTAGTACATGCTGCACCATTAAAATAAATTCCATCCCCACCATCCCCAGTTGTATTTATTTTATTATCATTTATATAATTATCATTGGATTGATCCAAATAAATTCCATACGAATCAACTCCGGATGTATTGATCGTATTATCTACTATATCGTTATTATTTGCAGACGATTCTAAACCAATGCCATATCCATTTACACCCGTAGTATTTATAAAATTACCAGTCACATTGTTTTCTATAGAATCCTGTATGAAAATGCCAAATCCATATAATACAGTTGCATTTATGGTATTGAATGTGATATTATTTCGGAATGATTGCCAAATATAAATGCCAATCCCGTAATCCTCGTTGATATCTACCGTATTATCAGTTACATTATTGTTTTTTGATATCCCTTTTAGATAAATACCGTACCCGCTATTTCCCGAGGTGTTGACTTCGTTCCCAATAATATTATTAAAAGATGATTTATCAGTCCAAATTCCAAAGGCATTAGGTCCCGATACATTGATTGTGTTAGTGATTATTCTGCAATCGGAAGATGATGATAATGAAATAGCATATGCACTATCATTCATCGTCGTAATTGTGTTGTCGGTTAGATTGTTTTGGTCTGAAAAACTTAAATGAATACCCCTTGCATCCGGTCCAAAAGTGTCTATTGTGTTGTCAGTAAAATTATTTTTATTGCATTGCCCGAGTACTATTCCATACCCATAATCCCCAAATGTGGTAATTGTATTATCTATAAAATCATTATTTTCACAGCCAAGATTCATATTAATACCATAGGCGCTATACTCAAAAATATTCAATGTATTGCCAGAAATAGTATTTTTATTGGGGCCAGACCAAAATTGAATACCAATAGAATTTGTTTCTAAAATTGTAATATTATTATTAATTATGTCATTATTGCTACATACTGGTCCATAAAAATGAATTCCATGGCTATAATAACCTGAGGTAGTAATATTATTATTTTCAATTTTACTATCCCATATGGCATTAAAATATATACCATCACCATTATTTGGACCGGTGGTTGAAATGTTATTATTATCGACTATTATATTATAGCTGTTATATGCATGAATTCCATAAGTGTAATTTCCCGAGACACTGATATTAAACCCTGATACAGTTACATCGTCCGCAGTAATATTGATCCCAGCAGCAAAATCACTGGTACTGGAGCCGTTATAATAATACATGATCTTACAATCTGTAGTACTGTTCCCAATAAGGTCAATGTCATTCGTATTTATTGTTACACTTTCGTAATAAGTGTCGTTTTTCACATAGATCGTATCGCCCGAGACCGCGTTATCAACGGCGTCTTGGATCGTTTTATAGTTCGAATCCGAGCCGACATATAAAGGAGCGCCCTGTACATTCACATTCTCCGATCCAAAATTCCATAGCAATACAAATCCTGCTAAGACTAATATACTAATTACTAACGCTGATTTTAATTTAACATTCATAAAAAGCCTCCTCTAGGACTAAGGATGGGAAATGTGGTTGAGGCATATATAAATTTCTGTTCATCGGGAATGGGGAATGAAATCCCCCCACCCCAATTTAAACCGCTGAGTTCGCTGAGACCGCTGAACTTGTTGGATTTATTTTACTTATTGTTCATTATAGTACACGGATTCAACGGATACGGCGGATCAACACGGATTATTCTATTGCTTGTAACGTGACAAAGTGATTAAGTGACAGAGTGACAAAGTTCCTAATTGCCACCTAACGAAGGTAAACACTTTGCAACTTAGTCACTTTGATACTTTGTCACTTCTTAGGCCTTTGATATTAGTAACATCCTAAATCCGTCGAATCTGTGTTATCCGTGTTATTTTTTCACTACAAACTGTAATATATTGAAAAATTGACCTCTAAATCCACAATATTCAGCGTCTTCTGCGCTCTCTGCGGTTTGAAACGGGGGGTGGGGGTCGTTTCCCATCTCCTGCTGTACTTAATATATTGGTCATTTAATCTTCGTCATCGAACTGTTCGCCGCATTCCGGGCAGACCGTATCGCCTTTCGCGAGACTTGCGCCGCAGGTCGGACATTCAAACCCGCCTTCGTCTTCAGCACTTTCACTTTCCTTTTCACTCTTGTCTTCTGCAGCTTTTTCATCAAGCCCCTTATCTTCCATACCTTCGAGCTCTGTATCGGCTGCTAATTCCTCTTCCTCATCGGCCAATAGCTCTTCCTCGGCGGGTTTACGGCGGCTCATTGCAAACAATAATATTACAATTATTATAATTACTACGATTATCAGAATCAAATATAGCATCCAATCTTCGAAACCTGCTTCCTTATCCTCTGCCTTTGAGATCGTCGGGGTACCAGCTGCATCTGCAGTTGTTGTTGGGGTTGTATCACCCGAAACGGCATCATTAGTACCGTCATTAGCAGTGAAATAATAGGTGTGGGGGCCTTCGGCAAGTTTGGCTTTATACTCGTAGGTTCCATCATCAGCATCGCCATCAGCTAATGTCATATCGTGTTCCACACCGTCGATCACAACCGTAATTGAATCCGGTGGGTCGCCATCGGCATCGTAGTAATGGACGGAAAAGGTGAACATTGTGTCTATGTCACCTGAGGTTGGTGAGATCGTGCCTAGGGTCAAAATTGGCCTGGTATTTGGCAATCCTGTTGTAAATGAAATTGCAAATGGGGTATTTTGTAACAAACCGCCATTAGTTGCCATTGCATCTGTACCTATGGTAACGGTATACGTTGTGAAAAGCTCCAAATCGGTTGTGAAATCAATAGTGAGCACTGTGTAATCCCCATTCCAGGATACGGTGTATCCAACAGTTGGAGATATGTCTAAAGCAGCTTCTACAGTTGAATTATCCATTGCGAGGCTAAAAGTGATCACTACCGCACTTGTAATTGGCACATCGGTAGCGCCATCCTGGGGGTCAGTATTATCCACAATTGGCAGTTCAACAGCTGAGATCACATGCACAGTCATTGTGTCCGTCGCCGCGTTACCTGCCATGTCGGTGACAGTAAGAGTGACTTCAAAATCACCAACAATATCGAAAGTAAATGTCGATGTCAAACCGGTTAGGGTCTGGTTTGCACCATCATAAGTAAAGTTCCATTCATAGCTGAGTATTCCAAGATTATCCGAGCTTCCATTACCATTGAACTCAAGCTCGGTCCCGGCATCGATATTAACATCGTCACCCGCATCTGCCAGCGGAGCGGTATTATCTAGGGTGACAGTGATGCTGGTCAGGCTCATCAAGCCCGCAATATCCATAGAAATTAGTGTCAAGGTAGCGTCACCGTCATCATAAGAAGTAGTATCCCAAACGGTTTCAAATGTATCTGCAGAAGGTGTGGAATTGTAGATCTCGGCTGTGCTAATGCCGTCATCGTAAATGATCACCGCATAGTCAATTCCAGATGAGGTGTCAGATGCGGTTGTGTTTATCGTGACTGTACCGGCTAAATAATCTCCATCATTTGGGAAATTGAATGACACATCAGGAGCCTGAGTGTCAATATTAACCTCCCATAATGTTGTTGCATTGTTTCCAGCTAGATCTTGAGCAAATATCAGCAATATATAATGGCCTGGCTCAGGTTCATTTATGCTAATATTCATGCTCCACCCATCACTTCCATCAGAATCAATGTAATAGAGAGGCCAGACTGTGCTGCCATCCGCATTCGAAAATTCAACAAAATCCATATTAATTTCGTCAACATTTACCCTTAGTTCGGTATCTTTACTGATATAAGATCCGCTGTAGGGTGTAATTAATGTTATGTTCGGTGCTGTATTATCAACTACCAATGTTATCAAAGAAACATTAGTGTTATTTGCTCGGTCACCCATTGTGGCTCTTATAGTGTAATTTCCATCATCGAACGCGGTAGAATCCATAAGGTACGACCAGCCGTCGGTGCCGTTGTCATCAAGATATAGTAATGTCCAATCTTGGGCACCTATTTTATATTCGAACCGGCACCATTCAACGTCATCAGCGACTGTAGTTGCCACAAGCGAGATACTACCGTTTAATACAAGATCTGGCAGGGCGGGATCAGTGATCATTATGTCAGGTGGGGTGTTATCGATAATTAGATAAAAGGGTTTGGACTCGTTAACATTCCCCCAGGTATCGTTCATTATAACTTTGAAATAGACCTCTTGATCCGGGCTTAGTGTGCTGTCGAAGGTATACTTCCATCCGTCACCTCCATCGTCATCAAAATACAGAAACTGCCAGTTCACACCGTCAGGAGATGTGTAAAATGTCGCGTTCTGCCCGTCAATACTGGTAGTTGTTGCCTCAAGGGTCACCATGCCCTTCGTGGTATTTGTTACATATAATGGTGTAGCCGAAATCACGATATTATCCGGGCCGGTATTATCCACGGTCAACGAACCCAAGTACCCGCCGCTATTGTCACTCCTGTCGCTCGCCATCAACAACATCTTGTAGCGCCCGCTCGGGGTCTTGTTATACCATTCAACAGATGTGCCGAGTGCATTGAATCCGGAAATTACAAAGTCACTATACATGTTCACCATGTTGCCGGTATTTATATCAAAAACGAATCTCATTGTTGTATATTCTATTATATCGTTATTGCCCATTTGATAGGGATCAAGATTTTCACCATTATCAAAATGTAAGCCCCTAAAGGTACCGTTTCCGGCGTAGAACATTGCGAAAGCGGGGGTTCCTGTTGGGTTGGAGTCATTTTTATAGATACAATTAAAGCCCATGACCGTCGGGTCCGGCGTGTACATGAACGGCACCCATGTGCGGTTCACGCCATCGTCTGCCCAGCCGCCATTAGAGGTGCCGTCAAACGTACCATTAAAATAGGTAAGATTTCCAGGACCTGCCTGAAGTGTTATTCTCGGGTCATTTTCGAAAATATAAGCGACAATATCATAATATTCTTCGGTGGCGGATTGGCCCGAATTGTGCATGAACATCATGCCAACAAATAGAAGGTTATCTTCCTCGATCTTAGCTTTGACAAGCGTGGGGTTGGTTTTAGTTATATTTTCATCAGGCACCATGCTAACATCATATAACATAGGTTCGAACGGATCGACCATGTAGATCTTGATCAAGAAATTTGCGGCGGATGCATTTGTAATATTGATTCCTTCGGAATAACCTGTTTTAGTTGCATGAAATTGCATGTCCTGCATTGAATAATTAAATGTACCGTCATAAATGTAGGCTGTGAGGTTGACCCAATAAATATAGCCATTGGCATTTGTAAGTCTGTCATAAATATGTGTCGGGTCACCGCTGTTATTGATCCAAAGTGTAGCAGCTCCAACCCCACCGGCATCTTCATTAACTGTAGCCCAGTCATAAGTAAATAATGTGTGATAATATTGTACTGTAATCGTTCCACTACCTGTTTGGGCGAATTTATTTTTATCAAATGTGCAGTTCAGTAGAATGAAATTAGAATTCGAAGATCTTGCATCTTCAACTGTTGAACCATTAATTGTGCAGTTCGTGAACATATTGCCATAACTCGCTGACATGTAGATCCCGACACCGCCATTGTTCTTAATGGAATTATTGTCCCACCAGTTATTATGACTATTCCAAAAACCTATTCCTCCGTTTGCAACTATGAATTCATTATTTCCATCTATCGTGTTGTTAATAAAAACATTTGAATCCGAATCTTCGATCGTAAAACCATTTCCCGTATTGTTGGAAACGTTGTTATTAATGAACTCATTGGAATCTGCATTTTGTAAGTAGATTCCTGATTCGCCACCGCAGTTATGAACGATCTCGTTTAGGATAATAGAATTATCTACACTATTTAATATTCTTACACCATAATACGAATTGTTTGTGATATAATTATTAATCAAAGTATTATTATGTGAATTATCTCTAATATACATCCCAGCATTATTCCAGGGTGTTGTCCCTTTATTATTAGAAGTCACATTGTTATCAGTAATATTAATGTGGTTCGAATTATCGATATATATTCCAGCATTTTCATTCAAATGAACTTCATTATCTTGGATATCACAATTAGATGATAAGAATAGGTATATTCCATGATCAACGCCTTCAGAAACATTATTATTAATTATATTGCAATCGTCACCCCTTACAAATAGACCATATGAGCTACTATTGATAATATCATTATCCATAATATCACTGTTGTCACAATCCGAAACATAAATACCATCCCCGCCGTTATTGATGACAGTATTATTGATTACTTCAGTGTAATCCGAGCTCCAGATCTGCATGCCGGGGCCAACATTTCCGATTAACGTATTGTTGAAGATATTGGTGTGGAAAGATACGGTTATATATATTCCAACATCTGTGTTATTTGAGATATTATTATTTAATATCTCATTGTAATCCGACCACTCTATTAAAATTCCGGCTTCGTCGCCGCAATTGAAAATAATGTCGTTGATAAATATCAGGTTGGAATGGCTATTAGAAAATCTTAGACCATAATATGGGTTGTTGTGCATAAGATTGTTCTCGATAGTATTTTCGTTCGAGTTATCAAAGTGTACGCCTGCATATTGCCACTGATTAATACCTTGGTTGCTGAACGAAACATTATTATCTATTAAGGTGCAATCATCACTGGTTTCAATATGGATACCAGTATGAGTGGTATTGTAAACTTCATTATTTTTTAATGTACAATTATCAGAATCCACTATATATATTCCATAAAGATTATTGGAAATATTGCAGTCTTCAATTTTATTGTATTTGACATTGTTAAGTTTTATACCAGCATCAAAATTTAATTCACTGCTGCCACTATTGATTATCTTGATCCCAGTGATATTGACCCAATCGGCAGTGACATTTATGACAGTTTCACTTCCGGTGGCATTAATCGTGGTGTTTAAAGTACCATTGCCGACAATATCTATGCTTTTATCAATGGTGATATTTTCGTTATAGAACCCGCTATAAACATAAACTGTATCTCCATTGCTCGAAGCATTAATCGCATCTTGGATCGTGGTATAATTACCGGGGCCGCCACCGCCTACATAAAGCGCAGCAGCGTTTACATTCACATTCTTAGGGCTGAAATTCCAGACCATCACAAAACCGGCTAGAACTAAAATACTGACTAAGACTATTGATTTAAATTTTGCATTCATACAATTACCTCACTTCGACTTAACAATTGAGAATGTTGTAAAAATATATATAAATTTCTATTGATTAGTTCTGATAAATATTAATGTTAATAAGCGGGGATTATTAACTAGTGGCCTTTGCCGAACTAATATTCCGAATATTACAATTAAAAAGATTTGTTGTTAAAGCAATGCCCCGTCTACCACTCTAAACCGTTTTACTTCTTTGGAACGTCACGACCCATTCCATCAGATCCTTAAGGTTGCGCGAGGTCGCACCCAGCACCTTGCTCGGCTCTACTATGCAGTGCATATAACAATCCCTACAATCTTCGACCTCTTTGCGCAGCGCCTTGACCTCATCGGAAAACCAGAGCTCTTTTAGATTATAGGTATTTATGATATCGTAATATTTCGTGATCTTCGAATCCCAGCACGGTATCGCAACGTCACCTTCTTTGCGCACACAACAAAATAAATAAGGGTAACAATCATAATTAAAATCCTCGGTGAGAAAAGTTTTCAGATATGAACGCGAGGTCAGGATCGGATATTCTTTTTTCATTTTGATCATTTTTTTTATTAGTGCTTTTGTCGCTTCTTTTTCATTTCGCCAATCAAGTTCGGTTGGGTTATACCTCGATGTTTTTTCATCAACGGTATCGACCCAGTAATCATGGAAGGTCGCGAAATCGATCATAATACCTTTCACACCTAATTTAACAGAATATTTTATAACATCTGGGATATCCTCAATATTTTTCGAGCTCACAACAGTATTGAGCAATATATTACATCTGTTTTCTTCCGATATTGCCTGAGCTGCTTTTATGCCTTCGATAACCTTCTCGTATTTGTCAACACCACGCAGGTATTTGTATTTCTCGGGGTCCAAAGTATCTAAAGACACCACGATCACATCGAACGCCGAAGTTGCGCGGTCGACCTTCTCGGCAAGATTGAGCCCGTTGGTGCTAACTTGGGTGATTATACCCAGGTCACCGCCATATTCTGCAATATCGAACACGTCTTTTCTTAAAAATGGCTCGCCCCCCAGAAACGATACTGCCAGTATATTTAGCTCGGCAAATTGGTCAAAGACCTTTTTCATTTCTTCTGTCCCTACCTCACCTTCTTTGATTTTTGCTTTTTCATTTCCGATGGGACAGAACACACATTTTGAATTACATTTACGGGTTACCTCGAGTGATCCAAAAAACGGATATTTCTTTCTATATAGTTTATTGTAGACTAAATTTGTTATAAATCTTTTCGTACTATGGCCTCTTTGTCTCATTCTGGTGCCTCTTGTAAGTATTTTTCAGTATAATATCTCTTCATCTTCAAAGTATTCATCTTCAGGTGGTGGTACTCGCCTTCGACGCCTTTGGTGGCCGGGTGGCGGTGGTGGGAATGGCGGCAAGTCACTTGAACTTTTTCTACCCCTATTACGACCGCGTCTGCGCGGCAGCTCGCGCGGGCGTGAAGGTGGGACGGTATCTACGGTCTTCTCCGAGCCGAACACTCTTTCACGGCTCTCCTCCAGTCTCCTTTGTCGTTCTTTGGTTGCATCTATGACATTCAATTGACGGTTGACAATTAAATATTTTCTTAGCTCGTACAACAATATAATTACAAGAATTATACAGGCAATATACGCAAGATTACAGATGCTAATCACTACGATCACGACGGGTGGTTTATTGTTTTGCTAATACTTTAATTTAATGTTCTATTGATCTGTCGAGAGATGAGGTGTTTGGGGTGTGGTATGTGGGCATAAAAACCCCAATGTTAGGAGTTAGGATTGAGGAAGCCTACGGAAAGACGATAGACGATAGACAAAAGCAACTATCGCCTTTCGCCCTTCCGAAAGAAATCTCTAATCCTTATTAATTAAAAGTAAATTACCCTAACTCCTTCCGTAAAAAAGCCATAGGGTTTTTTAGGGCGAGGTAATGAACGAAGTTCATTGCCGCAGACCCCTAATTTTGGATTTTGGAACTTGTTTGGTTCTTGGTTCTTGTGCCTTGGAATTTAAATAAACCATATACTATAAGCGAGCCGCAGGCGAAGTGCCCACATCCAACATCGCAAAAATGGCTACAATTGACAAATAAAATCAAGATAACAAAATTTTAATACTACAGTATTCATTCACGTATTGGTATTCCAATGGCGTCTGATGACGATTTGGTCGAGGTCAAACCTTTAGATCCAAAAGCAACTGCAGATTCAGATAGTATCTATATTCCAGACCAACCCATCCCTGAGGAGCCGCCTGATTTTTCGATCGGTGAAATGATCGGGATGTTTCGAGAACGAAGCTTTTCCGAGATACTACAAGATGAAGCTTGGGGACCGCATGTACATTTATTGATAATTCTATTTACTGTATTTATAATAGCAATAATAATTGGGTTAATAACGTTCGCGGTCGGTTGAACAAACCAAACACCAACCCTTTTTTTCAGTATCATGATTTCAATTTTGCTATGATATTTTCAACGATCTTTAATGAGCTCCCTAAATAGTTGCGGGGATCCAAGGCCGCTTCAAGTTCATCGGGGTCCAATTTAGTTTTTATTGTCTCATTGCCCTTCAGCACCGCCCCGAACTCCAGGTTTTTGTCACCGGCCTCGAGCGCGCATTCTCTTACAAGCTTGTAGGCCTCGTCGCGTGCCATGCCTTTATCCACTAATACGATCATCACAGGTTCCGCCATGATCACGCCATTCGAGAGCTCGAGATTGCGCAGCATGTTCTCGGGATAAACCGCAAGGTTTTGAAAGACCGCCGTCATTTTATTCAAAAGGTCGTCGATCAAAATACAGGTATGTGGGATTATAAAACGCTCGGCCGAGGAATTGGCAAGATCGCGCTCGTGCCACTGGATCGCATTCTCATAGGTTGGCACAATAAATGCTCTTATGATGCGGGCCAGCCCGGATACATTTTCAGAAGTTATCGGATTCTTTTTATGTGCCATCGTTGAGCTGCCGACCTGCTTCTTCACATCGAACGCTTCGGCGACTTCCATTATCTCGCTCCTTTGGAGATTGCGGATCTCGGTCGCAAATTTCTCGAGCGAAGTTGCAATATTTGCCAATAACGAAATGAATTCGATATGGCGATCGCGGGTAACGATCTGGGTTGAGGCCTCGTCGGCGATCAGGTTGAGCTCATCCATCACGCGCTCCTGGAGCTCCAGCGCACTTTCGCCATAAGACGCCCCTGT
Organism: uncultured Thermoplasmata archaeon; assembly: GCA_965372445.1. Classification (GTDB taxonomy): domain Archaea; phylum Thermoplasmatota; class Penumbrarchaeia; order JAEHCK01; family CBDVCJ01; genus CBDVCJ01. The sequence continues at coordinate 5,633 of CBDVCJ010000027.1, read as the reverse complement.
ACCAACGGCGCCTGACATTTTGCCAACGCAAATTCGTGGTATACATTCTTCGAGACGAATAATATGTCTGGAGATCTCCATCGCAAAAACCGCGATCTTTAAGCCGAATGTCATTGGTAATGCGAATTGACCGTGAGTACGACCGATCATAATAGTATCTTTATGTTTAGCGGCAAGCTCTAGAAGTGTATTTTGTAGATCTTTCAAGTCCTCCATAATAATTCCAGTCGCCTCTTGGAATTGCAGTGCAATTGCGGTATCAACAATATCATAAGATGTAGCTCCAAGGTGAACGTATTTGTCCGCTCCGCCTTCACATTGTTCGGCAAGTGCACGCACGACCGCCATAACATCATGTTTGGTATCGGCTTCAAGTTCTGTAACCCGTGATAATTTTACACATTCGATCGTGGCTTTGTTTGTTATTTCCGACGCAGAATCATCAGGTATGTTGCCCATTTTACTGTGCGCACGCGCTAGTGCTGCCTCGACATCGAGATATTTTTGCAACCTGTTTTCCTCGGTAAAGATCTGTTTCATCGGGTCACGGCCGTACCTAAAATCAATTGGACAAATATTGCCTCCCATTAGATCACAACCATTGGATAATAGTGAGATTGGGATAAATAAATATCGGTTTTACTGAGGCGAAGGATTGGGAATAGATTCTAGATTTCGGATTTCGGATTCGAGTAGTTCTATTGTGAAGTTTTCAGTTTGTAGTTTTCGGTTTGTAGGTTACCACCCCTCTCCCCATTTATATCGGCATAAAAGAAAGTCACTATTTTGACCAATTGAGGGGATAGGGGTGACTACAAACTGTAAACAGAAAACCACAAACTTATTTGAAAAGTATTGTAAACTAGAATCTCGAACCTTGCATTATTTTAACGTGCTTATTTCAGATGATATTATTTTCTGTGCAATTGATCTCAATTCATTTCGATAATTTTCAACCCCAAAGTAGGCTTTCTCAGGGTCGACCACTTTAAAATATACAATTACATTTTTATCGAAATCTTTTCCTGTGCTCGTACGCAACTCCTGCATCGGTATTTCGAGAGTTTGTACGCGCAAGTCTATTCTTATTACTTTCGAGATTATTGGAAAAACCATTTGAAAACCGGGTCCAATTATCCTTTGGAATTTGCCAGATACAATTACAATACCTTGCTCATAGGGTTGGATGATCGTTACACTGCTGACTAAAAATGCGATCGTTATAATCACAATGATTAGCATAAGTAGTACCAACAATTCATTTGCCATTTTATGCCTCAATATTAGTTTACTGAAACTCTATTACTTCAACTCTCACACCGAATTGTTCAGTTTGGTTATTCATTAGATCTCGCAATCTGAGTGATATTTTTCGGTTCTCAATTTCGGTTTTACTTTTTTTACCCCAACCTATTAATTGGAATTGTCCTAATTTTATCTTCTCGATCTTTACACCCCAGACTTTACATTCTTGATTTAATGCAGATATTATTTGTGCTTCAAGCTCATCTTGATTTTTCTTAAATTCTCTAAAATTAATTTCGGTTAAAATCGAATTCAATATACTTTGGGTTAAAGATAATACACCCGATTTATAATTATTGACTTCAAAATAGGCTTTTTGGGAATCGATTACCCTTAAGGTCACAATAGGACGAAGTGTAATTATATGATCATCACCAAATACGAACTCCTGGGAAGGTAGGTCTAACGATAGTGAGCGCATATCCACTTTTATTACCGCTGATATTAAAGGATGAACAAAGTGAAAACCCGGCCGTAATTTTTTCTTATAATTACCTAGTACGATCCATAAACCTTCTTCATAAGGTTGGATCACGCGTATACCGCTCATTACTAAGATGATTATAACTACCATCATTAGAACAGCTAATCCTACAATTGGCGAAGGCATTAATATTCCCCTTAGCTTAAATAGGTATAATGTTCAAAATTTAAATAGATGATTATTAAGTTGAGTGTGCTAAAAATTTATAAACATTTAATCCTATTCCCGAAATCCCAATCGGATACGAAAAATATCCTTTGGGGAGGAGGAGTTGCTTAAGTTTATAATGCTAGTTTAAATCCCAAATCCAAATACTACCAATACTACCAATAAAATCCCAATCACCAAATCCCAAAAATTTATTTGGGTCTACAGCAACTTGCTTCGCCAAGTTGCCTCGCATTGAAAAACCCTTCGGCTTTTTCAAAGTTGGGGTTTTGGGTTTGTTTTGGATTTTGAAATTTGGATTTTGGATTTATCAATAGCAACTCCACTCAAAGATCGATATAATTTGAAGAAAAAAAGAGGTAGGTGAAAAATATGGCATTAGATTGGTTACCGCGTGACGATGAGGTCAAAGACCATGAATTGTTTAAGGGCAAGGATTATTTTGGGACCGAACCACCATGTACGATGTATGAAAAGAAACCGATATTAGACCTGGAAGGGAATGAAGTTGAGGGTTTATTTTCGGCATGGATAACACTCAATAACCCCCGTCAATATAATTCATATACCACCGAAATGGTGAAGGGTGTAATTGCAGGTTTTCATAACGCATCGTTGGATCGAACTGTTGTGGCAGTGGTGTTCACTGGTGCAGAAGATAAAGCGTTCTGTACAGGTGGCAATACCAAAGAATATGCAGAATTCTACAGCAATAGACCAAATGAGTATGGTGAATATATGGAGCTCTTCAATCATATGGTTGATTCTATTTTGTTCTGTAAAAAACCAGTGATATGCAGGGTCAACGGTATGAGGATCGCAGGCGGCCAGGAGATCGGGATGGCGGCTGATATCGCAGTAAGTTCTGATCTTGCAATATTCGGTCAGGCCGGTCCAAGACACGGTTCGGCACCCGATGGCGGGTCAAGTGATTTCTTGCCATGGTATCTTGGTATCGAAAATGCGATGTGGAACTGTATAAGCTGTGAGATGTGGTCTTCATATAAAATGTTGAGACTTGGTTTCATATCCAAAGCGGTACCCGTGATCAAAGATGGCGACAAATGGATCAGGAACCCGCAGGTGATCACGGATAAATATGTCGATGATGGTGAGATAGTTTATGGGGAATTCAAAACCGGCGATGCATTCAAAGAGGCCCGAGCTTTAGTAAAAGAATCACAAACCGATTTCGAGCGGCTAGATAAAGAGGTAAATAAGATAATATGGACATTTACCAACCTCTTTCCAGGATGTTTGATAAAGACCATCGACAGTATCAGGGCGAAAAAGAAATTCTTCTGGGATTATTCGAAGAACTACAATCGCCATTGGCTTGCAGCTAATATGGCGGGCGAGGCGTTCTTAGGGTTCCATGCATTTAATACTAAGAAAATAACCGGTAAAGATACAATAGACTTCATCAAGTACAGGCAATTAATCGCCCAATCCGTGTATCAGGACGATGAGATGTTCGAGCAAGTGTTAGCTAAACCGAAGCCACCGGAAGAATAATTATTTGGCTTTATTTGCAAAATTCCAAGTACCAAATTACAAATTCCAAATAAGCTTCAAATTCCAAGTTCCAAACAAACTACGTTTTGGGTTTTGGGATTTGTTTGGTACTTGGCTTTTGTAACTTCGAGTTTTTCATTATTGAAGGTACAAATATGGTGAAGATATATAAAACAGAAATCCGTGTTCGTTACGCTGAAACCGATGCGGCAGGTATCGTGTATTATGCAAATTTCTTGGTTTATTTCGAGGTCGGTAGAATAGAAATGTTCCGTGAATTGGACTTGCCTTATGATCTTAGACTTCCGATAGTTGAGACTCATTGTGAATTTAAAAAACCTGCCTTTTTTGGAGATATGTTGGAGATCCATACTAGTGTCCCGGAAATTATGGAGAAAGGCTTCAAAATTGAAAATAAAATTTATCGCAAGGAAGACGATGAACTTGTTTTGGTTGCCGAGGGCTATACTACCATGTTAACAGCAGATGAAAATAAAAACGTATGCAAAGTACCGCAGATATTTATTGAGAAGTTCAGTCTGTAGAATTAGTACATATGGAAAGGCGATGGACGGAAGAAATATCATTGCCTCCTGCGGTAACTTGCTTCGCCAAGTTACCTCGCCCTAAAAAACCCTTCGGTTTTTTTACGATTGCGGCAACTTGCTACGCCAAGTTGCCTCGCATTAAAAATCCATCTTGGATTTTTAAAGCGACAGTCGATAGGCGAGAGTAAAAAATACGCTTTCGTCTTTCGCCTTCCGCCTCTCGCCTTTTAAATATATTAATATTAATCGTTCAGTCAAAGTCCGGTGTCAACACAATTCTTTTCATCAAATTGCCCGAGTGGGCTTCTTTAAAGGCTTGCTGGATCGTGCTCATTGGACGCTTCTCCAGGAACGGATCGATCTTGATCGTGCCATCGATCACCCATTTTAGTACTTGCGGATAATATTCTGGTAAACAGCCCCAGGTACCGATGATCTCTGCATCGAACGCCATCAACTTCGAAATGCTGTATTCATTCTTCTGCATGCCGAACCCGATCACAACCATTTTACCGACAAATGAGATCAGCTCGAGTGCAATTGCTTGGGTTATTGCCGAGCCACCGACTTCGAAAATGATCCAGCTGTGTCCGGGAAGGCCATTTTCTTTCGTTAGTGCCTTGAATTCGCCTTTGACCGCTCTAGCATCTTTATCGGTCGAGTTAATAACGAAATCTGCCCCATATTCCAAGGCACGTTGAAGTTTCTCCTCGTTCCGTGCGATGCCGACAACGGTCTTTGCTCCGAACGCTTTCGCCATTTGCGCGACATACACGCCCACACCGCCGGTCACCCCAACGACCACGACATTTTCACCGCCCTTCAAGCCCGCACGCTTGCAAGCTTGATAGGGTGTAGTTGCTGCATCGGCAATTACTGCAAGATCTGCGAGCTCGAATTCATTACGATCTTCTACCACGCACAAATCTTCCGCAGGCACTACTATGTGACTGGAGAAACCGCCATATGCACCCATGCTGTTGCCCGGCATTTTCTGCGCCAGACATCTATTACCCCGGCCCATTTTACAAATATCACAGGTATTGTCCGGCATTACAGCAGGAATAATAACCTCTTTACCTATCATGTCGTCTTTTCCTGCAACAACAGTTCCGGAAATTTCATGGCCCAAGGTTAGCGGTGGTTTGGTTACCGTTGGGACGTCGGAATAAAAATAACCCAGGTCGGTATGACATACCCCGCAACCAGCAACTTCTACTAATACATCACCCTCTTGAAGTTCAGGTACCGGTAATTCAACTAATTCTATTTTACCTTCGGTCGTCTCGCCTGTTTCACGATCTTTCAGCCAAGGCTGGGTCATCTGCCATGTTTTTATCTTATCTGGTACTTCTGCCATATTCTCCTCCCCTAAAATTTATTTTGAGATGGATGAAGGAAATACAATTGTTTATATTTAGATGTTTTGAAACTTAGGGGTCAGGGAACACATTGTCTATGTATTAAGGATTGGAGATTATAGATTCAAGATGGCAAGTTATTTAAAAGGAAGTTAGAGGATAGAAGATAGAAACTAGAAATTTAACTCTATCGTCTTACTTCCAGCCTCTAGTGTGGGAATGAACGAAGTTCAAGCACACACCTCGGGTATT
>CBDVCJ010000026.1:0-22472 GCA_965372445.1 uncultured Thermoplasmata archaeon | reverse complement strand
TGGGGTTTTAGGTTTATTTTGGATTTTGAAGTTTGGATTTAATTAGCGATATAAAATCAAATAGGGGGAAAGTATATGATCGAACTAGTCTTAGTATTATTATTTACCTTAATAGGCATCGGCTTTGGCACGCTCACCGGGCTGATCCCCGGGTTACACGTGAATAGTATCGCCTTAATGCTATTATCAGCCTCCTCGGCGCTAGTGGCCGGGCTGCTGTTTCTAACGGAATACGGGATATCGGTTGGTTTCGTAATTTTATTGGTCTGCGTTATGATAATCGCGACCTCGATCACCCACACATTCCTGGATTTCATACCCTCGACCTTTCTAGGCGCGCCGGAAGACGATACTGCATTGTCGGTACTGCCCGCGCATTCGATGCTGCTCGAAGGTAAAGGCTACCAGGCCGTGTTCCTCTCGGCGGTCGGCAGCTTCGGTGCCATAATCTCGGCACTGGTGTTTCTTGCAGTGTTCAGGTTCATTATCGGCGACCCGGTTAACGGGTATTCATTTCTGAAAGAGGTTATGGTGTATATTCTCATTGGCATAGTCATCTTGATGATCTTTACCGAGCACAAAAAGGTGCCATATCAAAATGCGGAGACTGCTAAAGATCCGGCCCAATCTGAAGTTGTAGCGAATGGCGGCGTTCCAGTTACAGAAAATAACGGGTTAAAAGCCGAATCTACCTTTTCAAGATCTCTTGGGGTGGGGCTGGCGATCTTTGTGTTCTTTCTCGCCGGTATTTTCGGCCTGGTTATATTGGATATCAAGGTCAGCTCGCCGTTCGGGCTGCCTGCAACGGTACTATTTCCAGCCTTAAGTGGTTTATTTGGCGTTGCCACACTATTGGTTTCTGCACACGGCACGCCCAAGATCCCGAAGCAAGTTGTAACGCCCCCCGAGCTCAATAGCAGGCAGACTTCCAAATCCGTCATCACAGGCTCGATCGCGGGCTCGACCGTCGGGTTCCTGCCGGGGCTATCGGCGGGGGTGGCGACCGTGGTGGCGATGATATTTCGCAAAGAGCCGGAGCGCGAGCAGGTCATCGTCACCCTGAGCGCAATCAATACTGCCAACGCGTTCTTCGTGCTCGTCGCGCTATTCTTGATACTGCGGCCGCGCAGCGGTGCCGCGATCGTGGTCGACCAGTTGATATCGGTCGAGCAGTGGGATACGATCCTTATGCCGCAAGCGTTGGTATATTTATTGATCGCCGCGATCTTCAGTGCAGTTTCCGCATTCTTCATTACACTCTACATGGGCAAAAAATTCGCGGTTGTGTTCGATAGATTGCCGTACCGCAAGATCGTGATCGGGATCATTGTGTTCATTTTCGTGATGGTGTTCATGTTCACCGGTCTCATGGGGTTACTTGTGCTGATGGTGGCGACTGCGGTCGGGATGGTGCCACAGGCGCTCGGTGTACGCAGGTCGCATGCGATGGGCGTTTTATTGCTTCCTGTTATCATAATGCTGTGGTAATTAAATAGTGAATTTAATAAACTGCTGAGTACGCAGAGGACGCTGAAGGCTCTTTTCGATTTCAGCGCCCTCAGTGTACTCTGCGGTTAATGAATATTGAATAAGAATTTGGGAGAGATATTATGGAAATAGTTGAAGATTATCTTTACAAAGAATTAAGCGGTCAAATTATTGGAAGTGCTATTGAAGTACAAAAAACTCTTGGAACGGGTTTTTTAGAAGCTGTTTATCAAGAAGCACTTGAAATTGAATTTAATCTTAAGAAAATACCGTTTAAAAGTCAAGTAGAGCTTGAAATATATTATAAAGGTATTCTATTGAAACAAAGTTACAAACCCGATTTCATGATAGATGATAAAATAATTGTAGAAATCAAATCCCAAAAAAAATTAACAGAAATTGATGAAGCACAGCTGCATAATTATCTAAGAGCAACAGGATTGAAATTAGGATTATTGTTAAACTTTGGCAAAATTAAGGTTGGGATAAAAAGGATTATTAAAACAAGATAATAATTTTTCTACGAAATTTTAATTTGTGTTTTTAATGAATATAATTTTAAAACCGCGGAGGGCAGATAGGGTGCTGAAGTTTTTATAACTTCTGCGCCCTCAGCGTACTCTGCGGTTAAAAAATAATATTTATTACGGTAAATTCCACCGAAACATCTTTTCCAGCCAATATGTCTAAGGTCTGAAGGTCCATATTTTAAGATAGTGTCTCAGGACTTTCGACCTTCAACCTTTGACTTTCGACCAATAATCCATCCTTAAGCCACAGTTCACGCTGCGGGAACGGTATCTGGATGCCATTCTCCTCGAGTGCGGTTTTCAATTTCCAGAGCAGCTCCATTTTTAAACCGTACCAATCCGAAGAAGGTGCCCAGATACGGACCGTAAAAATCACAGAGTTATCGCCAAGATTACTTACAAAGATATGCGGGCCTGGATTCACAAGCGCAAGTGGCTGCGCGTCAATTATATTTTTTATAACTTCGGTGGCTTTGGCGGCGTCGTCTTTATATCTGATCCCTATATCATATTCGAACCTTCGTGTTATTCTCGCACTGTAATCCTTAATATTGGCATTAAAGACCTTTTCATTGGGGAGTCTTGTATATACACCGTCAAAGGTGCGGATGCGCGTCGACATAATTCTGATCTCCTCAACTACCCCTGAGGTACCGTCGATATCAACCGCATCACCGATCTCCATTGGCTTGTCAAAGCTGAGAAATATGCCGGCAATTAAGTTACTGATCACACTCTGGCTCGCAAATCCGATCGCGATAGCTAATAACCCGCCCACCAGCAACAATCCGCCAAGATCTATTCCGAGGATCTGTAACGCTGCGAAGACCGCAAATAGAATAATTATATAATAAATAACTTTAGAAGTCGCCTCGAGCGGGCCTTTGGCGATCTTATCTCTAAACAGCCTTCGGATCCGTATTGAGATTGCTTTAGCCAATAGAACACCGACAACCAGCACTATCAGCGCTAAAATAATATCAAAAATATTGTAGCCAAAAATCATCAGCTCGAAGTTCATAGCCCACCCTCCATGAAAACTTTTTTCTCTGGAAGTGGCATCAATTTCAGGGGTAGAGTCTCAAGCGACCTCGTCATACCCTTTTTCAGGGGCGAATCGATAACATCGGTTTCGGCGAGCTGTTTATTTTTTATTTTCATAGTAGTTACCATCGAAACCAGGTCTTGGCTGTAGTAGATCTCCATGCCGTAACCATAAAAAACTGCGTTGGTTAACTCCATCCATCTATTTGTCATATTTTTTATCGTTAATTTTAAAACGCCTTCATGAATTGGATCCAACTTGGGTAATTTAGGGTAGACCCTGCTCTTCCAGTATCTGCATATCATACCGCTTTTAGGGTCGCCGTAGAGTGTATATTTATTTTTCACAAACGAGAACACATCAATGAGTTTAGATCTACGGTTCTCACTGATAAAAACACCGATCTCGATCGGAAAAGTGAGAAAAATACTATTACTTTTTTTCGGCCCGACCATCACCGGTTTCTCAAACTGTACCTGGAAATAATGGGTTATCTGTTTTGGGATGTTCATTGGCTCAACGGGATTAATAATGATCTTACCGCCAGTCGATAGTAATATTTTTTCAACTTCATCTTCCATCAATTTGCGTTTATAAAACAGCCCCTCTTTATTCTTGCCGATACTTAAAGTCAGCCCGTCCACTGCAATTTTTAAAAAAGACTTTTGATAGCCATATTTCAAAACGCTAGTTTTTGTACCAACTCTATTGCCTGTGGTTGGTAACTTTTGAGGTATACCTTTTTTTGTTGCTTTTACCACTTTATTGCCTCCCCTTTATTTCTTGGATTTACCGGAAGATATCATTTTATCCATAAGCTCGAAACCATCGCCCATTTTCTCTTCGGTCTCTTTCTCGAAGATCTCCTTGCCGCGTTTATCCATGCTCGCCCAGCTATCTGCGATCTTTTCTTCGGTAAGTTCGCCCTCTTCGCGACGCACCATATACCAGGGCGACAGGATCTCGACACCGCGGCTGTAGAACTTGTGCTGGATGTTTGCTATAAGGTTACTTCTGACTCTGAGCATGGCTTTAGCATTCTCTGTATAGGCGCGTAATTTATATACTATTGCATAATCTTTCAATTCGGTCATAATAACATGCGGGCGCGGCTCATCTAAAATATCTTTGGTCTCACGCGCGGCCTCGATGAGTAGTTTACGGACCAGGGTGCTTGGGGTGGTGTTGCCAAGATAATTTTCACCTTCGATCTTCACATTGTAAGCCTGGGCGGGTGCATCCTCTGCAATATCCCAGATATAACCCGTAAGTGTAGAATCTTCACCGCTACCTGCACTTGATGAATTAATTAAACCAAACGGTAAAATTATAACTAATAGAAAAAAAATTACGAGTGGTATTAAAATGCGGTTGGCTTTCCTAAATCGAATGGTTCTAAACCCCTTATTAAAACCTCCAAAATTAAATAAATTAAAACCCCCTGAGCCTGATTTTTCAAGTATAATGGGATTTATAGGTTTTAAGTATATTGATAATTACTAACTATTTTAATTAAAGTACATTATTAGCAATTACCTATCTGTTTCGTAGTTCGGCGACACTAGTTTTCAGTTTGTAGTTTTCGGCTTGTAGTCCCCCACCCCCCTCCTTAGTCCGAAACCTTAGCCAAATTTCAAATTTACAATCTCCAATTCGAATATAAAGTTGTGGCGGTAGTATTTGAGATTGGGATTTTGGATCTTGAATTAAATGGGTGGGTGCGGTGACTACAAACTGTAAACTGAAAGCTACAAACTGTAAACTCAAGTTATGAAAATATCTTCCCCAGCCATAACAAACAATGTCTCTTGAAGCTTCCTCTGCTGCTTGAATAACTCGGCACCGTCCTTTTCTAATTGTTCGTTTGCGTTTTGAAATTGGGGTTTGAGATTTTTAATGTCATTCTAAAATCTGGAGAATAAGCATTAATTAATATGGTTTGGGTAAATCTTATGCTAAATAAGTATTGTGTAACTAAATTAAGTTTGACTTGCACTAGGGCTTTCAACAATCACAGATTTCATCAATTGTGCGTTAGGGATGATGATCCGGTCACCATTATCAGCGACAAGAGTTGTAGTATATCTCCCGATGATCTTGATTTTACCTGAATATTTACCATCCACAGTAACATGTTGACCGACCTTAAGGATCTTTTTATTCTGTAGATACCCACCTATATTGGCAAAGAGGTCCTTTGTCCCGTAGGCAAATCCGGCACCTAGACCAATAAATATTGCACCAAGAACTATCGCGGTGACAACATAAAGTATAGGTACCTCAAATCCAAGTTGGGCGATCGCCATAACTCCTGCCAGGTATATAATTAAGAATTTAAATGCAGTAGCAGTGGTCTGTGGAAATGGTATATCCATTTTCTTTCCAGCCACGAGAACTTTTTTATGGGCCCATCCAGCGACCCAGAAACCGATAAGGATAATTATCAAGGCAGCGAATACATTAGGTATCCACAGAATAATAACATTGATTAATTCTGCAAGTGGATTGAACGCACCGGTTTGGTTAAGGACACCTATTGCCAATTGAATAAAAATTAACATTACTAATACTCTTACAATAAAAATGAATAAATCCAGAATAATACCTTTTCTTCCAATAGTTTTTTCGACAGGTCGAATAAGTTTGTGGATTTGGAATTCTTTAATTAGCTTAACGATTGCCTTACTAATAATTTCTGTTACAAATAATCCAATTAGTATAATGAATAAGGCCAGTAATATTAAAGGCATTATAAGTAAAACTGGTGTGATGAATTCTGATAATAAGCCAATATTAACAATTTCTAGTGCGATCTCGACGAAGAATAATAAAATGAAGATCTTAATGAAAATTGAGACAATCCAGACAATTGAGATGCCAGCGGTTTTAGTCTTTTTATCTACAATCTTAAGTTGTTTACCAATCTCGGTTTTACCGAGTTGTGCTAGTACTTTTTGAGCAATGAAATTTGCGACATAAAGACCAATCAAAATAATGATCGCAGCAATTAAGATTCTAGGTATAAATAGAACTATTGGAGCTAGAATATCTGTAATAGTTGGAACACCGACCGCCGAGATAGCGATTTGAATAACAATAACAAAAATAAACCAGAAAATAAATATTCCGAGAAATTTCGAAGCAGATTTCAGCCCAAAACTCTTAAGTTGTTCGCCGACGCCGACTTTATCCATAGCCCTATCAAATCCGAGCTTTTTAAGTGTCTTTGAGAAGACAAAACTTGCTAATTTTGCTACTAAATAGCCAAGAATTATAACTATGATCAAAAGTACGAGATTGGGTAGAATTTCTAGAAAACTATTCCATAAGTCAGAGAACATGCCTGTTATTAAACCTAAAACGCCGGGAGACGCTTCGGTTTTAAAACTGAATGAACTGGGGCTTACAGAATTACCTTGGGTGTCTTCAGCCCCCGCAAATGAAATTGTATATTCTTCTGAATATTTAAAGGCAGAGTTAGGTTTGATGATAAGTTCGGTATCGTCATCAGCCCATTCAAGTCGATATCCATAAGGGTCAAGATCAGGTGAGATTTTTAGGTTCTTTTCTACGGATTCTGTATCCATTGTTGCGTTGAACCGAACTATGATCCATTTTTCAATATCGACTTTTGTTGCACCGTCATCAGGGTCTGAGTCTGTTATTGTTGCCCCCATAGTGGTCAAAGGCAAAAAGCCAAAAACCAGTATTGACAAAACTAAAATCGATAAAATAACGCGAAATAACTTATACGAATTAACACATCGTTTTTTCATAAATATACCTCTTAAGATTAAATAAATTCCGAGATAGATATTTAACTTCACAATCCTCAGTATTCTGTATATTCAGTTACTATTATAAATAATTTTTTGATTAACCTTTTTTATTATTCAATATAAATATTAATAATCTTATAATATATATACAAATAGCAAATCCGTATTTAACAAAAACTTGAATATTTACTTTATTATTCAATCATTAATGAAAGGTAAATTTGTCAATATTATTGTTTTAATTATTCTTTCAATAATATTATGATTTTTGAACTTTAAATATTCACACATATATTTTACAAAGGTTTTCACACATTTCCAGTAATTGCGGTTGACTATTTGATATAAAAAATTATTTTTGAAGAGATAGCGGTTAACAAAATCAAAGATGCCAAACCCAAATATTCATTTAAAAAGACGCTTTCAATCTTATTTTTAATATTTGTCGTTGTGGTATTAATTGGAATCTAGGTGGAAACCGAGCGCCGAGACCTAATGCATATTTCTAAGTTATGAAAATATCTTCGCCCGCCATCACAAACAAGGTCTCTTGAAGCTTTCTGTGCTGTTTGAATAACTCGGCACCCTCTTTTTCCAATTGTTCCTGGGTAAAGCCGACGATCACTAGATCTGCATTTTTAGATTTGCGGTTGATCAACTTATCATAATACCTTTTGTTCTTATACGAGAACGATTTAACATTTTTTATTGTAATTGGTAAACGTCCACGCGAGATCAAACGTTTGATCTTATCGACCTGCATCTCTTCTTCACCCTGTGGGAATGCGGTGTAGATCGTGATCTCACTGTCTGCCCATTCCGGGTGTTCCATGACGATAAATGATAATAATATCATTAGATTGCCATTTCGTAGATCTTGTTCTGTTATCCAGATATGTATACGCTCTTTATATCCGAAATTGTGCTCTGTTGAGCGCAGTACACAAATATTGAAATCCACGGCTTCCGCCAATTTACAGCCGTCGACGATCTCGGTCAATTCCTCTGTTCTATTCTGATTGAACTCGAATAGGATCGTGTTATTATCCAGCCCGGATATACCTGAAAATTGCACCGACTGCGCGACTGCGGTGATGAGGGATGGCGAGACTACGGTACTTACAGAATAATTCGCTTGGCTAACATTGATCTGTTCTACCAGCTCCTTTTGGATCCTGCGCGAGTTCGCGACCGATTTCTTATTTAATACGCCTTTAATATAATGTATCAGCGTTCCGAAACCGTAATGATGCGAGATCCAGCGTAACAGATCTTTAGGTGCACTTCGCTCGACGGCATGGCTGGAGATGGCAATTACCGATGGGCGCCAGTTGAATTTGTCGGGTTTGGATTCCGATTTCTGGAGTGCAAGCTTCATCCACCGCCCAATTTGGAACATTACACCCTGGAATATCACCGCCATGCTCCGCGACTCTTTATGGGTATACTTGAGGCTGTAGTGGATCGCCATCATAATAATAAGTGCCAGTATAGCATATGCCCAATGGATCTGGAACATCATGAAGAAAGATAATACCGCACCAAGAAGCGAGAAATACCATTTAGTACGGAATGTGGGTCTATAAGAGGGATTGCCAGCAAAATGTTCGAGAAACGAGATCAGGCAGACCGTTCCATAAGTTATTAGGAAGAACATTGTGATGATTTGCGCAACAGCATTGAGGTCGCTGATCAAAATAAAGATGATCGCCACCATACTTGATATTAATGTAGCATTTATGGGTTCGTTCGCCTTGCCGTGACCTTTACCTAACGATTTATTGACTGTTTTATTGGGAAAGACCTTGTCGGAGCCAAGAGCTTGCAGGGTTCGTGGGCCGATAAGTATCGAGCCGATCGCCGACGAGATTGTGGCTGCGCCCAGCCCAATTAAGAGCAGGTAGCCGCCATAATCACCGGCAATATTGACCATAATAAGTTCATTACCAGGGTCAGCCAGAACATCTACAGGTGTGCTCCACCACAGTCCGATCATCACGAATATATAAATGATCAAACCCGCTAAAATTGCGAGTAAAATGCCGTTCGGGATGGATTTCTTGGGGTCTTTCAGATCGCCGGATAAACCCACCCCCGCAGTCATCCCTGTAAATGCAGGGAAACAGATCGCAAATACCAAAACGAATGGTAATGGATCCCCGGATTGGGCAGTTAGGTCATTTCCTACACTTGGGTTCTCAAAAGCCCCAAATAAAAATATTGCGACTGCACCTATTAATAATGCGAAGATCACCCAGAGTGCCTGGATACCGATATTTGCACCTCGTTTTAAAATCACACCGAATAATACCAAAGCTAATGGCAAACTTACCATTCTTATATCAAATGTAAGGGGCGTGTAGGTTTCGAAAATATCAATGAACGGTGCGAAATAGGCCGATTTGAATATGAGTGCAAATGCGATTACATAAAATGCGATAGAGATAACCTGAGATGCATGAAGCATCACACCTATAGACGCACCGATCCGTGTGCCAAATGAACGGCTGATGATATAATACTCCCCGCCGCCGCCGACTTTTAGGTTGGTCGCGATCTCGGATACTGCCAGACCTGTTGGAATGACGATCAAATGACCGATCACTAATATGAAAAGCGCCTGAATCAGACCTAGGTTGCCGACCGCAAACCCGAACCGCAAGAACATTATTGCGCCTAAGATCGTACACACTGAGGTTAAAAATACTGGGGCAGTGCCGAATTCATGACCTCTCTTTCGCCGGATCTTCGAGACCTTATTCGCCAAAGTTATTACCGCCTGAAATAAATACTATTATAGAACAATCTAATAATTACTCTAGGAGAATGGATTCGCCTCATATATATTATTATTGCTGGTATTTATATACTAATTAAATAACATTATTGAAAAATTGCTAGCAAATGGTTATTGAGAGCTAATATTCGGGAGTATCGGGAGTGCTGAGTAATGAAATATCTTAGGCGGGAATATCGGGAGTATCGATTTGACCTAGACTTAAGACCTTCGCTACTCCCGCTACTCCCGTATTCCCGTTACTCCCGAGGTTTGACATACAACTTGTCACAAGTCAGCACATGAGCAGCCAGGGTATAAATAGTTTTATTATCATATATTTATATAATAATTGAGTGGAGGCTATGTTAACCACCAAATGTCCCTATTGCAATGGGAAGGCAACATTTAATAAAAAATTATTGATTTTTCAGTGTGATTGTGGGTTCGCTGGATATATCCATTTTAAAGCCAGTACCTTGAAAAACACGCGCCATAAAGGCACACCATATTCATTGATATAGTCAATCAACCACAAAACTTGTAATTACCACCAATTTCTTCTTATTTTTGCTATTGAATAATTTGAGTAATTATAATGTATACTTGAAAAGGACAGGACTAACTATATGTCAAAGGTTAAAAATCCACAACGGGAATGGGGAACCGGCCCCCCCATTTTTAAAACCGCTGAGTACGCCGAGATCGCTGAATTTATTTAAAGATCCTAGATGCAAGATTACGGAATTAAGATATTAATAACCTGAATTTCTAATCTTTATGCCAATAATAAAATTCAGCGTATTCAGTGAACTCAGCGGTTTAAATTGGGGGGCAAGAGGTCTAGTTTCCCGCATAGGAACCTATCACCTACTAATTTAATATAGCACACCTCAAAGCAATAAAGGCCTTATTCCTTCTCTTCAGGCTCAGCATCAGTTTCCTCGGTCGATTCATCTGAATCAGGTAAGAATTCCTCGAGATCCTCATCCGATTCGCCCTGCTCTTCCTCGAACTCTTCCTCCGCAGCGTCAAGCTCTTCTTCAAACTCTTCGTCAGCTGCTTCCAGCTCCTCCGAAGGTACTTCTTCATCGGGCTCGGGCTCCTCAACATCTGTGGGCTCTTCCGGTAAGAAACCTTCGAGCGCTTCTTCGTCTGATACCTCCTCTTCGGACGGTGCGGCCTCCTCTTCGGCAACCGCCTCTGGTTCTGGTTCGGACGGTGCCTCTACGACCTCCTCAACCTCGGCCTCGAGTCGTGCGAGTTCGACTCTCTTATCTATCTTCACTTCTAGGTCAATGATCTCAAGTTCTACTTTTGTTACTAGATACGGGTTGTTGATCTTCTCGCGGATCGACCGATCCTCATCTTCAAACCCTGTTGTGTCAATAGCATTGAATCTATTTTTAAGTTCTGTAAGTATTACGACATTTGCTTTGAATTTCGGCATTTCCAGGAAAAGTGCTTCCATATCAGTTTCCATAAGATGTTCAAGTTTAGTGACATCATAGCCCTGTTGCCGCCAGGCATTGAGTTTGTTCTGCAGATCGCTTCCGACCTTAGCCCCTAGATCGCCTTCGTAGCCGGTCAATAGTGTCTGTGGAGCTGCCTTGACCCTCTTGAGCTTGGGTCTTGGCGCGCCCGCCGGTATTGGTTGTACTTGTTCCGGTGGACCAGCACCCGCACCCGCACCCGCGATCTCGTGCAAGACCGCTCGGGCCTCATCGGGGCTTGGTGCGCCAATCGGGCCAGGTACCTCCTCCTCTTTCTTGCGACGGGTCGTCCATACCACTAACAGCAAGCATAGAATTATGATGATTATTATAATCAGTATCCAAAGCCACCACAGCTCGGCAAAAGCATCCTTAGGCTTGTCTTTGGTTGGTCTCACATTATCATTTTCAACACTGAACCCACCTGAGAAAGCTTCACTTTCTAAAGATTCGTTATCCTTTACCACAACTCTTAACCAGTAATTACCGTCGTAGACATCGTTTGAGTTCCAGGGGATTTCATATATATTACCGCCTGGGGTTGTTGGTGATGTGGAAGAGCCTAAAAGCTCCCAAGTTACATTGTTGGTTGAATAATAAACCTCTACCTCCACAACATTGTCCTCCAGGTCTGTGACCTCAACCTGGATGGTAATTGAGCCCTGAACGGTTTCACCTTCTGTGGGATAGATTATTTTGGCAGATGGCGGGTTGTTCAATATATTGTGGATTATGAACGAATCGTCAGAAAGGTCGACCCCTTCGAATGCGGTACGGTCGGCTGCTGCAACTCTCAGCCAATAATAGCCGTCCGGTACCGTCGTTGTGTCCCAGGTTAGGTTATAGATCCTATTATCGGCTACCGAAGGTGTGGGGTTATTGCCTAACAGTGTCCATGTACTTTTATCTGGTGAGTAATAGAATTTCACACCGGAATCATCCAAGTTATCTTCCAGGTCAAATGCATAAGCTTCAAGTGTGACGGTGCCGTTCAGCACTTCGCCGCCGTTCGGGAACACCACCCTAACAATTGGCGGGTTCATTTCGCTGTTATGTATGTAAAAGGGCCCGTCAGAGAGGTCTATAGCCTCAAGGTTATGGGTGTCTGTAACGCTGACCCTTAGCCAATATTCGCCATCATCTACAGTTGTAGTATCCCAGCTGAGATTGTAATAAAAGAATCCAGGTGTCGAAGTTGCGGAAGTTCCGTTTTGGACATTATCGATAAGCGTCCAATTGAGCTTGTTGCGCGAGTAATAGAAGTATACCCCGTTATCATCGATATTATTCTCCAGGTCACCTGCTGTAGCGCTTAATATATTCGTACCCGTAAGTATTTCATCCCCGTTCGGATACACCACATCCACGATCGGGGGGTTGAGCTGGGTATTGTGCACGAAAAAGGGCTTGTCGGATCGGTCCCAGCCAAGTAGATCGGTGGTATCGTTTGCCGAGGCGTTCAACCAGTATCTACCATCCGGAACTGTACGGGTATCCCAGATATATACAAAACGGTCGCTGCCCGTTGTGAGCGGGGTGGCTTTATTGCCGATATAAACCCAATCTATTTTATTTGAAGAGTAATAGTATTTCACACCCCCGACATTGAGATTGCCATCGATATCGATCGCGTCCACTTCGAGCTTGGCGTTCAACTTGAGTTCTTCACCGTTATTTGGGAATATAACTGTGAGATGTGGGGGGTTAAGTATACTGTTATGTACTAGAAATTGCTCTGAGCGGCTTTCATTCGATAAACCAGTTGTATCGTTCACAAACGCTTTCACCCAATACCAACCATCACCCACCGTGGTGGTATCCCACGCGATTTCGTAGATCTGGTTGGCATCTGGTGTCGGGTCATTATCAATAAACACCCAGTTTACATCATCGCCTGAATAATAGAAGCTTACACCCATAGAATTTATATCATTATCACGGTCAAAAGCCGTGGCATTGATCGTGAGCGTGCCCGCAACTTCAGACACTTGAGCATCCGGGTATATCAGAGCAACCGAGGGTTCAATATCGGGGTTGTCGACCTCAAATTTCACCATGTCTTCCACTGCCATATCATCCAGGTCTGAAATATTGGCCTTGACCCAATACACGCCATCTACCAGCCCATTAGTGTCCCAGGTGATCTCATAGATATTATCCACAGTCGGTGTGGTATCTACATCCAGTAAATACCAGGTAATATTGTCACTTGAATAATAGAACTCCATGCCTTTGGTATTGTTTATACCGCCGCCCACGAGATCCTGAGCTGAATCAATGCCAGTTGCATTGATCGTGAGCATCCCTTGAACTACCTCATCCCATTGTGGGTTGATAATGTCCAAGATCGGTGGGAATTGGTTATCAACCGTGAAGGCACTTGTTATGTCCTCGGCGAAATTCAGATCCAGATCCGAGACGTTGGCCTTGATATAATAGCTCTGGCCGTCGTCGAGTAATGAAGTGTCCCAATTGACCTCATAGATCTGGCCTGAGCTCGGGCTCAATGCGCTATCTATCAAGGTCCAATTGATCTGATCCACCGAATAATAGAACCTTACCCCGTTGGTATCGATATCGTCATTAGAATCGAACACCGAAGCTTGGATAACGATATTGCCGCTGAGGGTCTCACCGCCCAATGGATATACTAATTGTAATGATGGTGCCATACGTCCGAACACATAAGCTTTACCCACATCGCTAACATCGTCGAAATTAGGCGCACTAACAAAAATATCGGCATACAGATCTCCATTGAGATCGTCACAAAACGCCACCGCAAACCCGAACTCATCGCCCGCGGTTTCGCCTTCTTTGATATTACTTGCAGTTACCGCATCAACAGAAGCCGCCATCATGCCATCGTTCACGAATAAATAGAGCTTGCCGGAATCGATACCATTGGCACCGTCCACACCTGGCGCACCTATGAGAATATCGGCCAGGTTATCATTGGTAATATCTTCAGCATTAGCCAAAGCGGCTCCAAACTTGTCGCCTGGATCTTCGCCAATTAACATTACATCCATATCGCCATCAGAGACGTTGAGTAAAGTGTCGGCAGGCCAATTAGAACCGTAGAAGATATAGGCGCTGCCATTTTGTGTATTGGGTGCACCCACGAGCACATCTCCATCGTCCCCATCGTTGTTTATATCACCGCCGCCCGCAACGTCGGCCCCGAAAGTTGTGCCGGTGGTGCCGTTGAAGATCACATCGAAATTCGCGGCTTTACGGAACTCGAGCACCACATTATCAAAATACGCTTCTACGCCTTCATTGGCAGTTGACCAGGATTCGATCGCAACACCGAAATCAATATAATATTTACCCGGTCCGGTGATCAGCACAGATATATCATCTTCAAAGTAATTGAATGAAGTATCTTCGTTATCATATAAATTGCCCGGATAATATGCAACCTCTCTGCGATTGTCGCCACCTATATCAATGCCAAGATAAGTCCCTTCGAATCTAGCGTAGACCATAACCTCCTCCTCGGTCTCCGTTGTACCAAAAGGGTCGATGACAGCATATTCGAAGCACAGGTATGCCTTGGTGCCTGCCAGCAGATCCAAGAACATTTTTTCGTTCACCTCGAACTCTATGCCCCAAGCCGCAGATTCGAAATTGTTGCCGCCGTTACCCTCAGCGGTGCCCTGACCGCTCAACCCAGCACCGCCCATTTTCACGCGTAGTGCAGGGTCGGTATCGAGCGGCGTGTTACCAACGCCGGGGTCTGCCACCCACCCGCAGGCCGCCTGTGCCAACGGGTCGTTCAAGGTGCCGTATGTGCCCTGCTCCCAATCCCAGCCGTCGTCACCCTGGCCCTTGCCAAAGGTGTTGCTGGTATTGAGCACACCGCTTGTGAAATCCAAAGGTGCCGGGTCGTCCTGGGGGAGCTCCCAAAGGTCCGCATAGATACGCGGGAGCTTGCCTTCATACCACAAATAAGCACGGTCTGCACCAGGTGCGCCCACGAGCGCATCATTTAGAGTTGTTTGGTGGGTCGGCTGCATTGCACCTAGCGCACCTACGGACGCGCCGTAATAATTGTAAGGGTTCTCACCTACACCGATCCCATATGTAATATACGGGCGTGAGGCGGTACCATCGTAAATATAGACCTTACCCTCGTCATAGAACGCGCCGGCATCAGCGAACATCACCGCGTCCGCACACACCGAATCCCCGGGGTTAACGACATCGTCTGAAAGTGACACGTTATTAGTTGGGCCTATTGCAAACTCATAAACTCCCAAATAGTTCCATGCTCCACTGAAAAACCCGCTCGTCTGGTCCACATCGACGGTGACCCTACCAAGAGTGGCATTAGCCATATCAACACCCGTAATATGTCCACCGACCGGGGGCGTCCAATAATAACCACCGGGTTTGAAATTGATCGTGTACGGCGAATCAGGTGCGAACCCAACCCAACTCTGCCACCAAACATAAACCCCGAAATATCCCGCAATTGGAAGTGAGGGCGTCCATATAGAAACATTTGCACCTGCGCCACCTGAGGCTGTCGGAAACCTAAAATCTTGGTTCCAGTACATCGAGGGGCCAGACCAGGTCGACCAGTTGCCGATCTCCTTATATTCAGGGTCCAGGTCGTCAATTATTATATCTTGGTACGATGAGCCGGCATAAGGCGCGCCAATAATGATATCATCCCCGTTCGGACCGTTGGTAATATTACCTAGCCACGCCACAGCCTGCCCGAACCGATCCCCGAGACCTTCACCCGAGAAATTCAGGATCGCATCATTAACTGTTAACGTAGAAGGGTCGCCTGCATTCATAATATCCGTGCTGGAAAAGATATAAGCCTTTCCAGTTGAGCCGTTATAGCCAGGCGCACCAACCATCAGATCTTCGGAACCATCATTATCAAAATCGCCGACATTTGTCAGGTCCCACCCGAACTCGTCGCCGGAGTTACCGCCGTAAAGGCTGATATTGGCGGAGGTGTCGTCAATATTGCTCTGAGCGAGGCCTGGATAACTGTAGAATATGTAGACCGCGCCGGAATCGGTGCCCATATTATCGTTCCCAGGCGCGCCGACCACCAGCTCGCGCACACCATCACCGCTCAGATCGCCGAGGGTGGTGATATTCCAGCCGAACCTATCGCCGCTTGTGCTGCTCTCACCGGTAACTATCTCGCCTAAACTCGCGGAAGCGCGCTCAGCGCCTCTTGAGCTTGCTGGGGCGGTTAATAATTCCGGACCGCTTGAAGTCTCATCAATATCATCCACTATAATAGTATAACTCAAAGGGTTGAAAAGCAATAAAATTCCAATTACCATTACAACTATGGCTCTTGAGTCGTTCAGCATAATATCCACTCTCCTTTTAAGTACCCATCTTTTAAAGAACAGTCTACTTTATTAGATTAGTATTATTTAATTATTTGGTTGATGTGGCAGATGCCATTATTTTTAATAAATTTGAAATGTTGTGTGATCTCTGTTGAAGTTATTAAATTCCAAGAACCAAGAGACAAACTTTACTAATTCCGAAGGAATTCGTAATGCGAGGTAATGAACGAAGTTCATGACCGCAGTTCCAAACAAATATCAAAATCCAAATTCCAAAGAGGTTACGAAGCCCGGTTACGGTTAGGAAGCCCGTAGGTTGAGCTTGATGTTATTTAATCTATAGACCTAAAGTCAAGCGAGGCCCGAAGGCACGAATGTGCCCGTGTGGAAGCTCGGTTAGGAAATTCGGCAATAATTTTTACCGTAACCGTACTTCGAACTTCCACACATGCTTCGAGCTTCGCTCAAAGCCTGAGAGCTCTCGACCTTCGGTCTTCGACCCAACTGGCCTCCTAACCTTAACCGTTAAAATCTCGTAGAGATTTTAAGGGTGAGGTAATTTGCGTAGCAAATTACCGTAACCTATTTGATAATGTCATATCAAAACTTCGGGTTTTGTAATCATTTTTGGAATTTTGGAATTGGCACTTGGAACTTTTTTGGAATTTGGTTCTTGCACCTTGGAATTTTGCAATATTTAGTAATTAATTACCATCAATCGAAAACTTTAAAAGCTTATCCTAAATCTGCACAAAACTGTTTTTATAGCATTAAATCTATCATAATTAACGGGAAAGTACTATGTTGAGGCGAATTTCGGCTATCAGTATCGTTTGTTTTATAATATTCACTAGTTTTATTGGTGTAACGGGTTTTTCCGATTCAAGAGCCAGTTCGCGAGATTTTTTCGAAGTCGAAACTGTAATCAAAGGGGGAGTAATCGGTCATTATACATCTTTGGCATTGGATAGTAATGATAACCCTCATGTAAGTTACCAATTTATGGGGGACCTAAGATATTCAAATTATGATGGATATTCATGGAATGTTCAAACTATAGATTATGATAAATATATGGGTAAATATCCTTCAATAGCAATTGATAGCAATGATTATCCTCGCATATGCTATATTGGTTTTGACGAAGTTATGTGTGCAAGTTGGGAAGGCAATTCATGGGATTTACATAGTTTAGGTTATTCATATCCTACTTATAAAGAAACTTCAATGGTCATAGATAGTGTTGATAAATGTCATATTGTTTTTTATAAATCCGATTCTAATAATCTATATTATGTGACATATACGGGTTATGTACAAAAAAATTGGGGAATTGTGGAAAATGTAGGTTATCTCTATGGTTCTGCATATCCTTCAATAGATATTGATAATAATGATTTCGCTCACATAAGCTATTATGACAATGATAATGATGACCTCAAATATGCTAAATGGAACGGCAATGATTGGGATATAGAAATCGTTGACAGCAATGGTAATGTCGGTTTATACAATTCAATAGCTATTGATAAAAATGGATACCCTCACATAAGTTATTATGATTATACTAATCAAGATCTAAAATACGCAAAGTGGAATGGAAATTCTTGGAATATTACCACGGTTGATAGTACCGGTGAAGTTGGAGAATCAACTTCATTAGAATTGGATAATAATGGATATCCCCATATAAGTTATTATTATGGAACAAATCGTGATCTAAAATATGCTAATTGGACCGGAACCTCATGGAATAATTATACTATCGATAGTGAAGGTGTTGTTGGGTCTGATACTTCAATTGCATTAGACAGTTATGGGTATCCACATATTAGCTATCTTGATTATACAAATGAAGATGTTAAATATGTTAAATGGACCGGCAGTGAGTGGCTTTTTAATATTTCAGATGGAGGAGATGGTCTAGTTGGTCATTCATCAATGGTTTTAGATAACAATGGATATCGTCATATAAGTTATTACGAGCTAATTAATCATGACCTTAAATACGTGATATGGAATGGAACCACTTGGAAAATTGAAAATGTTGACAGCGAAGGTGATGTTGGATCATTTAATTCAATAATCACAGATAGTTATGGTTACCCCCATATAAGTTATTTTGACACAATTAATGATAATATTAAATATGCAAAATGGACTGGCTCCACCTGGAATATTCAAATCGTGGAAAGTTCAATTCATTGTAGATGGGGAGGTACATGGACATCCATTGATGTTGATAGTAAAGATTACCCTCAAATTATTTATTATTATAACGTCAGCGATAGGCTTCATCTAAGATCTGCAAAATGGACTGGTAATGCTTGGGATATTCAAACCATTGAAGCGATGGGTGGGGGCTGGTATAATGATATTGAAATGACCGGCCCGGGCGTGTTTGCATCCCTTAAGATAGATCGTAGTGATAAAGCACACATAGCATATTATAACTGGAGTATAGGAGATTTAAAATATGCTAATTGGACCGGTACTTCATGGAACATTCAAACAATTGATCATTTGAATTCAGTAGGACAATATCCTTCACTTGCTCTAGATGGTAGTGATCATCCACATATTAGTTATTATGACGCTACTAATGGCGATCTCAAATATGCTAATTGGAATGGTACTGCCTGGAGCAATATAACTGTGGACTCTATAGACACAGTCGGTTCTCGCACATCATTAGCATTAGATAACAATGATTTCCCACAAATTAGTTATTTCGATAATACTAATAAAGCAGTAAAATATGCAAGATGCACAGGAAGTACATGGAATATCGAAATTATAGATAGTGAATTTTATGAGTGGCAGCCCTGCGACCGCACTTCAATAGCTATTGATAATTATGGTTACGCCCACATTTGTTATGAAGGCAATACAGATCATTATCCAACCCTCAATTATGCAACCCAAAAAACCATTGACACATCACTCCCAAGCGCCCCTACATTATTGACAGCCACACCAGGAAATGGACAAGCTACACTTTACTGGAACGCGCCGAGCTTTAATGGCGGATTACCTATTACTAATTATAAAATATATCGAGGGACTGAGCAGGGAGTAGTAGATTACCTGACTACGGTCGAAGCGGTTTTATCTTATACGGACAAGGGGTTGACCAATGATGTTGAATATTTTTACAAGGTGAGTGCAGTTAATAGTCTTGGAGAGGGCCCATTATCCAACGAGATCAATGTGACGCCGTTAGAGAAACATAAGAATTGGACTCCAAGCACACCAATTGGATTACAAGCCAAAGCCGGATATTCATATGTTTATCTTTCATGGACCCCACCATTATCTGATGGCGGGTCACCAATAACTAACTATAATATCTACCGCAACAAGATCTCAGGTAATCCCGAATTTTTATTTCAAACTGGCAATATAACTTACTATAACGACACTGCGGTCGCCAACGGCATTACATATTACTACCATGTAATTGCAATCAATGCCATCGGCGAAAGCCCCTTGTCAAATGAAGTCAGCGCTACGCCTAATGGGTCAATTATCCCATTCACTGGCAGAATTCTTTACGTCGGCGGCTCAGGGCCGAATAATTACACCCGAATTCAGGATGCGATCGATGCATCAGATAGCGGCGATACTGTTTTTGTGTTTGATGACAGCGCGCCTTATTATGAACGTATCGAAATAGACAAAACAATAAATCTAATTGGGGAAGATAGAGACACAACGATCATTGATGGCGGCGGTTATATATATGTTATTTACATAATTGCCAACTCAGTGGAAATAAAGGGTTTTACTATTAAAAATGGCGTTAGAGGTATTTTAATTACGCATTCATCAAATGCCAAAATAACGAACAATAATATTTCAAATAATACGGCTGATGGCATCCGTGTTAGCGTTTCGGCAAATAACACGATAATGGGAAATATTTTTTCATCGAATGACTTTAATGGTCTTTATTTAAAGGGGGCAATAAACAACAATATTACCAGTAATAACTTCGTTAACAATGGAATATATTTTGAAGGTTATCAATTATCAGAACTCAATTCTCACAATATTCCACCGAACAATCTTGTAAATGGCAAACCGCTCCATTATTATAAAAATTCAAAAGATATTAATATTGACGGAATAGAGGTTGGACAACTTATTATTGTAAATTGTAAAAATATTACCGTGAGAAATCTGGAAATTAATTATACTGATGTGGGTTTAATTATTCAATATTCTTCAAATATAAATGTGGACAATAATATTTTTACACACAATAACCGTAATGGGATTTACCAACGTTTGTCCTCAAACACTACACTTACAAATAATATAATTTCATGGAATAAGTATGGTATTAGGATTGTGAGGTCATCATATAATATCATCAATACAAATTTAATATTATCGAGCTATGATATTGGAGTTGACATTCATTACTCGAATAACAATCTTATTGTTAACAATAATATCACCAGTAATGTACAACAAGGTATTAATATTGGATCGTCTTTCAAAAATAACATAACAAATAATATCATATCAAATAACCACTGGGGGATCCTTCTTCATTCAGCTTCAAATAATACGATATCTACAAATATTATTTCAAATAATCATCACGGAGTTTGGCTCGATTCGTGTTTTTCAACCAAAATATATCACAATAACTTTTTGATTTTTCATAGTGAAAATCAATCAATGGATCTGGATGGTAATAATTTCTGGGACAATGGCTACCCCACCGGCGGCAACTACTGGTCCGATTACAACGGCGTTGACGCTAATGGTGATGGTATCGGCGACACACCTTACATCATCGACAACGACAGCCAGGATAACTATCCGCTCATGGAACCTTGGGATATAACAACCCAAGATCCAACTGATATTACGATCGATCTGGAACTCACCAAAACCGAATTCTATATTGACGAGCCCATCACGGGTTCTGTGACAATTTACAATAACAATCTCTATGATATATTTTTAAACGACGAGAAATTCCAGACCGTTTCAGGAGTCATAAACCAGGATGAATTGGGTGTTTTCTTCAATATTCGCTCAACAGACCGCGCTCAAGAGTTCTCAGGATTCTATAACTATCCAGATCAGATAATGGTAAGATATCAAAGCTCGTTAGTAATCGATTTCGAGCTCGAACATTTCAATGAAAGACTTGTAACTACTATCAATGAAAATCTAACTAAATTAAGCATAGGTAATTATTCGATTTACACCTATTTTTATTACGGCGAATTCCCCCACTATGATATATTAGAATCCAACCCCGTGAATTTCAGAATTATCGCCGAAAGTTCACCCCCCCCAGGCAGTAACGGTGGCAGCGGCGGCTCAGGCACCGATGACTATACCAATACATTCATCTTCACCTCCGCGGCTGGATTGGTATTGGTTATCGTTATATTTTCGATCTTTATTGCAGCAACTGAGATCGGCAAATACAAATTCGCCGCGATGTTCGCCGCACCGCTCTATTCCCGCGAGCTGAAGAAACGCAAGAACCGTTATAAGGACGGCTACCTCCGCGGCAAGGTCCACGGCTATATCCTCGGCAACCCCGGCGAGAGCTATAACACCATCAAAAAGAAACTGAAGCTCAACAACGGTGCACTGGCGTACCACCTCAAGGTGCTCGAACGTGAGCGCGAGGTGCGCTCGGAACGCGACGGGCTGTACCGACGCTTCTACCCGTACGAAGGCAGTATCACCGACGAGATCCTCGAGCTCTCCAAACTCCAGAAACGGATCGTCAACCTGGCGAAACGCAAACCCGGCCTGAGCCAGAAACAGATATCAGAAAGGCTGGATGTGCCGACCCAGAAGATCAATTACCATGTTAAAATACTTGAAGAGGCCAGGGTGCTCAAGTTGGAACGTGAGGCTAATAAGACGAGATGTTTTCTCATTGAAGAGACTTCATAAATACCATATAAGGCTGGAGGATTTGAAAAAGATTCGAGATTACAGATTCCAGTTTTCTAATGGCTGACCAATAGGAAGACGAGGGTTATTTTCTACG
>CBDVCJ010000025.1:0-22808 GCA_965372445.1 uncultured Thermoplasmata archaeon | reverse complement strand
ACGGTTACGGTTAGCGTAGGTTGAGCTTGACGGGTGCTATGGAATACTTATTGAAATCAAGCTCACCCTACGAGCTTCGCAAACGCAACCGAACTTCGTAACCTTAAAAGGATTTGAGAGATAGTATTTTCCACTACAAACCGAAAACTACAAACTGAAAACTTCAGTCTTGAATCCAACATCTTACCACTTATATAGTGATTTACCAAAAATTCATCTATGTGCAAACCAGGCTACTATCTCATCATTTTTCAACTCTACTTTTACGAACCCTAATCGTTCGAATTGCACAACTTTGCCAATATCGTTCATAACCGCATTTTCACAGAGCCCGCTTTTGGTCTTGTTATCTGGCATAGATATTTGCGCAGGGATAGTGGCGTTGCGGTCTCCTGATATCCAATGAATGATCTTAATACCTTCTTTTAAAAGCGCGAGGTCATTCCCGATATATTTTGCAGAATTTTCGGATGTCAATTGCACATTTGCAAGATCTTTTAATCTAAATTTATCGCCGGGTTTCAATATCTCTAGATCATCTTTTGTAACCATAACTTCTAGGCTTTCTGCACCCTTATTTTTTGTTAGCTTCACATCTCGTACACCACGTTCAAGTTCATCGGGATGTAAAGGTGCATGACCTTCGAGTTCGTCTACATCGGTAATAGCCAGCATTATAGGCTCCCACACGAAAAAATAACGGTTGGCGACTTTATCAACAATATCTTTGTTCAAAGCGTACAGGGTCTTCCAAGAGAATTTAATATCGACTTCTTTAATACCGGTATCGAGCCAATATTTTCTGATCGCTTCAGGCTGGATTCCACGGGTGCGAAGTGCTCTGAACGTACCGAGTCTGATATCGTCCCAATTTGTGTATTGACCCTTGTCAATACCCTCACGGATGATCGAGGTTTTTAAGATCGTATCGTCGATCGATACCCAGCCATAATGTAAGAACTCGGGTGTTTCCCAACCCAGATATTGATATACATACTTCTGACGATGGGTATTGTTCAGGTGGTCTTTTCCTCTCAGGATGTGAGTCATCTTGAGCAAATGATCATCAATCGCACAGGAGTAATTATAAACCGGGTACAGCCAATATTTATCGCCCGTTTTTGGGTGCGGCGAATCAATAATTCGTAGCCCGACGAAATCACGCACCGCAGGGTTTGGATGGTTCAGGTCAGTTTTGACGACAAAAGAGGCTTCGCCCTGGTTATAACCATGCTCCAGCATTTTCTGCCAGCGTGAGTGCTGGTCGTCCTTCGGTAAGTCACGGTCCGGGCAGGGCTTTTGACGGCGCTTGAGCTCTCGCCAATCCTCAGGGTTGCATTCACAGATATATGCTTGACCCAATTCCAGGATTTTTTGCGCGTATTCATAATACACTTCGAATCTATCGCTTTGTATCACAACTTCGTGATAATCAACGCCGAACCAATCAAGGTCATCGATTATCATATCATAGGCGTCGCTATCGATCTTTAACGGGTTTGTATCCTCGATACGGATGATGAGTTTACCGCCGTATCTTTTAACGTATTCATCGTTAAGAGCGATCGCACGGGAATGGCCGATGTGCAGCGGCCCCGACGGGCCGGGAGCGAACCTCATCACCACCCCCCCCCTCTCCGGCGCATTTGGTAGGTCGGGTAAAATACCTGCTTGACGCGCGCTAACTTTTTCGGGTACTGTCATAAGCTCGGGCGCGAGTGTTTCTAATTCCGAGTGTTGCTGGTCGATAGTCATTTTATTTATGTCGGCCAACACCGTTTCGAGTTTGGGCATCAGCTTCTTGATCCGGGTGCGCCATTCGGGATTAGCGCCGAGAAATTTGCTAAGAATGGACTTTTTATCGGCGGTGCCATTATATTGAATTGCATTTTGAAGTGCGAGCTTACGAAGTTGAAGCTCTATATCATTAGTTACTTCCAGATCATTACCTTCAGCCATCCTTTAGCACCTAACATCCTAGTTTAAAATAAAAATGTTTTTGTTGTGTACTCAATAACATAATCTAAATTAAATTATTTTAATAAAGAAATTAGAGTACAATTACACTCAATTATGTTCTATCATACTCATTTAAATTTTGGTAACTTGAATTTCCCCTTAATATTTCCTATCAAGTCGATCTTCCTATCTCTTATGTATTGTATGGTCGCAATCCGTGCATTTCCATAATTCAAATATGTCCTGGCCGCGTGAAAACGGTACCATATGGCCCCTTTCACATTTTGGACAGGGCGGAAATATATTATCCACCATAGCCTCGCCTCCGATTTTTTACTATCAAAGTTCCAATATTGTACAACATACCTTAACTCGATATAAGGATTTCTGTAATTTTTTCAAATATCGCGTGTAATTAGGTTTTAGGTAGTTGGTTGTAGCCTTCGACAGGATTCGGGAATCCCCAACCCCCATTTAAAATCGCAGAGGACGCTGAGACCACTGAATTTTCCATTGGATTCCAGATTCGTGATTCTAGACGGGCGGGGATATCGATTCATACGGTAACTTGCTTCGCCAAGTTACCTCGCTTTAAAAATTCCTCGGGAATTTTTAAAGTTCGAGTACCACCGCCGTCCCTTTCGACTTTCGCATGTTGCCTTTCCATAGGCTATTTAGAATCTCGAAACTGGATCTCGGATCCATATAAATAAATAAAATTCAGCGTATTTCGCGTACTCAGCGGTTTAAAAAAAGGGGGTTGACCGATCCCCCATTCTCGATCTAGAGCTTGGCTATTTGATATAATCCCAATTTCCTCAGAGTAAAAATCAACAACCGCTAAAATACCCCGATCAAAAATAAAATACACTTCAAAGCGTCGTAAATCATTTCTCCAATTTCGCCAGTGCCCGATGACCGATATCTTTACGATAAAAAGCATTTTCAAAGTTGATGGTGTCGATCGATCGATAGACATGTCTGATCGCAGCTTCGATATTATCGCCAAATGCCGTAACCCCCAAGACCCTTCCGCCCGAGGTAATGAAACTATCATCATCGCGCTTGGTACCGGCATGAAATGCGATTATATCCTGCATTTGCGCTAACTTATCCAAACCCGTGATCAATTTACCTTTTTCATAATTGCCGGGATAGCCCTCAGACGCCATCACGACACACACTGCGGCTTTGGGGTCCCATTCAAGTGTAATTTCATTGAGGTGTCCATTGACAACTGCATTTATAGGTTCGACGACATCCGATCTCAATCTTGGCAGTACGACCTGTAGCTCCGGATCACCAAACCTGCAATTGAATTCAAGAACTTTAGGACCTGAATTGGTAATCATCAACCCTGCGTATAGCACACCTTTATACTTGCGGCCCTCCGCGGCCATACCCTTGACTGTGGGTATCAATATCTCATTCAATACTTTTTCATTCATTTCATCCGTAACGACTGGTGCCGGTGAATAGGCGCCCATACCGCCGGTGTTCGGGCCTTGGTCGCCATCATAAGCACGTTTATGGTCCTGTGAAGATACCATAGGTATTACAGCCTCGCCATCCGTAAACGCAAGGATCGATGCTTCCTCTCCTTCAAGAAATTCTTCTACTATGATCTTATTGCCTGCATCGCCAAAGGCTCTCTCAACCCCGATCTTAGCGACCGCATCTAAAGCACTTTCAAGCTCGGTGCAAAGTATCACGCCTTTACCCGCTGCAAGTCCGTCCGCCTTGACCACAACCGGTGGTCCGATCTCACGAAGATACTCACTTGCTTCAGCGGGGTCGGTAAAGACTTTATAGGTGGCCGAGGGGATGTTATATTTCGTCATGAAATTCTTGGCAAACACCTTACTGCTTTCGAGCTCGGCGGCCGATCTCGTTGGGCCGAAAATGCGTAACCCTTTCGCTTCGAAAAGATCGACAATGCCATCTGCCAGCGGGTTCTCCGGGCCCACAATTGTTAGATCTACAGCATTCTGCAATGCGAACTCAGCTAAATTTGCCAGCTCGTGGGCTTGGATCTCTATACATTCCGCAAATTGTGAGATCCCACCGTTACCAGGCGCGGCATAGATCTTCTCGACCTTTTCGCTTTGCGCGATCTTCCAGACCAGGGTAGCTTCGCGGCCACCACTACCTATGACTAATACTTTCATTTTGATTCCTCCCCCGCTTTAGATCCTAATGTTTGTGTTTTGGAGTTATTCAATTGGTATATAGCTAATATCATATTTGTTTTTTACATCATAAATGGCCTTTATTGACTTTTTTATAATATATAAAGTATAAACTCCTTCTTTTTTTACCACAGAGACGTTTTTTTTTGTTGTATTTTATTTTCCTTTTACTGATATGTTGTATCCGTTTGACTATTTGGTTGGATGTTCTATCATTTCGGTACATTAATTGCATGTTGTATTTATATTTGGTACTTGAAACCACGAATCAACACGAATCTAGTATTCGTGAAGATTCGTGTGTATTCGTGGTTCGGATTCATGATCGGCTAAAAATCGAACCAAACATACAAATACTGCGGCAATAAGATAGAATATACTAACATGTGAGCAGAAAGGTATAACATATCAAGAATTTAGCATCCAAATCCAGCAACTTTCAGCGCTTCTGCGGTAAATAAAGTCCTTTCATCAATTCTGATGATGCTGGATTGATTTATCAACTTTATGAGGTCGAAAATCTCCATATAGTAGATAAACAAAAACAACATAAAAAAGGGAAAGGATACATAGTGTTCATACCAAAATAGAATCAAACATGAAATTATCAATTGGAGTTATATTTACTTTGAATGAATTTTAAATTTCCCCGAAGGGGCGTTCTTGCAATTAAACCAAAGGCGCCCATCAATATGATAGATCCGCACATTAAGACAAGCAAAGCATTTTTTAACATCTGTAATCACCTCAATAATAATTATAGCTACACCTGCAATAATTGCAAGTTATGTTTCTAGAGGGGGGTGAAATAATTTTCAATATATTTTAATCGTTATAGTAGAAAATGCTCGATATGAAATATAAACTACAGAGTTTCCTTTGGATTCACTCAGATGCTCCAATCTTTTATAATTAACTCCATCACTTATTTCAAAATTTAAATCCTCTCATGATTAATATTAATATCCATATAAGTAGATTATTGGACAATTTTCGAATTTTAGTACAATTTTCGAATAAATTTAATTATCATAATAATCATTTATATAAGAAAACAAAAATTCAGCATTATATTTAAAAATCAACTCTTAATCATAAACTATTTAGTCAAAGATTTATATATTAAAAATGAATTAAATATTGAGCGTCATGGTGATATTTATGCCGATGAAGTTGGACGAACTTCTTAAAGATGAAAAGCCTCTAAAAGATGAGAATGAAATGGAAAATTGGGAACAAAGAGTACATAAATTTTTTATAGATAATATCCATCTTAAAAAAGCTTATACAGAAACTGAAATTTTTACTGCTATGATTTCAGAATACAGAAACCCTCCTCCTAGACCTGAAACCATAAAAAGTGCATTAACAGAATTAGTTATAAAAGAAAAAATTGTAACAAAAAGCCATAAGAACCTTCTTTATTATTGGGTGGAGTAATCAAGCTGAAATCTTATAATTTGATAATAATACTTACCTTTAGGATGAAGCTTTAAGATTTTTTATTAAATTTGTATTTTAAGGTTTGGATTAGTGGTTTGGGATTTAGGTATGGGGTGAGGGGGAACCAGCTTCCTGTCTCTGCTCCCAGCTCCCAAACAAACTGTCAACATTGTTAACAATAATATGGAACAAACAGCCTTAGTTCACATTTTGTACTATAATTCATAGATTGGTTGTGTAAAAAGGCTCCCCGACAGTCCTATATTTTTTTGCCCAATAAAGTAAAGCCTGAGTTCTATCATAGTTGTCGTCCACATGTGCGGTCTCAACACTGCCAATGAACCAATCGTGCGAGCCTTTCAACTCATCCGGCACTGTGATCTCCTGTACGACCTTACATTCCAAATTCACAGGACATTCCTGTATCAATTTCGACGCGATCTTCGTGGGCTCCATGGGTGTTAAGCCGCATTCCTGAAATTTATTCACATCCCTGCCCGAATTCAACCCGCAGTACTCGACCTTCTCGATGATATCTTTTGTCGGGATATTCAATCCGAATTCTTGTGATTCCCTGATCAGCTGATTGGAATATCTCGGCGGGCAGATCCCGACGATCACAAGCGCGGGTTTGAACGAGAACATATGCGCCGTTGCGACCGTGATTATATTGTCTTTTATCGTTACCAGTGCGACCGGAAATGCCGGAAAGGCTTGTATGCCTGCTATTGCATCAACTTCATTCTTCATTTTATATCACCTCAATTTAGATGGACTCTTGATCATAATGTGATCGTTTTTCATGGGTTTTGGTTATGAAACTCAGATCAAATATATCATCTTTTCCTAGATCTTTTGTGATATATTTTATTTGCTTTAAAATTGGCACGAATTTTAAAGTCGAATCTATGTACTCTTGCGGGAGGCTTGCACAATATTTTGGAGATATATTATAGGATTGGAGTATAAAGTCCTGATCGACAACTCTTACGATCTTCGAGACTTGTTCCGATGACCAGTCTGGCTTGGTCCTTAATTGTTCACTTGCAGTTTCATGAAGTTTGAGGAATTCTTCCAATAACTCCGGAAAAGTCTGAATTATATCGGTGCTTGTGGTTATGCCATAACTTGGATTATAGGGCCATAATTTATCCGGTGGTATCAGGATCTTAGAATTGAATACCTGTGCACAAAGCACCGCCAAAGGTGGAGTGCCGACCGCAGCGTCAAGCTCGCCCTTCACGATCGCATCTGGTATGAAATCCGCCCAATCAAAATTTTTAACAACAATATCATCGTCCATACCGCTCTTATTGATATAATATCGAATAATAACGTCATGGATCGATCCCGAGGGCGGCGAGCCGATACAAGCCCCCCTGAACTGCTCGAAGAACGCGCTATAATCGCCATCGAATTCGGCTATTGATCTGAAGTTATCCCTACCAATGAAAACAGTACCCTCCACATGGCCACCGGCAATGCACCTGATATTAATTCCCTTGTCTATACCGATCATTACGGGCGGCAGGCCGATATAACCAATATCCAATTCACGGTTGGCAAACGCATTAACGATCGCAGGGCCGCCTCCAAACAATTTCCATTCTGGCTCCAGGCCTAATTTTTCGAGTGAAGATGTACTTTTCAATAAAAAACTGGTATGATAAATAGTTGAGAGATATCCAATCCTCAATTTTGCTGGTTCTGATCTAATCTCCAATTAACCACCTAGCGATTTTCTATGGTTTGAGCCGGCGGCGTTCCCACCAGCCTTTACCACCACGATAAATTGGCTTGTTATTTACCGATAAAGATAACGCTTTCTCGGGGCACGCTTCAATACAATCCAGGCAGAATATACAGTTCATATCGGTGACCCTGTCATCAAGATCTTCATCTTTCACTCTTTGAACGCGGGTGGGACATGCACTTACACAATAATTACATTTTGTGCATTTTAATTGCTCTTTACGGATAGAAAAAATACTAACTTTATTGAAAAACGAGCTAAATGCACCCATCGGGCAGAAATAACGGCACCAAAACCTCGGCATCGCCACCGCACCCATAATGACAGATATAATAGTAATTGCGACTCGTGTCTTTCTTTTTATTAGTGATTTACTCAAGATCCGGAATAGCATATTTTGCCCCACGATAATATCGAATTTACAATTTGAATTAGCTTTACAGTTGATGTAAAATAAGGCTGTATCTCTAC
Organism: uncultured Thermoplasmata archaeon; assembly: GCA_965372445.1. Classification (GTDB taxonomy): domain Archaea; phylum Thermoplasmatota; class Penumbrarchaeia; order JAEHCK01; family CBDVCJ01; genus CBDVCJ01. The sequence goes on along the minus strand of CBDVCJ010000025.1, from coordinate 14,993 downwards.
TGCTAGTATAAATCCTTTTTGGTTTCCTGTGCCGATATTTTTTCATCGGTCTTAAATAAAAGTCCGTGCCTAAATGCCACCCTCACCCCAGAAAACGCATCGACGTGCACTCATTTATAACTTAAGAACATTAAGACCGGTAATAAAAAAACTAAGCCAATCAATAATGAATTTTAAAATTTTTACACATATTAAATGATAGTTATACATTGTTTAGATTGTACCTAAAAGTGCCTAATTTTTTATACAAACACCAACAAATTCTGAATAATTATTTACTCCCGCGAATTTTAAACCAGAATTAAAAGTTCGTTGAGTCTAGAAGTTATTAGTTGTCACTATTCAAAATAAAAGCGTTACCAATGCCTATTTTAACTCTGAGGATTGCTTATTTGAAACTTAAATTGATAATGATATGATGAGTCCAAATAGTAATTTTCAATGCAAAGATAGATTTACGATAGATGTAAACCAAAAATATAAATGTAGAAACATAAATTAGTGGCGGTATGGTAAAGATCGACCGAATTTCATTGGGAAACAAAGGGTTAACGAAATTTTTCAGCCCCACCGAATCACGAATTATGGAGCTTCTATGGAAACGCCAACAAATGACCTCTCCTGCAATTCAACAGCAATTATCTGATTTATCATTAGGTTGTGTTGCTGGTACACTTGATCGTCTTGTTAAATCCGGCTTTGCTAAAAGGAAAATTGATGAGAATGGGACCAGGATGAAATATATCTATTATCCCTCAACATCGAAAAGGGAAGCTGGTATTAGAATCTCGGAAAAGATCATTAAATCCATTGTAGATACCTTTGGCGAGTCTTCTATCGATTCATTTGGCAAAACTATTTCAAGATCCAGGCGGAATAAAAAATGAATAGTTTTCAATTTCAATGTTATGTTAGTTGTCTAACTGCAGCTGGATTATTATATGTCTTCCTAGCCTTGATCCTCGTGTCGGTTCTATTATTTATTTTCTATTTATTTACAAAAAATGCCAAATTTATGGTTTCAACACAAATGGCTACCACTGCGGTTATTGCCTTAAATTTTATTTCGATGAGATGCGAGGTATTACAATTAACCTGGCTATATATTGGTATTGTGACCTTCGGGGGATTTCTTTTATGGAGTACTAAACATTATATATCATCTCAATGTCAGAATACGATACCACCCCCCAAATACATTTCCAAATTCGAAAATGAGTTTAATGTCAGTATAAAGATCCTTCTCACCCAACGAATAAGAGCTTTTGTTTATAAAGACGAAGTATATCTTTCAGTTGGTCTTTTGGAAAGATTAAATGATGATGAGCTACGAGCTGTTATTGCCCATGAAAAATACCATATTAAAAACAGTCCCAACAAGATTTTTTCGTCATTACTAGCGCTGACATCGTTGACCTTTAAGAGCCACAATGATGACCCGATGGCAGACAGTTATGCCGCAGAAAAAGTAGGTTTAGCTAACCTTGTTAGTGCCTTTGAGAAATTGGAAATTGTGGACCGCCATAAACGCATTAGGAACTTGGCATCTTAATTTAGGCAATGAGGGCTGTACGGATTTTGTTTTTTCATGTTCTTTGAATTTAGTCGTAGCCGGTGTTTAAATAGTAATATGCAAAATAAATGTCCTATGTGGTTTGGAGGTTTGAGATTGACTAGTGATAGACGATAGATTAATCGCCACTATTCGGGAAATGGGAGACGGGAAACGACACCCCCGCCCCCCATTTTTAAACCGCTGAGTTCGCTGAGACCGCAGAAAATTGTTGGATTTTATTGTCCTTTTATTGATATGTTGTTAAACTAGAAAATATAATCATTATCACAATAGAACACGGATGACGCTGATTGGATGGATATACACGGATTTTTAAATTCATATTTTAAATATCTTCTTAATCCGTGTTAATCCGTCGAATCCATTAAATCCGTGTTCTTTTTATATGTGTTTGTTTTCAACAAACTGATAATTTAGTCAACAAATCCAGCATAATTCTGCGTCTTCGGCGTCCTCTGCGGTTGAAAAGGGGGGGCGGAGGTCGATTCCCTATTCCCAATTCCCGAACCTTGCCTTTAATATGACGTGCCCAATCCTTAATTTATTTCATAATTGTTGAATCAAAAATAGCCATATACCAAAATCAGCATAAGCACCGAGTTTTTAAATTCATCACATTTACATAATAAATCCGAGTAATCTGAAAGCCAGCCCGCCGATGAAGATCGCGAACCCGATTTCAAAGATCGTAATATAAAGAGCTTGTTTCCAGCCGAATTCTTTTACCAAAGTACCAATAGTGGCAATGCAAGGGATATACAACATGGTAACGATCGCAAAAACGATCATTTGATTAGAAGACAAAACCTCAGCAAAATTAGTAGTGCTGAACATCGTAGCCAGCATAATGATAATGAGCTCTTTACGGATCAACCCGAAGATCAATAACACGCCAGTAATTGCAGGTAACCCTAGCCAAGTTACTGTCAAAGGGCTCATTGCATCTCCAATGGGTTCGATAATGCCGAGTACATATAGAATTTGAATTCCGGCGCTGCCAATAATATAAATCGGGAAAACGAAATACACTAATGATTTTGTGCGTGTCCAGGTCTGCTTGGCTATATTGGAAAGGATCGGTTTTCTGTACGGTGGGATCTCCATTATCAGTCCTGTTGGTTCTCCGGGAAGTGCTTTGAACGCCAATCTACCTAAAATGAAAATGAAAAATATATTGAGAATATAAAGCGCTAATGCCCATTGGATACTGACAAACGCGGCAACCAGCCCGAGCACCACGATCGTAACTGCTGCACATGGTATTAGCGTAACAACGAACGCAGCAATTAATCGTTCCCGATTGGTTTCCATAATTCTGCATGCAAAAATTGCGGGTACATTACATCCGTATCCTAGAATTAAAGGGATAATTGCTTTTCCATGCAGGCCCATTTTATGCATTGCATTATCCATAAGGAATGCGATCCGAGTTAGATAGCCCGAATCTTCGATGATCGTCAAAATTAGATAGAACGGCAAAACGAATGGAATGACGAGAGTAACACCCGCCACAAGACCTGCAAACGCGCCGTTCCATAATACATCCATGATAGGGCCACTAACATTGGGTTCTACCGATTCTAAGTTAGCAAAAATATCTGACAGCCATGTCGAGAGCCAGCCGCCGATAGTGAACGTCCACACCAGCAACGAAGCGAGCACAAGAATCATAATGGGATAACCATAAATCTTGTGAGTTGTGATATCATCCAATTTTTCTACCCAGCTGGATTTTGGTTCTGTTATATTTTGTGCCTGGGCCACTGCGCGATTCACAATATTATATCTTTCACTTGTCACCAAGGTCGAGGTCTCTTCATTGAAGATCTTTTCAAGTTCTTCACTGAGAATTTTTACTGCAATTATTATTGATTTATCCTGACTCCGTGCTTTTTTTGTGATTTCTTCGTCGCCTTCCAATAATTTTATTGCGACCCAGCGCGGTGGATATTTAATTTTAATTTTTTCTATTAATGGCAGGATCTTTTGAACTCGTTTTTCAAGCTCGGTACTGTATTCTATTTTAACAGGTTTTAGTTTTTCTTTACCTTCAATTACCTCGATCGCTTTATCTATTAATTTATAAATACCAATACCTTTTACTGCTATTGTTAATATTGCAGGTACACCAAAGAGTTTTTGTAATTTTGTTGTGTTTATTTCTATGCCTTTCTTTTCTGCCATGTCGGCTTGATTTAACGCAATGATCAGCGGTGTTTCTAACTCAAGAAGTTGAATGGTGAAAAACAAATTACGTTCCAGAACTGAAGCATCGACAACATTGATCACAATATCAGGTTTGTCAATAGCAATATAATCTCTCGAAACTATTTCTTCTAAAGAATATGTAGACAGCGAATATATTCCAGGCAGGTCAATAATATCAATTGTATATCCTTTGTAGTGAAGTGTACCTTCAGCTTTTTCAACTGTTTTACCGGGCCAATTGCCAATATGCTGATGTAAGCCGGTTAAATAATTAAAAATCACACTTTTACCAACATTGGCATTCCCAGCCAAAGCAATAACAATTTTTTTATCCGGGATCATATCAGCTTGCCTCAACAAAGATCTTCATTGCTATTCCACGACCAATTGCCAGTTTTGAGCCTCTGATCAAGATCTCAAAAGGGCCTTTGAAAGGAGCGGATTTAATTATTTTCACCTCAGCCCCGGGGGTTAATCCCATATCACATAATCGTTGGACAGCATTTTTACCACCCCGAATAAACGAAATTATGCCTTTTTGGTCTTCCTTTAAGCTAGTTAGGGCGACGAGGTTCTTATTTCGTACCTTTGATCTCTTGCCGGCTTGTTTATCTTCCTCAAAACATTCAACGCAATTATCTACTGGTTTATCACAGATCGGGATCAACTTCTCATCATCCGGACATCTTTCAGGATGTTTTAATAACTTGCAAAGCGCCTCTTCAGCATCATCTGATAATCCATGTTCCATTTTACAAGCTTCTTCATGGACCTTGGTATTTTTAATTCCCAAAACATCGGTTAAGAACCGTTCTAACAATCTGTGTTTACGCACCATTTTCTTGGCGATTTTAGCCCCTTTTTTAGTTAATTTCGCGCCACGGTAAGGTTTATATTTAACATATCCCTTCTCCGCCAATTTTTGCAGCATTTCAGTTACGCTTGCCGGTTTTAGTTTTAAATAGTTAGAGATGTCGGTGGTTTTGGCAGATGTACCTTCCTCTGTTAGGTTGAAAATAGCTTCTAGATATTCTTCGATTTGTTCGCTGGTCATGGTTTAGGTTTAGGGCGCCCTAAATACTTAAATCTTTCGGTAAACCTAAACTTTGATATAATGTCAACAACTGCATTATTATAATATATCTGTATTAAAAATTAAAATAACGAATTCTATATCGCTTCCAACACAAGTTCCATAAGATCCACGGTCTTTAAACCACCTTCAACGGAATCAGCGCCATCTAAAGGATTGCTTTTACAAAATGGGCAACATGTGACTATGCTATCAACACCCGCCTCAAGAGCTTTATTGGATCTGTTCGTCCAATATTCCCAATCTGCTAAAGTTGCGAATCGACCGCCTGAGAACTTGTAAGGCCTTTCATATTTTATGGGCGCTCTTAAAAATACCCATCTTTTATCAGTAAACACGAACACACCGCCCCCGTCAAAGAACACCACCTGCCATTTCAATTTGCTATGTTTCTCAACCTTTTTGGTGTAACCATCAATGGTCGACATTACGCATTCGTTCTCAAGTGGGATCAATATCCCTTCCGCATCATATACTTTATTTTGGCCTTCGAGATCGCCATAGCGCATAATAAGCCCCCCCAATCATAACTTTTCCAGCAAGGCCACCAGATATTCCCAGAATGTTTTCACAGACGCGATTTCGACCCTTTCATCAGGGCTGTGTGGAAATTCGATCTGCGGCCCGATCGAGATCATATCCATCCCTGGAAAATGCTCGCCAATGATACCGGTTTCCAATCCCGCGTGGATCGCTTTCACTTCCGGCTCTTGACCGAACATATCTTTGTATAATTGTTGGGCGGTACCCAGTAATTCCGAGTTCATATTGGGTTTCCAGGAGGGATAGCTGTCTCCCTTTTCACCTTCTGCGCCTGCTAACATTGCGGTCGCCAACAATGTATTCCGTACCGCATCCATTGCGGAATTCATAGATGACCGCGACGAATTACCGATCTTGGCGATACCACCTTCAATTTTTATTGTCGCAAGGTTGGTTGAGGTATCCACAAGTTCAGGAATATGCGGGTTGAACGCGAGATAGCCATGGGGTAATGCATAGAGAAGGTTGACCAATTTCAACGTGGATATATTGGAATAGCTTTCCTTGCCCTCAAAAGGTGTGCTCTCAAGTTTTATACCCTCTTCGATACCTTCATATTCATCTGCCAACTGGCTCTCGATCCGAGTTATGGCGTCGACAGCTTTCTGTTCATCCTGAACTATGACCCTCGCACTTGCCTCGCGTGGGATCGCGTTTCTTTTATTACCGCCATCGATATCGTCTAAAAATATTTCCTGCTCTTCTGCAATTCCCATTAAAGTTCGTGCCAGGCATTTAATTGCGTTCGCTCTACCAAGATGAATATCCACGCCCGAATGTCCGCCTTTCAGACCTTTCACCACGACCTCAAGCCCGGTTGTAATGGAGGTTTGCACCTTTTCTCCTACTGGCATTTTCAAAACCGTATCACCGCCCCCGGCGCACCCGATATAGATCGTACCCAGCTCCTCACTATCGGCATTTATCATGCGTTTCGAGGTCAAGAACTCCGAGGTTAATTTTGACGCCCCGGTAAGCCCGGTCTCTTCATCGACAGTGCACAGCAACTCAAGTGGTGGATGTTTAATTTCTTGTGATTCGGCGAGTGCCAGCATAATTGCCACCCCGATACCATTATCCGCGCCAAGAGTGGTCCCAACAGCTTTAAGATAATCGCCATCTAATTGTAATTCAATTGGATCTTTCGCGAAGTCGAACTCTATATCTGCATTCTTGTCACACACCATATCTAAGTGACCTTGAATACACACGCTTTCATGGTCTTCATAACCTTCGGTTGCAGGCTTTGTTATCAAAACGCTGCCAATTTCATCTTTTTTGGTTTCCAATCCAAGCTCATTTCCAACCTTCACCACGAATTCCACGGCTTTCTCCTCGCTTTTAGAGCATCGCGGGATCTGGCGGAGTTGGTCGAAGTATTTCCAAACAAGTTCCGGTTCTAATCCAATTAATACATCATGCATGTTGATCACCCCTATATTTTATTTTATACTCTCTAATGTTTTTTCTATTACCTTAATATTTTTAACTGCATATGATGGTTCGATCCTTTCACAAGCTTCCTGGAATGCTTTTATCGGATATATATTTGTTAGTTGCAACAAGTTGGTTAATCCAATTATAGGCGAGGCCTTATTATCCAATTTCAGGGATCTATGTGCCGGGAAATAGCATTTCTTAGCCTTTGTACGAGGTAGTTCGGGTTTCAAATTCTCATCGATGTAGATCGTGTTTTTTCGTTGCATCTCGGGTATCAACTTGAGGTTTTCTTTCAAACCTTCCCCCGAGGTAATGATCAGGTAATCTGGTTTTGAAACCGCTGTAAATCCAATCGGATTTGGGCTGATTATCATCTCGGCAATAGAATGCCCGGAGCGTTGTGTCATTGGAAATGTATTTCGCTGTGTGGCGTAAAGTCCTGATAAAACCGCACCCCCACCAAAAAATATTGCTGCGGTTTGAATTGCCTGACCCGCGCTGCCCGCGACTTTGATCTTGATACTTCTTTTAAGGTTCGTATTAAATTTCGGCGTTAGATCGATCCGACCTGAAGGCTGATCTTGGGCACCTTTGATAGTTCTTTTCCGATATTCCTTTGAAAATTCGGGTCGTGATCTACTTTGCTTATACTCTTTGAAACCCCACTCGTGTATTTTGCGTTGCAACACCCCTTCATTAAGTGCATTAATTCTTTGAAATCTACCGGTACAGATCTCCCAGACATCCAGCATAGCAAAGCCATTATAGCGTAGAGCTTCCGTCAACAAATCCACCATCTTATCCTTATTGCTATTGGTCGCGGCAATTCTAGCGACCCAACTGGCCTGGCCCGCAATGCCAAGTGCACAAACGTCAAGTGGCGCTTCGATATTGCCGTAAGGTGAGGTTACCGTAAGCCCCTCAAGCGGGGTTGTTATAGATTGCTGGCCGCCAGTCATCCCATAATTAAAGTTGTTACAAACAATGATAGTAATGCCGATATTTCTTCGGGCGGCGTTAACAACATGAGTACCACCGATCCCACATGCGCCGTCCCCCATCAACACGATAACATTCAAATCCGGATTGGCAAGCTTAATACCCGTAGCGTAAGTTATTGCACGTCCGTGAAGGCCGTGAAATGCGTTGGTCTTGAAAAAACGGTCGGCAAGTCCAATACATCCTATATCTGTAACAATTACGATATTCTCTTTGGGTAGCGCAAGCTTGACCAGAGCTTTGTTGAGTGCCCTTAAAACCTTCCAATGGCCACAGCCGGTGCACCATTTAAGATCTTTGATGGGTTGTAAATATGTATCGGAGCCCAATTTCATTTAAACCCCCCACCTTTTATTATTTCCTGAGGTGAAATTAATGTGGTATTGATCTTAGTGATCGGAGTGATCTTGATTTTTTTACCAATTCCTGCAATTCGTTCTATTTCACGAACATACTGCCCGAGATTCATTTCCGGTACAATGACCTTTTTACATCTATTGAGCGCGTTGATAATTGCCTTTTCAGGAACCGGCCATAATGAATGAATAATTAGATGCGAGACTTTCTTACCTTTGCCCCGCAGCATTTCCACAGCATCTCTTGCACTACGAGCAGTTACACCATAACTTATTATTAGCGACTCAGCGCCTTTTTGGGCATCATACTCCACCAATTCCAGCTCGTTTCGGCGATTACAAATTTTCTGCGAAATATGTTCCCACATTTCCTGGATCATATCTGGATCTTTGGTCATGAACCCGTCTTTACCATGCATGGTGACCGTGTGGCGCACAACCAGGCTACCGCCGATATCTGCCATTAAAGGTATATCTTCAGGTGCTTTAAAATTGTAAGGTTTGAACTTTTTGGCATTCTTTCGTACCTTTTTTCGATTGACAATCGTTGGTTTATTCAACCTGTCCAAATCCACTCGTTCTCGAAGCATTGCAAGTTCCTTATTTGATAGTATAAAAACCGGAACTCGTAACTTTTCAGCAATATTGAAAGCATGAATAGTAAATAAATAGCATTCCTCGACGGTTGTAGGCGCTAATGCAATGATCGGCATTCCGCCTGAAGTACCCCATCTAACGAACTGCACGTCCGTATCGGCACCCGCAGTAGGTGAATTCGTTGCCCTTTGGATATCGATTATCACCATTGGAATTTCACTCATGATCGCCATCCCGATATTTTCACTGTAAAGGCTCAGGCCTGGCCCGCTCGACGCAGTCATAACCTTCATACCGGTCATACTAGCACCCATACAGCACCCAATCGCCGTGATCTCGTCCTCGGTCTGAAGCGCAATACCGTCGACCATCGGCATCTCGCGCACCATACTATGTAAGATCGAACTTGCGGGGGTGATCGGATAGCCCGCGAAGAACCTGCAGCCTGCGTAAAGCGCGCCTCTGACCACTGCATCGTTACCTTCGATGTATTCTATAATATCTTCACCTCAATGATCCCTAAAAATATCCGACCTGGAGTAGCAACTGGATTGACATTATTAGTATTAAGAATTATGTTTAATGGCGATATGTGATGACTATTATCGGGAGTAACGGGAGCCGTGATTCAATAACCCCCCCCTTTCAACCGCAGAGTACGCTGAATTCGCTGAATTTTATTTTTATATATACGATTCGTGATTCCAGTTTTGAGATTTGAGATAGGCGTTTATAAAAGCAATAGATGAAGGGCGATAGACAAAATAAAACGTTCCTTTCGGCTTTCGTCTTTTGCCTTCCGCCTTTCCAATGGCATTAAGTTGCCAACTCGAATCTGGAATCTAATTGAAAATTCAGCGTCTTCAGCGGTTGAAAAATATGGGGTGGGATGTTCGAATCCCCATTCCCGATAAATAACTTTCGTCTTTCGCCTATCGTCTATCGTCTTTCGCCTTTCTCTAAGACGAATATTAAAAAACGTCACAGTCCGCCCATGAAATAAACCATTTTTTTGGATCGAGTAATGATGGGGCAATAGGTTTTAAGGCAGTATCGCGTAAAAATACCGCCCAAGGTCTTGGATTAAACCGTTTCACAAATCTCCGGAACCCGAATTTTTTCAAACATTTGGGAATGCAGCTTGGTGTATCAGACCACAAGTACCCGATTATGTCCATATCCGCATCAATAAAATATTCCGTTGCAGATGAAACTAAAGCGTTACATGCTTCAACATCGAATGGAGTATGGAAAATATCCACAATTACCCCTTCTTCCAGGCCTTCGACCGCGGCTTTGATATAAACAATATATCCTCGTAGCTTGCCCGATGGATCTGTTGCAGTTACAAAATGGTAGGTTCTGTCCGGGCATTTGCCAAACCGCCACTCCAGGAATTTCTTGGTTCGAAACCCGATATTTTGAAACCTTTTATCAGGATCGTTTAAGACCTCTTGCCACAATTTATCGAGTGTGGTGGGGTAAACTTCTACCTCCTTAAGATCGATCGAATCTGAAATTTTCACACTCTTTTTTCTAAAAAGTAATGATTGAGTACTATTTGCAAATGTGCCGAGGCGGGGTTTATTTAATACCTCAAGAACTTTTTTTAGGTTAAGTATCTTCAAATAAACAGGTATCCATCCCATATTTGAATAGCCAATTTTTAAGCCTGCCTGGTAGGTGTTTTTATTGGGGAAGGCAAGATTGTATTTGATTGCCTTCAAGATTGTCTCCTGGCGCGCTTTTGTATGTAAGCTTGAATAAACCCCGAGCCCGCGCAGGTCCTCACGCACAATTGCGTCTGCGCTCAAGCTGATGAATGTTTGCTGGCCATCGATCATGTAAGGTCTAATAATTAAACCCAATTGGCCAATAATATTATCTTCAACCTTTGCAGAAATAGAAATACTGTCCCAGGGGCCTTGAAAGTATTTCCAATCGAAATGCTCCACACCAAATGGGTAATCAAATTCCTGGATAAGCTCTACGATTCTGGCGAGCTCGGCCCGTTTCGAGGAATAAACTTCAAATTTGACCTGTCGGTTATTATTTATCTGCGAAATCATTTCTTACACCATAATTTAATAAATTTAGTTCTTATCCAATGCATTTTCATAGCTTTTTTTAACATAAGGCATGATCTGATCGATACTTTTATTATCTTCGACCGAAATCCTTGCCCAGCTCTTGACAGTTCTCGTGCCCGCTTGAAATGGCGTGATTTGTAACTTTGTTGCCAAATCATTTCGATCTGATTCGGTGAGCTTAGTTAAAACCACACCTTTTGTTACAATGAACGCGAACAATTTCTCATCCGCCTTGTAGCACGGGCAGCCGAACATTTTTTTTGTTGTTACCTTAGGCCAATTTAGGATATTGTCTTCAAGAAATAGCCGGGTATCTTTCATATCTTCTTCTGAATAGTATTTCATATCTATCATTCCCAAATTCAGCTATTTTTTTTCAAAACATGCTCGTAACAATAATACGGTTCCACATTTTCAGGAAAGAAAATCTGACCTGTTTTTCGGTCATAGCTGCGTTTTTCAATGAGCGCCAGCATTCGGGGGTTGCGGCTGAAGGTATCGATCCTGATCGAAGTGAAACCGTTCTTTATCGCATATTGCTCTGCAAACTCCATTAATTTATTGGCGATACCCATTCTCTGCCAAATAGGATGTACCGCCAAACGATGCACTACCAAGAACTTACCGTGTTTATCAGTCCATTCGACGTCTTTGTATTCTTTATCCTGTTCATCAGATAGTGCAATAATTCCAATGATTATATTGTCTTTCTTCATAGTATAAAGAGAGTTCTTTTCGACATCGTCGCCGAAGATCTCGAGCGGGGGATATAGGTCGTTCCACTGGGTAATAGCGTTTGCACTCATATCTTTAATTACATCTTGCACTAACTCCAGGATCTCCGGAATATCTTCTGTGCGTGCTTGTACGATTTCCATGGCATCCCCGTAGATATTATATTAATTAACTTTCAACCTCGATCTTACCTATACTCATTTTTTATTAATATTTTTTCGCTTAATCTTTTCATTATTGGAATTAACATAATCGCTATCATCTTTTTTCAAATTAATAGTAGAACCGCCCCACAAAAAGAACCCAAATGCCATAAATAGCTCATACAAATATCTCCAAGGTAACGGCAGGACATTAGTCCTGTTCCCTAATATCACATTAATGAAATTGATAAACCATAATGTACCAATAAGTATGAACGCCATCGCTAACCAGTTCTTCTTAAATTTGAGAAAAAATAGATTGCTTAATGCCATCAAATTCAGTGCCACCGCAAACCCGATCGTAAGTAAAATTAAATTGTGGCTAAGCAACATAATAACTAAGAAAATCGGCCCTACAGCCATCAAAATTATCCCGTTCATGATCCTTCTGAAAGTACGGTCCTTTCGATACATTTCTTGGAATTCGGAAAACATACTACCCCAGGTCAACTATTGATGTTTTTAGGTAAATTTAAGTATTATGGCAAGAATTACAATTTCATTACTTAAAAAAGGCTTTTCTGTTGAATTTTCAGTTCCTCATAATCGAATTTTTCTCGGACTTCAGGTAGATTAGTATTTCTTGCACGCTGCGCTATCAACTTTGAGACGGGATAGGCCTCCATTTTGGTATCATCGTACGGGATCAACATCGAATTTATTGCGGGTTTATCCAACCCTTCATCAAGCCATCTGTTCTCATCTTCGGGTTTCAAGATCACAGGCATCCTTTTTTTTATGTTGTGGATCTTTTCTAATAAAGGGTTAGCTTGAGTAGTTATCACCGAAAAAGTTTGATATGTCTCATCTTTGGGTGGGTTAAGCCAAAAATCCCAGATGCCAGCAATAGCAAATGCACTATGGTCGGCCAGTCTGATATAATATGGATATTTCTTACCCTTAAGATCATGCCATTCGTAAAACCCGTCCACAAGCACAATGCATCTTTTGGTTATTATAGAGTTCCTGAAGGATGGCTTTTCAAATATGGTCTCTGCACGCGCATTAAACGTTTTCAAACGTATCGACATTGCCTTAGTTTCGTCTTTGACCCAGGAAGGTATAAGCCCCCATTTCAATTGCGAGATCGTATCTGGTTTGGCATTTGTGATCACTGGACCTTCCGGAATTGAAAATGCTGAAACGTGGTAGACGGGTCTGTATATCGCCGTGGTTTCGAATTTGGCATTGAACCGTTTTTCTAAGCCTTCTTTTTTTAATGCATATGATATTGAGAAGCACATTTACAGGACCTCAAACTGGTATATAATATTTCTTTTTCCTATATAAAAAGTCGCCTGTGGTTCGTTGCTTGGCCAAAAACTCTGGTTAAACTCACCTCTGCTAATGTAAAATAAAATCATTAATATGAATAGATCTCTAACCTGTATGCCATCAATCGGTTGACGATCGCTCCTAATTTCTGCATGCAGCGTTCATCATCTAATATTTTTTCAAATATGCCTTGACTAATTAAAAAAATATCATGTTCATCGAAGATCGACATATAAGGCACGACCAGTATCCTGAACACGACGTCGGGGCCGTTTTGGTAGACCTCAACCTCTGCGCCGTAGCGGTTGCCCTCTTCGGTCAAGGCACCGAACGGTATCATATGTGACATTACGAACGCAGTGCCCGAATCGCCAAATATGGCTTTGTGGTGTGCAGCCCTGCCATCCCACAATCGTTCCTTTGGTTGGAATCTATATTCGTGCAACACCCATTCATAATGTTTCATGAAGGTATCCACTGTCTGGTTCTTGATTATGTATTGCCCGTATGCGCCTTTTGTCATCTATACAACCTTTTGAAAAGAGTGAATTAAATCGAATCTGAGAAAAGATATAATTTGTGGTGGTGGTTCCGATTGACCGTCCAACTGTATTCATTCATAATTTATTTAATATTATATTTAATTATCTCTACATCACGAAGTTTTTCGTCTTTAATAGGGGGGTAAATTAACATAAATTACGAGGGGCTGGATTTCAAATTTTTTATTACTGATATTTCAATGCTGAAACAGCTCAATTTTAAATCATTAATCGCGAGTTTGTGGGATATCTTTATATATTTATCTTGATAATCCGGTAACGATTTGGAATGACAGTCGAAGGCCAGATGGTTGCCGGTAAGAACTTTCTTCACATCGAAGATTTCATTAAACACAAATGGGGAACAGAGGGTTTGGATTCATTTAAAAGCCGATCTGACATTGGGAACGATAAGATCTTTGAAGAGAAATTATATCCATTTGAGGATTATATCGAGTACCTCGAAAGCGTCCAGAATGTCTTTGAGGACAAGACCTCCGCCTATCAAATAGGTTTACATCGAGCCAGAAACCTCTTGCTTGCCAAAGGTATTGGAAATTATGGATTGGAGATCTTGGATAAGGTGGCGATAGCTTGGCCCAAATTCAATAATTTCGGCAAGGTCGACGTAGAACACATCACCAAAACCAAGGTATCCGTTGTACTTTCGAATTATGACTCGCATCCGTTATATTGTGAGCGCATGCGCGGGTTCTTTACAGGGCTAGTCAGTGGCGTTATGAAAGATACCTGTTATGTGCAAGAGGTTAACTGCGTTTGTAACGGAAATAAAGTTTGCGAGTATTCAATCGAGTTGCAAAAATAAAAATCACTAAATAGGTTGGTATACTCACTCGTGCAAATATGACAGAGTTGGGCGCGTTTTTCACGTTGCAGTTGAAATCCCTCTCTTTTTTTATTTTTTTATAAATCTGATAGTAAATTTAATTATTCAGTATTTCATTGTAGAGACTGACAGAATGATAGTCAAGGGGGCTGAATGGATGAATACAACAATAAAACCAAAACTATCAATTTTAATAATTTTCCTAATAATTTTATCTTTAAATCCTATCAGCTTTGCCGAAATTGGAGCCCCATATGATACTGGTAATGGAAGTCCACCTGGAGATGGTATTCTGGAAACAGAAGGGGATTGGGTTATCGAATCAAATAATAGTATTACATATAATGATATAATTATAATATGTAACGGAAATCTGATCATTAATAGTAATGGAATCTTAAATCTAATCAATGTAACATTAGAAATGAATGGGAATTTATCCATATTTGGTAATGTATTATTTCGAAATGTAACACTTAAAATGAATTG
>CBDVCJ010000024.1:0-22983 GCA_965372445.1 uncultured Thermoplasmata archaeon | reverse complement strand
GGATTCAATGAGAATAGATTTGGAACTCATCCGAAAAGAGAAAGAAGGTAGAAAACACTTATCTTTTAAACTCAACGCCGTACTTTCTTGTCAAAGACCACATTTTCTTGGAAGAGTAGATTTTCTTATTGATACGGGTGCGACAATTACCTCACTCGTTGAGGAAGATGTTAAAAAATTAAAGATACCCTATACTTCTTTAAAAAAGGTAGACCAACCCCCCATTGGAATTTCTGGAAAGGTTGAAGCTTATGAAATAAAGAAGGTTTCTTTCAAATGTAGGTCAAATGACGGTCTCTTTAAAACAAATTTACCATTAATCTATGCTCTTAAAAATACTCCAAAAGGGATTCCCAGTTTATTAGGAATCGATTTTATTGATAATAATAGTCTAAAACTAACGTGCTCACCCTCCGAGGGTTATGGATTCTTTAAAAAGGTTCCTTAGTTTTGAGATATGGTTGCCAGTTCAATCATTTTGAGCCAACTGTCACAATTCAGATCAATCGGTAAGTTCGTCATTTGTAAAAATGTAAACCCATTTAACGCTTGGTGTGGGTGTAGGTAATTGAGAATCAATGACCGTTCCTTAAGTTACTTTATACAATTTAATATTCAAAACCAATGGTCTAGATTGCGCTGCTCAGTAGAGATCTTAAACGCCTGAAATTTCTCGATCGTATTTTCCACACGCTCAACCGCAAAACCGTGCTCCTCACACAGCATCCCTCTCACCTTGTCCTCTTGAATGCCGCGCCATTTGATCTCATAATCATCTGTTATTTCAGGCTCTAAAAATATTTTGCGTACCTCTTGATAATACGGTATATCTAAATTCTTGGCTGCCATCACTTTATCCAGATCACCAAGTTCATTGATCAGTTTTAATGCCTTTTTCGGGCCTAGACCTTTCACACCGTCATTAAAATCGGTACCGATAATGATCCCGATATCCACAAGCTGCTCGCGGGTGATCCCGAGATTTTGTAAGGTGACGTCCAATTTGATGAGCTCGGGCTCGATATTTACATAGCGCTGCTGGCGCGGTAATTTGCGTCTGCCGGAGAAGGTTAAATTGCGCACCAACTTAGGCGTCCCAAACAACAACGAATCGAAATCCTGCGAGACCGCGGCCCAGACCTCGCCTTTCTGCACCATATAACTCGCTTGCGATTCGCCTTCGCTCGGTGCCTGGACATGAGGTATCCCGAGATGATCAAGCAATGTTTTCGACTCTTCAACCATCTCCGAGGTCAATCTTGATGTCTGCTGGGCTTTGATCTTCGCGGTTTCCAGGTCGCCCACTTCAAGTGCAGCTTGCCATTCTTCATGGGCTTTGGTCTTGCGCGCTTTACGCGCGTCCAAGGTCTTCTGCTTCAATGCGGGGGGTTTGCCGTCGAATACATACACCGGCTTGATACCAACAGTAACAAGTTTAGCAGTTCTTACAAATAGACCGTGCAGATGTGAGGTCGGGCGGCCTTGCGAGTCCTTTAATGGTGAACCATCGGGTGTGCGGATGCTCGATAGGAATTGATAAATTGTGTTGTAGGCATCAATAGCCACGGCTTTGTCTTGAAAATCCTCTAACGAACTGGTTTCTTTTAGTACGATATCGGAAATGTTTACTCCCATTGTATCTGCCAATTGACCTAATGTATATCACGTAATAAAATAGTTTGGTTGGGATTGACCGCCATTTCTATGGTAAAAGATGAGATATAGATTCGAGATTTCAGATTCGGGATTCCAGTTAGCCTTTGGAAAGATATTGGATGAAAGGCGAGAGGCGAAAGACGATAGGCGATAGGGGGGTGGGGGGACTCAAACTTTAAAAATTCCAGAGGAATTTTTAAAGCGAGGTAACTTGGCGAAGCAAGTTACCGTATGAGTCGATATCCCCACCCGTCTCGAATCTGGAATCTGAAATCTTCTTCTCAGCCCCAATCCTTAAGTGTGGGAACGAACGAAGTTCGGGCACACACCGAGGGTTATTTTCGAAGAAAATGACCCGTGTCCTTAATCCTCAATCCTCAATCCTTCTAAAGAGAATTTTAGGGCTGAAAAATCAAAAGATAGAAATAAATAAAAACAATACCCCTCCATACTACTTCATTCAAAACTTTAGGGTAATAATTCATAAATATTGGCAGGGGGTAGAATAAATGGCAGAAGACGCACTTTTTATTCCGATAGGAAAGGCAATTGGTGAGACCACAATTGAGGGTAAGAAGATAAAGTTACTTTTCAAATCCGAAACTATGGAAGGTTTATTGATCGAGGTCGAGGCCGGTGATGAATTCGGCAAAAAATACACTCATGATGGCGAAGAAATCCATACCGTGATCGAAGGTGAAATTGAATACCTGATCGGAGATAAAAGCTATCCACTTAAGGTAGGCGAAAGTCTTTGGCACAAGGCCACGATCCCACATACCGCTCGCAACGCGGGTGATAAAAAGGCAGTGTATATGACCATATGTGCGCCACCGACGTTTATGTGATTATGATTGAGCGGAGGAGTCTATTAAGTGGTAAGACTCTAAATATTGCCTACTTAGATTAGAGATTGGAGTTAGCAAACTGAAAGGCGAAAGACGGATGAAATATTATTGCCTCTTGCGGTAACTTGCTTCGCCAAGGGCAACATAGTCTTTACGCCTATCGTCTGTCGCCTTTCCGAAGGAAATCTCAAATCCACTATGATAGTCATATAGCAATCTTACCACATACCACCTGACCGGGTGTCACAATAACCTTTATTAACTACCTCATAAAATATCCAGTTACCAATACGGGGGTTGGAGCCTATGAAGATCAGTCCGGAAATAATTAATGAATTTACCCAAATTGTTGGAGATACGAATGCCTCGACCGAAATTGCAGAACTTTATACTTATGCCTCAGATGCATCGGTTCACCAGAGCCTGCCTGATATTGTTTTGCGACCTATGAGCGTTGAACAGGTTTCGAAAATTTTGAAACTTGCTAATGATAATAATATCCCGGTAACGGCACGCGGTTCCGGGTCCAGTCTCTCGGGTAACGCGGTACCCGCTGCAGGTGGAATTGTTCTCGATATGAAAATAATGGATAAGATCCTCGAGATACGAATTGAAGATCTCTATGTACGGGTCGAAGCTGGTGTGATCAACGACGATCTGAACGCTGCACTTGCCAAAGATGGGTTCTTCTTCCCGCCGACCCCTGCCAGTGGTAAGGTTGCAACCATTGGCGGGATGGTTGCCAATAACGCCTCGGGGATGCGCGCCGGTAAATATGGCGCGACCCGCGAAGCAGTAATGGGCTTGAAGGTCGTTATGGCGGACGGCGAGATTATTGATACCGGCACCCGAACCTTGAAGAATTCGTCCGGTTACCATCTAGATAAATTGTTCATCGGCAGCGAAGGCACGCTTGGGGTTGTGGTAGAGGCGATATTGAGGATAACCCCCAAGCCCCAATCACGAGCCATAGCTGTTGCATCATTTGATACTCTTGAAAAAGCCGGGCAGGCAGTTGCTAATATTATGGCGACGGGTCTGATGCCGTCTGGTATGGAGATCATGGATAAGGTCTGTATCGACGCAGTTGAAAAAGCTACGCAGTGTGGGTTGCCGGCCTGCGAGGCGCTGCTATTGATCGAGGCTGACGGGCACCCAGTGGTAGTCCAAGAGGAGATCGAAAAGATTGCAGCAGTTTGTAAGGATACAGGCGCGACCCAGGTCGATTCCACGACCGACGAGAAACGTATGACCGAGCTCTGGTCGGGACGCAAGGCGTTGCTGCCGTCGCTTTCAAGGGCGATGGCAGGCTGGGCGTCGATGTCGCTTGCCGACGATATGGATGTACCGCTTTCAAAAGTGCCTGAGACTGCCAAAGCGTTTCAGGATATTGCTAAGAAATATGAAATTATCATTGGAACTTACGGCCATGCCAGTACGGGTAATCTCCACACAAAAGTATTATTCAACCCCAGATCAAAGGATCATTGGGAGCGTGCACACAAAGCGGTAGGCGAGGTTTACGATAAAGTTATCGAGGTTGGTGGCACGGTCTCGGGTGAGCATGGGGTTGCGCTTTCGAAAGCGCCCTATATGAAAATCGAGCGTGCGAACTCGTTAGCAACGATGCGTAAAATCAAACATGCACTGGACCCAAATAATATCCTGAACCCTAAAAAGATCATGGACGCACCTGATAATTTCGTGACTGCTACTGATCTGAGGTATCCTGTTAGGGAAGATTAGAAAAATCTATTTGAGGATGAAGGTTGATGGTGAGTTGTGGAGAGCATATTAATTTGAGGTGATAGGTTGTAGGAGATAGGTGATAGGTTTTTTCGGGAACCTCGGGAGCACGGGGGGCCGGGAACTGGGAGCACCGGAAAGGACTACGGACTCCGAACACTTCCCCTATCACCTATAACCTAAAACCTATAACCTAAGTTGCTCACAACTTTATTAGCCTCCACCCTTCATCCTTTAAATTTGAAGGTGATTGACAATGGAAACTGAACATTTAGCGCCATTAGAAGAAGAGATGCTGGTTTGTACACGATGCGGTTACTGTAAGGTCGTATGCCCGTCGTTCGAAACCATATTATGGGACTCGGCCATACCCCGCGGACGTATAATTTTAGCGTATGGATTATTGGAAAACGAGTTAGAGCCTGATGATTCGATCGTTGATCGTCTATACCAATGCACCACCTGCAAATTCTGCGAAGTTGAATGCCCCTCCGATGTAAAGATCGTCGATATTATCGAATCGGCGCGTGCGGATCTGATGCAGCATGGTAATTGTATACCGATCCATAATAAGATCATTGAAAACATCACCGAATTTGGCAACCCCTTTGCCGAAGAAAAGAGCAGGTTGGAGAACTTCGATAAAACACCTCATCCGGCCGAAGTGGGTTACTTCATGGGCTGTACTTCGGGGTACCGAGAACTGAAGATCGCCAACGCCACGCTATCGATCCTGGATAAATTGGGCACTGATTATACGGTTATTGAAGAGAAATGTTGTGGCAGTGTGTTGCAGCGTGTCGGCGGTAACGAAGGTGACCTGAAAGAGTTGGTAGTGCACAACCTCAAGAAGATCGAGGCGCTTGGCATTAAAAAATTAATACTATCTTGTGCCGGTTGCTATAGGATGTTCAAGGAAGAGTATCCAAAGTTTGCAGATGTGAACTTTGAAGTGCAGCACATTGTAGAATTTTTAGCGGACCAAGACTTGAAACTCAAACCATACCCGAAAAAGGTAACCTATCACGACCCGTGCCATTTGGGCAGACATGTTGGGGTTTATGATGCACCGCGCGAGCTCATCAACAAGATCCCGGAGGTGCAATTCGAGGAGATGATGGCGATCCGCGAGCGTGCGAATTGTTGCGGGGGCGGCGGCGGTGTTCGTGCGGGTTTCCCGGAAATGGCGAATAGTATTGCGGAACGGAGGGTCGAGCAGGCCAAGTTTGCAGATGAGTTGCTGACCGCGTGCCCGTTCTGTGTGACTAACCTAAAAATCGAAGTTGAAGGTGGAGAGGCTGAGCTGCCGGTCAAGGATATTGTGGAATTGATCGATGAGTTGCTTGTATAGGATTGATGGATCAAAGTGAGGAGGAATCTTCTTATTCAGGGGGAAGGAATTCCCCCAAACCCCCTGGGTCGGATTGGCGAAGCCAATCTGAGCTCTCGGGCAATGAACGAAGAGAATTGCCCGTGTCTTTTTATAGTGACTGATGTTTGTCCTGAATATTAAAATATGATAGTTTTTTTTCCCTATAGTTTTTTCTATGTTGAAGCATAATAAACCATCTGTGGAACTTGATAGTTTAGAGTTGAATGATCTCTCATTTTATTATGATTTATAGTAAATATTTTAACCACATAATTCTATTTACCTAACCAACCAAGGGGGACGTAATGTAGTGAAATGGTTAAAGAATATTATCACAATTTTTAAAGATAGGGTAACAATAAATATCATTCTTTTACTAAAACTAGAACTTCAAAATAAAAGTAAAATAAGAATGGAGAATAGTTTTCCCCCATTCTTATTTGTGTGGAATACTTGTTCACCCGAACATACTTGACCTTATAGCTTAGTTCCACAAGACTATATTGAATTCAAGAATATTTAAAGCTAATGCATCAACAGTTAATTATGTTGTAGGAGACGTCATCAGTTAAGTTCGTGGGATACTGCACCGTTATGTGAGTTCGTTGGATAATAACGCCATAAGTCAAGTGCGTGGGATATAGCGTCTTAGGTTTAGTTCGTTAAATGTAAAATTTTTATTGGCGATTAAAACGAACCTGCTGGTTATCAATGTAATCCCACGCATCAATATTAAGACAAACATGTCCCACAAACCAAAGTATAGGCAAATATATCCCACGAACCATTCAATTAAAAAAAATTGTCCAACGCCCAAAGGTAAAGAAAATCAAGTCTTAGCACATTTACGACACAACCCACCCAATTCCCAGAAACAATTCGAGCACGCCATCCGTCCGCAATTTATACATTTATGACGGGCGGTTAATTTATTACAGATCATACACTTTGTGGCACCTGTCTCGGCCTTCTTGGGCTTAAGCTCAATATTACCTTTTTCATTTACAAAAACTTCCAATGGATCTTGATCGACAAGTCTTGTTTGTGCAAGTATCTCTGGCGGGATATTTACTCGTACGATGTTGCCATATTGCATGAGTTTACTTTCGTATTTCTTGGGTTTGTCTTCGGTCATCGCGCTCAGCCTCCGGGATTTATGATGCCTGGGTTATATATTGGAATTGCTTAAATAATTTTTGGGTTTGTGGCTAAGCGAAAAAATTGAATACGGACACTTTTGATAATAATCCAATACTACCAATAATCAAATAATCCAATAAAATCCCAATTGACAATACTACCAAATTGTGCAAGTACCAAGAACCAAATACCAAGATCCAAAAAAACTCCAAGTACCAAACTTCAAAACACGGGTTTGGAATTTCGGTCCTTGAATTTTGGAATTTGCTTGGAATTTGTCTCTTGGTTCTTGGAATTTTGCCGTTGGGATTTTATTGGTAGTTTTTAACCAATAGTCCCAATAGCCACATTCTGACTTTTAACACCACTTCAATCGATAATAATTTATACTAATTCCCATAATATCCACATTCGATAACTATGAAACTCATCGGTACTTGCTCAATATGTTCCCATCCGTCAATGTTCACTTGTAGTGCCTGTGGTCGACCGGTCTGTGGCGAATGCTACGATAAAGAGCTGCGTGTTTGCAAGGCCTGCAAAGGCCACCTCGAACCCGATACGCCAAAAAGATTTGGCGAAGACGACGAGCCCAATGACAAACTCTTGTTTTAATTTTTGAAAATTCCAAGTTCCAAGCAACAAGAGCCAAACAAATTCCAAACTCCAAATTTCGAAAACCATTATGCATTTGGAATTTGAAAATTGGTATTTATTTGGAACTGCGGTCATGAACTTCGTTCATTACCTCGGGCTAAAAATTCCTAGAGGAATTTTTACCCCTGCGGTAACTTGCTTCGCCAAGTTACCTCGCATTACGAATTCCTTCGGAATTAGTAAAGTTTGTATCTTGGTTCTTGGAACTTCATTTTAGGTATGCTTCATCAATAAGTATAAATATACAACAAAAATATTATCAATATAGGTGTGGGAGTAATGGAGAAGATAAAAACAGTCCTACTCGCAATTCTGGTCGCCGCAGTCCTCATCGGCGCAGGTTTGGTTGTTAGTATCCAAACCCAGGAGCGCTCGGCCCCGAAACCTTACGGCCCGGCAATTTGGACCTGTTTGTTCTATTTTGACGGCGATAATAATCTTGCAGACTATAACGAAATGCTGACCGATCTGGAGTACCTAGAAAAAGTAGGCTCAACCCCCGAGGTCAATTTACTATGCCTTTTGGACCGTAACGAGGCCGACGATTCACATCTGTATTATATCAAAAGGGGCGGTGTGGACGAGTTTCCGCTGAGCGAACTTGATGCTAATTATACTGATGAAGTTAATATGGGCGACCCGGACACTTTGACTGCATTTACTAGATGGGCTGTAAATAATTACCCTGCCGAATACTATGATATTCTACTAAGTAACCATGGAGGCGGCTGGCGCGGGATCTGCTGGGACGATACTTCAAACGGAGATACTCTTGACCTCGCGGACCTGAAAAATTCATTATCTAAGATCAAAGATATCATCGGCAAAAAGATCGACGTTCTATCAACAGTTGCATGTCTGGTCGGGATGGTGGAATTTGCATACCCACTTCGAGATTACGTGGATTATTTCATCGGCTCCGAAGCATATTCATACGGCAGCGAGAACACCACCGACGGTGGTTTGCTTATTGGTAACTGGCAATTCGATAAGATCTGGGGCGAGCTTGCCGAGAACCCGATGATGTCGCCCGAAGAATTTGCGGTTT
Source organism: uncultured Thermoplasmata archaeon (assembly GCA_965372445.1). Lineage (GTDB taxonomy): Archaea > Thermoplasmatota > Penumbrarchaeia > JAEHCK01 > CBDVCJ01 > CBDVCJ01. Next base: position 14,516 of record CBDVCJ010000024.1, on the reverse strand, counting down.
TGGCCGTGGAATATTTCAACCCCTACGGCCCATGGCGCGCACCGCCGTTCATCCCCAAAACCGAATCTAGCGATACCCTGAGCGTTATAGATTGCTCTAAGATCGAAAATGTGACCATTGCAGCCGACGAGTTCGCGAAATGCATCAAATCGAAACCAATGTGGCGGAATAGGGTCAATGTCGCGATCCAAACCACCGAAAGCTATTCGGGGCAGCTTGATTTTATCGGCATCGCATCATATACTAATTTCGATCTGTACGATTTTGCCGAGAAACTTGCACCACTGTTCGGTATGAATGATGTACAAACCGCCTGCAATAACGTTTACAGCGCGGTTGACCAAGCCGTTGTGGCCGAGACCCACGGCTCGAACGCGCTCGAGGGCGACCATGTGAATTCGCACGGGCTGGCGATCTATTTCCCACAGCGCGAAACCGAATATAATGCTAAATACGAACATATTGATTTTGCACTGGAAACCAGCTGGGACGAATTTATTAAGGAATATTGGTGGCTCTAACGGCTTTTTAATCATTATTTTCAAAACCCAATTATAGGGGTTAGGAGTCAGGTATAAGGAGTTAGGGAACTTATTGACAAATATATTATGGATTGGAGATTCTAACTAAAATAGGCACATAGGCACAAAGTTACAAAGGCACAAAGTATAACGAATTGTAACGTTAATAAACTCTGTGCCTTATGCCTTTGTGCCTATAATTGCACGCATCTGGAATCCATTACAATTGGGGAACCCTGACCCCTACTTTGGAAAAGCCGAAGGGTTTTACAAAGTGAGGCAACTTGACGAAGTAAGTTGCCGCTGACAATAGACAGTCGAACCCATATCCTGACTCCTAACTCTTAAATTGGGATTTATTGTTGGCACTCAATTATTACCTTGGTGGCGGCTGGTAATAACCGGGGGGCGGTGGGTAATAACCAGGGGGCGGATAGCCCGGCGGCGGGTAATAGCCAGGTGGGGGCGGCGGATAACCCGGGTACGGTGGATAATACCAGCCTCCTACCGGATGGTTCATCCGCACAACAAAATAAATTACCAGTATAATAAAAAATCCGATAAAGCCGCCAAAAACAGTGGCGATTATAAATAAAGCCGCCCATAACCCACCGCTCATGCCTCGGCTATTGGCATCTTGATATATCCATATGGCAATTAAAATCGCGACGACTAGCGCAATGGCAAAAAACACAAAAATGCACGTGAAAAATGAAGGCCCATAATCATCCATCTCTTCGTCTTGGGCGGTCACTGGGCTGGTTATTATTATTAAAGCTGCTAGACAACAAATCAGAAACGCTGAAATTTTTAAGTGAGTTCTTGAGATATTATCACCCTTGATCATTTTTTATTCGGCTGCATATTTATTATGGTGGTGGGGGATTGGGGCTCCCCAACGGGTGACCTCTTCGGACGATCAGATATACGATCAAGATCAGAATGAACCCAAAGAACCACAAGACGATGCTAGCAACGACAAGAAGTATTAGCCAGAGTGTGCCATTCATACCTCTGCTATTTGCATCACGGCTCATCCATGGACCAATAATAATCGCGAGTATGAGTGGTATCAAAAGTAGAACTGCACATATAATTATTCCAAACCCAAAAAGGAATCCGACCTGAGCACTTGCATTGCCCATGAAAGCTAAAAATATTGCTAACCCACTGATAATAAATAACAAATGTTTACTTAAGCCCCCGGACACAATGATCACCCAGATTAAAAGTTGAATGGTTTTACCGATATTTATAATTAGATGTTAAATTATTTAAAATTGTTTCGTAAGTGAGCTTAGTTTAGCGATTTTTTTTTGGATTAAGGTTTAAGGGTTAAGGATTGGGGAAAAAAAGATTAGAGATTGGAGATTCGAGATTATAGGTCCCCCCCTCCCCTCTATCGCCTCTCACCTTTTCGTAGGCTACCTCCAATCTATAATCACTAATCTACTATGACAAACCCCAATCCTTAATCCTCAATCCTCAATCCCTAATCCTTAAAATAAACATATTGACCATATCGATATTCTGAAAAATAAAAAAAAAGAGAGGTGAGATTTAGATATTATCTCACGAATAGAATTCATCTTTTGAGATCGCTATCAGAATAAGCGCAATTAAACTGAAAATTCCGCCTCCAAACAACATTCCAATTATAGAACCGACCAGACATAAACCCCAATTCCTTTGTTTCAGTGCAAATATTCCTGCCATAATGGAAAAAATTGCACCGATGAGTATCAAAATAAAACATACAACCCCAAACGCAAAGAAGCCGCCCATTCCTACATCTACTTCTTCTTCATCAAGTTGATCTTCAGCCTCGGCGACTGCTGCAAAATATATGACTATTCCAACAAAGAAAATTATCAGTGCAAGTACACCGCCAATAATATTCAAAATCCCAGCCGCGGTGACCTTACCGCTGCGACCTGCAGGCGGTCCATAAGGTGCACCTGGCGGCGGCGGATAGCCCGGTGGTGGATAACCCGGTGGCGGGTAGCCTGGCGGTGGATATTGCGGTGGTGGATAGCCCGGTGGCGGCGGATACGCAGCCAATATGCTTCCTAATAAACCTAGTCGTGCCATTTATTGTCCCCCTGTATTTTTAATCTACAGCAATATTCTTATGTAAAAATCAGTACCTGAATATTGGATAACCTCGGAACGACTTATGGATATTTAAGGATTGTGAACACCCTATTAATATGATAAAAGTAGAATAATCTCTCAAAGTATTCAGGTGGCAAATCCTAAATTCGAATATCTAAATCCTAAACAATTTCGAAATCTAAAATCCCAAAGTTAAAATTTTTTCAAATTTAAAAGGCACATAGGCACTGAGGCACACAGTCACAAAGTAATTTATTAACAAATTAAAGGTTGTGGTAAAACTTTGTGCCTTTGTCTCTTTGTGCCTTCTATATAGTTTCGGTTTTGACATTTGAGCTTGGTATTTAGATATTTATTTTATAATTTCATTAATTTTAATTTTGGTCTTCTAAAACTTGCCTGATCCTCTCCATCGCCCAATCTATATCCTCTTTCGTAATAATTAAGGGCGGTGCAAACCGTATCGTTTTCTCGTGGGTATCCTTAGCGAGCACCCCGGCATTTATCAGCGCTTCACATAACGGTCGAACTGTTTCATTCTCACCTAGGTGCATTTCAACACCGATCAATAATCCTTTACCTCGGATCTCTTTGATGTTTTCATTTTTTATTGTACGTAACTGTTCGATAAAATATTCGCCCATCTTTTGTGCATTTTCAATTAGATTCTCATTCAAAATGACATCTAAAGCCGCGTCCGCAACCACGCATGCCAGGGGATTACCGCCAAAGGTGCTGCCGTGGTCGCCGGGGGTGAAGACCTTCATAATTTCACGCGATGAAAGTACTGCAGACACAGGTAAGATCCCGCCGCCGAGCGCTTTGCCTAAGATCAAAATGTCGGGTTTGATGCCGTCGTGTTCGTATGCGAACATCCTACCAGTCCGTGCAAGACCCGTTTGGATCTCGTCCAGAATAAGAAGTACATTATGCTCGTCACAGATCTCGCGCAAGCGTTTCAAATAGCCTAGCCTGGGTATGTTCACGCCAGCTTCACCCTGGATCGGCTCGACCAAGATCCCAATTGTATTATCATTGATCGCATTTTCGAATGCGGTAGTGTCATCATAAGGAATTTTAATAAACCCCGCCGGGAACGGCCCGAACCCATCATAAGTACCTTTATCGCTCGAGAAACCTGAAATTGCTATCGTTCTACCGTGAAAGTTGTGTTCACACACGATTATTTCGGCTTTACCATCTGGGATCCCGCGGCGTTTATAGCCATATTTTCTTGCAAGCTTTAATGCGGTTTCGACGGCTTCGGTGCCGGAGTTCATTGGCAATGCCATCTCCATATCCGCAAGTTCGCAAAGGTGCTTCAAAAACGGGCCTAGTTCGTCATTATAAAACGCTCTCGACGTTAGTACCAGCGTATCTAATTGGGCTTTAACTTTAGCGATTATATACGGATGCCGATGACCTTGACTGAGCGCGGAATAGGAGCTCAACATATCAATATATTTTTTACCTTCAACATCCCAGACCCAAACACCATCAGCTTTGGATATTACAACCGGTAAAGGCTCGTAATTGTGGGCACCATACTGTTTTTCCAAGTCGATATAATCCTGTGAGGTTACCAAAATAAACACCCCTGTAAATCTAAACGCCGAATATGGTTATTTATATTTCAGTGTTTTTGTTGATGAATCGGGAGTATCGGGAGTATCGGGAGTACGGGAACACGGGAGCTCGGGAGCATCGAATACAAGATCATTAAACGGGAATTGGGATTTGGGAATCGGGAATCGGGCCCCACCCCCCATAATTTAACACGAAGGACGCGAAGAACACGAAATTTAATTAATGGAAAAAAATTCTTTCGTGTTTTCGCGCTTTCGCGTTAAAAATCGGGGTGTGGGGTTGTCGTATCCCGTATCCCGAATCCCGAATCCTAGGTCCCGAAAACTACCATAAAAGCCGCATAAATTATTTGAACTAATTTGGCCATTTAAGTGTACCACAACATTTAAAGCCCAATAAAAATCAACAGAAACGTTTATAAACAAATCAAAATAAGTGCTCTATAAAGTATAAATATACTTAAAACAATTGTTGTTAAAGGTGATTTAGTATGAAAAACCGGAAAATATTGACGATTTCAATAATAATGACATTAATTTTAGGTTTGCTAGTAGTTTCGCTAGCGGGTGGTGCTTTAGATCAACGAGGAAGCCGGCCGGAGAACACCGCGCCTGGTGTGGCTATAACTAAACCCGCAGGGGGCTCAACCTTGAACGGTATCGCTACGATCTGGATGAACGCTTGGGATGCGGATAATGTTAGCGATATCAAAGATGTTTGGGTAAGGATCGATGGCGGTGACTTAATTAATGCGACCTATAACCATACTGACGGTGAAGGTCAATGGTGGTACTACGATTGGAACACCACCAAGGAAACGAACGGCTGGCATTCGATCAAAGCAGTCACTTTTGACGGTATTGACGATAGTTCAGATCTTAAGGAATACAAGATAGAAAATGCAGGTGGTAATACCGCGCCATTGATAGGTTTTGTGCAACCCAAAGACGGCGAATCGGTTAATGGCATATATACAATATGGATGATCGCCTGGGACGCGGATAATGTCAGCGATATTCAAAAGGTTTGGTTGAAAATTGACGAAGGCCCCAAGCTCAACGCTACATATAATCATACAAACGGTGAAGGACAATGGTGGTACTACGTTTGGAATACTACCCAGGAAACTGAAGCTTGGCATTTGCTGACTGCGATCACATTTGACGGTACCGATGATGCCTCTAAGTCAATAGAGATCTTAGTTGATAATATTCAGGAGAACAAAGCGCCATTGGTAGATATAACCAAACCGACGAACGGTGCGAAGGTCAGTGGCACGGTTACGATCTGGGTGAAAGCCTGGGACCCTGATGGGAACGACGAGCTCGATGCGGTGTATGTGCGGATCGATGAAGGTAGCTGGGTCAAAATGACAAAAGACCCCGAAGGTGACGATTTCACATGGTGGTATTTTAATTGGGACACGACCAAAGTAGAGGACGGCGAACATCACATTTCGGCTTATGCATGGGATGGCACGGACGATTCTGAGAAAGATACAATCTTCGTTATTGTTGATAATGTGCCGGATAATAACGCACCTGGAATTGTTATTGTTAAACCCACTGGCGGCTCTTCAGTTAGCGGTACCGTAACGATATGGATGAACGCATGGGACGCAGATAATAACAGTGATATCAAAAATGTTTGGGTGAAAATTGACGAGGGCCCCAACCTCAACGCTACATATAACCATACTGACGGTGAAGGACAATGGTGGTACTATATTTGGAATACTACCGGGTTAGAAGAGGGGTGGCATGTGATCAAAGCGATCGCTTTTGACGGCACTGACGACGCCTCGGATCTAATTGAGATCAAAGTGGATAATGTTCCTGACAATAACGAACCTGGAATAGTAATTATCACACCGAAAGATGGCGCGACAGTTAACGGCATCGTTACGATCTGGATGAATGCCTGGGACGCAGATAATATCAGTGATATCCAAAATGTTTGGGTACGGATCAACGGCGGCGATCTCCTAAATGCAACTTACAACCATACTGACGGGGAAGGTCAGTGGTGGTACTATATTTGGAATACCACAGGGTTAGAAGATGGCTGGCATAAGATCAAAGCAATAACCTTTGACGGCACTGATGACGCGTCGGATCTTCATGAGGTCAAGGTGAATAATAACCAGAACAATAAACCGTTCGTCAATATTACCTATCCCCCGGATAATAACGGCAAGGTCAATGGCACAGTTAAGATCACAGGATATGCATGGGATGATGACGAAGGCGACAAAGTCGAGCTGGTCCAGGTCGCATTCGATTCTGGTGAAGGGCCTTGGTACAATGCAACCGACACCTCCGGCAACAATACCTGGTGGACCTGGGAATATGATTGGAATACAACGCTTTATGACAATGGTGAGCATGCGATCGTTGCACGGTCGTGGGACGGCGAACTGTACTCTGACCTGGTGGATGCACATGTAATAGTGAATAATACAAACGAACCCGGTGGTGATGACGACGATGATGACGATGGCGGTGGGTCCACACCTGGTTTTGAAACCATAGCGTTAATTGCCGCAGTCGGCCTAGGGGCGGTGATGGCTTCCTTTCGGCGCCGCCACCGAAGGTGGCAAATATAAGCTCTTCGCTTTGCTGTTCCCATTACTTGGAAGAATAAAGCGCGAGAAGGTTCTTGACAATTTCATACGCGGCCAGATATACGGTTATATCAAGGCTAATCCAGGCGACCATTATAATTCAATCAAGGAAAAGCTCGAGCTCAAGAATGGCACGTTTGCCTACCATCTAAGAATTTTAGAGAAAGAGAAATTCATCAAATCTAGAAATGATGGCTTGTTCAGACGATTTTATCCCTATGATATGAATATCCCGAAACTCAAACAGCCCGAATATGTAGAGATCCAGTTAAGCCATTTTCAAGATTCACTCGTAGATCTAATACGGGCCAAACCGGGCATAACCCAGAAAGAGCTCGCTAAGCTTGCAGGTGCAAGTCCTCAGGTGGTGAATTACCATGTTGGGGTAATGGGATCATTTGGCATTATCAAGCTTGAACGTGAGGGTAATAAGACACAATGTTTTATCAATAGGCTTCACAAGATCGATGCGAGGAAATTACCGCCACTTGATACTAATTGAGTTTTTTGAGTTGTGAGTTAGTGGTAACATTATCACTATGTGGGATTGTTAACTATTTGTCATAATGCGTAGGATTGTCAACTTGAAACCATTAGGCGTGGGACATGAGTGCCATTAGTTTGGTTCGTTGGATTGTCCAATGATTAATTTATTGCCTGAACGAGTTTTTTCGGTTGATTCACTTGATTATTGTTCATTAGGGCAATCCAACGCCCTTATGTGTTTAAATGGCAGTCCCACGAATCAAACATAAGACATTATATCCTACGCATTTGGGCAAACTTAAAACAATCCCACGCCTTTTATTGTCATAATAGCAATCCCACAAACACTCACAACTCCTGCGACTAATGGCATATTAAGTCAAAGCGTGCTAATAACTTACAACTTTTAGTCCATCCATAAAATTAATAGCTTGATTGTAATTACCCACTCATACTTGGAAGTTTGAAAATGCCTGTAACAATTGGTATCCGCAAGGAGGATAAGAATATACATGAGCGGCGCACGCCAATAATACCAAATCATGTCCAAGAGCTCATTAACGCGCATTCCATCGATTTCATTGTGCAAACGTCAAATATACGGGTATTTACAGACGATGAATATGCCGAAGCAGGCGCGAGAATTCAAGACGATCTATCCGAAGCCGATATAGTTTTCAGTATCAAGGAATTACCATTAGATTTTATTCGACCCTCGAAAACCTATGTATTTTTCTCGCATACGATCAAAGGCCAAGAACATAATATGCCAATGCTTAAAAAGCTTCTAGAGAATAAATGCACATTGATAGATTACGAGAAAGTCGTGAACGAAAAAGGGTTCAGGTTGATCTTTTTCGGGCGCCATGCAGGTTTGGCGGGGATGCTCGATGCGTTCTGGGCGCTCGGCAAAAGGTTAGATTACGAAAGCATTTCCAACCCTTTTGGCAGTATAGGCCGAGCTATTTACTATTTGAACTTAAATGAGGCCAAGAGCGTAGTTGCAGAGCTTGGTGAGAATATTAAGGCCATTGGTCTTCCCAAAGCATTGACGCCGTTTATTATTGGTATAATGGGATATGGTAATGTATCGAAGGGCGTACAAGAGATCTTAGATGAATTGCCACTTCAAGATATCGAGCCTTCGGATTTTCGCAGTTTCATCGAGAATGGCGAGTTCTCACCCAATCTGATCTATAAGATTGTATTCAAAGAGGAAGACCTAGTAGAGCCGATCTCGGATGAGGATAGGTTTGAACTTCAGGATTATTATGACCATCCCGAGAAATATCGTTCGAAATTCGAGCCTTATATATCGCATATGACAATACTTATGAACTGTATATATTGGGATGAGCGTTATCCTAGATTCGTAACAAAATCCAAGCTCAAAGAGCTATTTTCCGAAGGTGTTGAGTCGCGTCTGAAGGTGATCGGAGATATCAGCTGCGATATCGAAGGCACAATTGAAGCGACGGTCTACAGCACAGACCCTGGCAACCCGATCTACGTCTACAACCCGTTCGAAGATACCGCTACCGACGGCTGGGAAGGTAAAGGTCCGGTGATACTGGCTGTCGATACCTTACCAAGTGAATTACCACGCGAATCCTCGGAAGATTTCAGTAAGATATTATTGGACTTCATACCTGAAATTGTGGAGGCGGATTATAGTGTGGACTTCGACCAATTGGACCTTCCACCGCCGATAAAAAATGCAGTTATCGCATATCATGGCGAACTTACGCCGAACTATAAACATATTGAGAAATTTCTACCTCAGGATTAGTCACATATTATAGGATGCAGGTTGAAGGATGAAGGTTGAGGGGCAATGAATGGGTTCGAGTTTCGTTATTTAGGGAATAGGAAGTCGGATGTCAGAAGTCGGAAACCGACTCTGATTTCTGTCTTCTGATCTCTGTCTTCCTATTTAATAAACACCTGAAATCTCGAATCTGAAAACTGGAATCTGTTTATCAGCCTTAAACCTTCACCCTCCATCCTTGTAAAAATGGAGTTGAACAACCATGCCAAACATCGTTGTATTCGGAGCCGGGCTGGTGGCAAAGCCATTGGTCCAATATTTGCTTGAACAGCCAGATTATAATGTAAAAGTTGCGACCCGAACGGTCAGCAAAGCCGAGAAAATGATTGACGGCCGTTCAAATGGCACTGCCCTCCAATTCGATATTACCAAGCCCGATGCTGGATCGCAGCTAGATGAATTGATAAAAGATACGGATCTGGCAGTTAGCCTGTTGCCATATATATATCATGTAAAAGTCGCCAAAGCCTGTATCGATCACGGTAGAAATATGGTGACGACCTCTTATGTAAGCGAAGCAATGCAAGAGTTAGATGCAAAAGCCAAAGCTGCAGATATAATAATCTTGAATGAAGTCGGGCTCGACCCTGGTATCGACCATATGTCGGCGATGCGTATTATCCACCGTATCCAAGCAGCAGGTGGAAAGGTCGATAGTTTCTATTCGTATTGCGGCGGCTTACCCGCACCGGACGCTAACACAAACTATTGGGGCTACAAATTCTCGTGGTCACCACGCGGGGTTGTACTCGCGGCACGGAACAGTGCCCAGTACCTTAAAGAAGGTGAAAAGGTCGTCGTACCATCCGAAGAGTTGTTCACCCATTATTGGCAAATAAATATCGAAGGTCTCGGCGAGTTCGAAGCCTATCCCAACAGGGATTCACTGCCATATCTCGAAAAATACGGCATCCAAGAGTCCCAAAGTATGTACCGTGGCACATTACGCAATCTCGGCTGGTGTGTAACCATGAAAAAGATCGTCGACCTTGGCTTCCTGGACGAGACCGAACGCCCTGAACTAATAGGCCAGACGTTCCAGCAGTTGATGAGAAGCATGATCGGTGCAGTTGAAGCCGAAGAACTAATACCCGCACTGGCAAAACATCTCAATATCGATGAAGATTCCGAGCCAATTAAAAGGTTTGAATGGTTAGGGTTATTGAGTGACGACCCTGTTCCTGCCGAACCTCCGAATTATCTGGATGTATTGGCGAATAAATTATTGGAGAAACTTCAATACTCTCCAGGCGAGCGCGATATGGTGATACTGCACCACGAGTTCAGCGCCGTGTATCCGGATGAAAAGGAAAAGATCACATCAACGCTCATCGATTTCGGCATACCAAACGGCGATTCGTCAATGGCACGTACCGTCGGGCTGCCCTGTGCAATCGGTGCGAAAATGGTGGCAGATGGTAAGATCACGGTCAAAGGCGTACATATTCCAATTTTGCCGGAAATATACGAACCGATTTTGAATGAACTGGAAAGTAAAAATATCGTATTTAAGGAAAAGCTGATAACTGACTAATATGTGAAAGGCGAGAGGCGACATATGGCAATTTAAATCGGGAGCGCGGGAACCGGGAGCACCGGGAACTCGGGAATCTAGACCCTCGAATCCCGTTCGGGCTCCCGTGCTCCCGTCTAGGGTATCAAATAATCAGGCTCCCGGATTCCCGATAGTTGCCAAAGAACTTTCGCCTATCGTCTGTCGCTTTGGGAATTCCGAAGGAATTCTCAACGCGAGGCAACTTGACGAAGTAAGTTGCCGCCATGGACGATAAAAAATCATCCGCCTATCGCCTTTCCTGAGACGATAAAATAATATGTACCACGTACATGGATTTTTTAAAATAAATAGCCGGTAGTATGTTCGGCGTTGCCGATTGACTTACCAAGTTCTTTGTGGCTTATTTTCGTGCCTGTTTTGGCGTTTTTATAGACAAAATCGGTAATTGTCGCCGGGTATTCATTATAAGTTAATTTATTCGGGATGATCCCGAGCGACCTTTTTTTGAACATCCACCAGGAATGGGCGTAGGCACCAACAGTGAATTTAATTTGCTCGTGCTCGGTTGCGCTATTAACATAAAACTCAGGTACATTTCCGCCTTTGCGCTCAACTTTGATGTTGTCAAAACTATGAATGTTCTTACCGTCGAAAAATGAAACGTCTTCTTTTATCGATTTGCCGAGGAAAAACTGGTTGGTATAGGTTAAAAGTGCGCCATTCTCGAAATGGAATATGCCCCAGTACCACGGCACCGCCGGCGCGTTGACGAACACCCGCTGGAAATATGCGCTCCCATTTATCTTCTTACCGTTGACCTTGCCACCGAGCTCCTGATGGTTGATCTTGAGGATCGAATAACCTTTCTTACCAACGAAGTTCTTGCCGTGATAGGATGGCAATGCAAATTCGTGGGTGTATAATTGGTCTGCAACGAATTCAAAATCAGTGCCGATCCTGGTGATATTTTGAGTTCCGTTTGTAGTAAATGAGGTTGGCGTTTTGGATTCGGAGATAAGCGAAGTTTTCGTGACGTTCAAGTTACACTGTTCAAGTACGAAATCGTGATGCATATTTTTACCGTCGTAATACCAGGCCGCTACGGCACCGTCAAGGTTACGGTGGTCACCGGTATGGCTCAATATGATCTGCAGGTCGTTACATGATATCTTTTTGACATTTTTACTCGACCACAGTATCATCAACTGCCGCGGTCTTTTAGGGTTATGCGGGTTGTTGAAGAAGAACAGCCAGAACCACCACCACCATGCTCCGCGTGGCCGGGGCTCATTTTTGATATCGAAAACTTTTTTCTGGAAGTTGACAGGGTGCAATTTGCTTTTACTACTCATCACGAATCCTCTGAAAGGTTTAGAGTTAACAAGTATATTAGAATTACCTGATATTAGTATTACGGATAATAATTTCGGTTACAACTAAATTATTTTCTTATGGATTCGAGATAGCTTTTAGAAAGTCTGATTTCGGGATGCGGGATTCAAGTTTCTAGATTTAATACGAAGGTTACGAGATTAATTGGTATTAAAATTCTTAACCGCTGAGTACGCTGAACACGCTGAAGAACCAATTGAGGGGATGTAGCGGGTCGGGTGTAGGGTGTAATGAAATGTCCCACCCTACACGACATACCCAACACCCTCTCAATTTAGCTAATAATTCAGCGTTCTCGGCGTCCTCAGCGGTTGAAAAAGGGGGGGTGCGGGGACTCGAATCTTGAATCTCAAATCTCGAATCCTTCAAAAACATAAAAGGTCCAACCGTAAACTTTAAAAATCATTCAAAATTTTGCACAATATTATATATATATTATTAATGTCATAATCTAAATGTGGGAAAGTCCATGAAAAGAACTGGAACTATTGGAATTATTTGCCTGTTAATAATTGGCGGGTTTGTGGGGTTTATTAGTTTTGAACCTAACATTGGGGTAACTGGTGGCAAAACCCTTTATGTAGGTGGTACTGGTGCAAATAATTATACCACTATTCAATCTGCTGTTAATGCCGCAAATTCTGGTGATACAATCTTCGTTTATGATGATAGTGCACCTTATTTCGAAAATATTATAATTGGTAAATCAATAAATTTAATTGGAAAGAATAGAGATACGACGATTATTGATGGGGGCGGTACTGGAGATGTTGTCAATATAAGTGCAAATTGGGTAAATATCACAGGTTTCACTATTACAAATAGCGGAGGTGAGGGTCAAGATGCAGGGTTAAAACTTTATAGTTCACAGAAATGTAGGATCAATAATAACAACGTTTCTTCAAATAATGGACCCGGGATCTACCTTTGTATGTCATCGAACAACAACATAATAATAAATAACTATATTTCCTTCAGCGGATTGGACGCCGTTCTACTTGATTTATCATCAAACAACAACATAACAGGTAACAATATTTCGGACAATTGGTGTGGTATATTGCTTCTTTCATCATTATACAATAACTTAATAGGCAATAATATTTCGAACACTAAACTTGGTATCGTTCTTGGCTCCTCATTAAACAACATAATCATAGGCAATGTTGTTAAAAACAATTGGCAGGGCATCTGTCTTTCTACATCATCAAATAACTCTATAATAAACAACAATATATCAAATAACAATGCCCCTAATGGCGCAATATCGCTTTATGATTCATCAAACAACAATGTAATAATAAGCAACAATGTTTCGAACAATGGGAATGGCATTTGTCTTCTGGTCTCATTAAACAACATAATCATAGGTAATGATATTTCATCGAACTATTGGGACGGTATTGACTTACAAGGTTCAAACTATAATAATATTACAGGCAACAATATTTTATCAAACAATGATGTCGGTATCAATCTTGTGTGGTCCGTATCAAACACAATAACAGGCAATAATGTTTCATTGAACAATGATTATGACATTTATCTTGCCTCATCATCGAATAACAGTATATATCACAATAATATCATAAACAATGTAAATCAATCTTATGACGGAACGAATGCAAACTTTTGGAACGATACATATCCTTCAGGTGGTAATTATTGGAGCGATTATGCAGGTATAGATCAATACAGCGGTCAAAATCAGGATCAACCTGGAAGTGACGGCATAGGAGACACACCTTATACAAATATAAGTGGTGGGGTTGGGGCAACGGATTACTATCCGCTTATGATACCTGTATCCTCGGGAGGCATTACGCCAACGGTCCCCTCTCATCCTCAATCCCTTCAAGCAACAGCAGGTAATAATTATGTAAATCTTACTTGGAATCTACCAACCTTTAATGGCTTTTCTCCTGTTAGTAATTATAAAATTTATAGAGGAAATGCATCTGAAAATTTATTGTTTCTTGCAGAAATTGGAAATCAATTATTTTATAACGATACTAATGTCACCAATAGTATTACCTATTATTACATCGTCAGTGCAGTCAATGTCGTTGGCGAAGGCCTATTATCGAACAAGGTCAATGCAACTCCACAGGGGCCGATATTTCCTTTCATCAGCAATATATTATACGTCGGTGGCTCGGGGCCAGATAATTACACCAGAATTCAAGCTGCGATAGATGACGCTTCTGATGGCAATACTGTGTTCGTGTTTGATGATAGTTCGCCTTATTATGAAAATATCGAGATAAATAAATCGATTAAGTTGGTTGGGGAGAGTAAGGAAACAACTATTATTCAAGGTAAAAATGTAGGAAATATTATTGAAGTCAATGCAAGTTGGGTAAATATCACAGACTTCAACATTACAAATACAATTATTTCAGGTGCTGGGATAAAACTTAACAATGTCGAAAATTGTCAAATTAATAA
>CBDVCJ010000023.1:0-22989 GCA_965372445.1 uncultured Thermoplasmata archaeon | reverse complement strand
AGTGCAAATGGGCCCTCGGTTTATTTTCACACCCAGGATTACGAAGGTAATGAAGATTGGTCGGATATAAAGATAGGTACCGAAAAAGGCATGCTGACAATTACGCAAAATTCCATTGCACCTGAGGTTATGGATATTGATAAGATGGGGCTTGATTTACTACAATTGAACTTCAACACCCAAGAAAAAGGAGCATCGATCGAATCAGTTACATTAAATATACTGGGCACTGTTGAAGATTCAGATATTGAGAATATTAGATTATATTTAGATGACGGAAATGGATATTTTGATGTTAAGGATCAATGCCTCTCTACTAGTAATCTAACAAGTAAAAGAGCCAACTTCATACTTGACCCACCACTTCAAATCGAATGTGATAGCACAATTAATTGTTTTGTGAGCGTAGATATATCTGCGCAAGCAGTATTGACACGAACAATTGGCATGGAAATTTCAAATGAAAATGATATAGAACTAGGTTCAGATGGAATATCGATAGATCTGAACTCATTAGAGAGCGAGCTTGCATATATTGGCATGATCCCGTCCGAAATAATTATTGATGGTGCTTTTGCGGATTGGAATGGTATCTCAAATCAGGTTGATACTGATGTAGCCGCGATAAAAAATAAGAATATAGATATGAATGAATATCGCATTGCATCAACTGATAGCGATATCGCGTTTTATTTTAAGGTCGAAGGAACAATGATGGCGGGGACTTACGTTCCGGTACGACCTATTCAGATCCTAAATACTAAATCCAGCCCCCAACCAGTTCAGAAGCTGAATATCCAAGAAGGGCCGGACAGTTCGCCAAAGCCGCTCGCGGCTAACCTCAAAGAATCTATGCCAATAGCAGAATTAATGGGTGAAGATACCGCATGTCTATTTTTAGATACCGATTCTAACTATGCCACTGGATTTTACATTCAGGAATATGCAATGGGTGCGGATTATCTGGTTAAAATTACTGGCAAAAATAATAAGATTTTGAGCAGTAAATGTTTTGAATATTCATATCGGGAAAAAGACCAATTTATAACGGTTAGTGAAACCCAGCCCCAGGCTTGGGAGTTCATTAAAGATGTTCCTGTCGCACAAGATCTCTCAAGGTTAGAGACCAAGCTTGATCTCCAGGGGTTAGGATTAAATTGTGATGGAATAGAAGGAATAAAATTATTCTTCTATGTCGAGGATTGGAGCAGTACAAAGGATACACTTGGGGAACCTGTAGAATTAATTCAAAATCCAAACCATCAAAATAAAATCAATATCAATGCACTAACGCGAGCTCCAAGCGGCACATTAGGTGAGCTCACTAGCGGTATTGGCAATAGCTCTTATGACCAGTTTGGATGGAATGTGTCGTATTTAGGTGATCTAAATAATGATGGCTATGATGATATAATAGTCAGTTCACCTTACAACGAAAGTTATGATGTTTGGGACGATTGGTGGAATGATAAGTGGTTGTATCGTAAAAAATTGACATTCAATAATAGCGCCCAATCCGAAAACTTGATGGATTTCCCGGTTTTGATAAATCTAAGTGCTGGAAATTTCAATTACAGCAAGGCCAGATCGGATGGTGCGGATCTCAGATTTATTGACGATGATAATACTCAAGAATTAAATTACGAATTTGAATCTTGGAATGCTTCGGGTAACAGTTATATTTGGATTAATGTAACAGAGATCGCCGCAAATTCTAACACCGACCATATTTGGATGTATTATGGCAATAGTCTCGCTGCCGGCAATTCCAATCCGAATGGCGTTTGGGATGTGAATTATACTGGTGTATGGCACCTGGGCGAGAATCAAACGGGTACCGGAAATCCAGGGGTCTATAACGATTCAACTTTGTATAATAATCATGGAAATGATAATATATCTGCCACCGGCCAAATGGGTAAAGTGAACGGTGGCCAGCAATTCAATGGTAATGGCGACCACATCGAGATCTCAAACGATAACAGCTTGAACCTAACCGGGGAAATGACGATCTCGTATTGGATATATCCCACGCAAATAGTTGGGGCCTGGAACAGGATCGTTGAAAAAGGGGTAATGGGCAATCAAACATCATACTATTTTGGAAGTGGGAATGGAAATAACGACCTTACATTTTATCTAAGCAACAGCGAAGTATTTGATACTGTTGATAACGTTCTTTCCTTAAACACTTGGCAGCACGCAGCGGTAAGTTTCGACAGCAGCGGCATAGCGACGTTATTTGTTGATGGTGCAGTAACAGATTCAGGGATTTATGTAGGGTCGATCCAAGGCAATATGGGCTCGTTGTATATTTCCTCATCAGATACGTCATATGATTTCCCAGGTTACATTGATGAAGTGCGTATTTCTAATATTGCCAGGACTGTGGATTGGCTCAATGCCCAGCACCTTTGCATGAAATATAATTATATCAATTATGGCGCTGAAGAGATCAAAGATTGGTGGAATACTAGCTGGCCTTACAGAAAAAGGTTGACCTTCGATAATTATGACCAATCCGAAGATTTGATAAAATTCACAGTTCTCGTAAATCTGAGCGCTGTGAATTTCGATTATTCCAAATCCAAATCCGACGGTACTGATCTTAGGTTCATTGATGACGATGGCTCAACCGTGCTAAACTATCAAATTGAAGAATGGAATACCTCAGGTAAGAGCTATATCTGGGTAAAAGTAACTGAAATCGCTGCCAATTCTAATACAGATCATATCTGGATGTATTACGGCAATCTGAGCGCTAATGATATTCAGGCACCACAAAACGTTTGGGATGCAAATTATACGACGGTTTTGCATTTCAATGAATCCGTAATTGATGAGCAGAGCACAGCAACGCATTATGACTCTACCTCAAATAATAATGACGGCAATCAAAATGAAAATAATGATGTTAATGCCAAGATTGCCAAAGGTCAGGAGCTTGATGGTATTAACGATTACATCAACACAAGCGGCGATGAAATGGCTAGCTCGGAATATAATGGCACCCTAGAAGTCTGGGTCAAAGCAAATGATACTTCTTCAACCCTAAGCATTTTCCATACCGAAGAGAACCGCGACCGTGCATTATGGACCGAAGCGGGCGCATTCAAAGCCGGGATGTTTACTAGCCTGGTAAATGTCGAGATTCTGTCTGGTGGTATTGTCAATAATTACTGGCATTATCTAGTGTTTTCATGGGATATTAATAATGGTGAGCTTAAGTTTTACGTCGATGGTAATTTAGTCGATAGTTACAGTGGTGCAGGCTGGAGTACAGCCGGCAGGTTTTCCCAAACGCGATATGGCCATAGTCAACCCATGGATATTGACCTCCCCACACGAGATTATTTCGATGGCATTATGGATGAAGCACGAGTATCTAATATTGTAAGAAGTGCAGATTGGATAAAAGCGCAGCAACTTTCTATAAGCAATAGATATATTGATTATAGTGACGAAGAAGATATTTATGAATCAAATAACGGTGCAACCTACATTTTCTATGGCTATCCCAGCATAAACCTTAGCAATATTAACGCCATCAATGCAAATATTACTATTAACGGCGCGCACCCTGGAGACCATTTCGGGTGGGATGTTTCAGGTGTTGGGGATGTTAATAATGATGGGGTGCCGGACGTTATTGTTGGTGCTCCGGGCTATGGAAATGATATAGGTCGCGCGTATGTATTTTATGGTGACAACCTTGAAAATGAAGATGCCAATGGTGCTGATATCATTCTGACCGGCCCCGAGGATAACTATTTGTTTGGTAATTCCGTCACATACACTGGCGATCTAAACGGCGACAATTACGATGATGTGGCGGTGGGTGCGGTTGGCGGTGATATGGTCTACATTTATTACGGTGGACAAGGTTTAGCGGCTGGCAATGCGAATGCATCGATCAGTGGTGATGGCGCTGGCGATCTCTTTGGGTTCTCAGTTAACGGTGTGGGAGATGTGAATAATAATAGCTATAATGATATTCTTATCGGGGCACCGGGCTATGACTCTGGCAGGGGCAGATCATATTTACTGTTCGGCATGAAGGATTTCACCACCAAAGCGTTCAATTGTTCGTTCCCGACCTCGTCATTAGATACAGGTAAATGGGATGGCTCAAGTAACGGTATAGTAACGAGCAGTCAATCCCAAACACCATCGTATTCGTTTCAATTAGATAGTATAGATTACCTTTTGACCCAGACAATAGATCTGGCGTCAGCGAGCATGGCAAATCTCACATATTGGTGGAAAGCAGGCCCCGAGATGCCCGAGACTGACGATTATCTCTATCTTGATCTTTATCTAAATATAAGTGGCGGCCAATGGTCGAACGGATATTATACAATATATAACGGCGGAAGCACGACTTCTTGGCAAAATGAAATTATTTATCTTCCGGCTTCGGCTTTGTGGTCCGGTTTCAAACTTAGGTTCAGAGCGGTTTGCAACTCCGGGCTCGATGATTATTATATTGACGACGTTGAGGTCATATGCAACATCAGCATGGGCATCAATATTACGCTCACAGGCAACACGACCGGTGACCGGTTCGGGTGGGCTGGTAATGCTACCGGCGATCTAAACAGCGATGGTAACGATGATATTATCGTGGGTGCGCCTGGATATAATAGCGATAAAGGTCGGGCCTACGTCTTTCACGGCGAGGATACGTTGCCAAACAATATTATTGCCGATAATGCCGAGTTTATACTCACAGGCGATTCTGCAGGTGATAGATTTGGTTATTCGGTTAGCGGCAACTGCGATATCAATAATGATGACGTGTTTGATCTGGTAATTGGTGCGCCATATGTTGATTATAATAGTCTTACCGATTGTGGAGCAGTATATCTATTCTATGGAGAGGATCTAAGTAATACCACGGCGTCAAATGCGAACGAAACAAGTTATGGCGAATATTCAGGCGATCATTTAGGATGGTCGGTCGTATTTGCGGGCGATATTAACGGCGATGGCTTCTACGAGATCTTGTGCGGTGCACCGCATTACGATACTCAGGCCTCGGAGCTACCGCCCTCCGCGCCGGATGCAGGTAAGGCGTATGTATTGTGTATACCCGAATTTGCGAGCTTTATTGTTCCAATTGGAATTATTATGATATTGATCTTGTGTATATCTACCCGAAAAAGATTGAGGTTAAGAAAAAGGTGTTATAATTGGTGAAGAAGACAGGAAATGAAACAAAAAGTGCCCTTAACACGTCCAGGGTAAGTCCAAAGAATCTTAATTTTATTTCCAATAAAAGACTGATTTTAGGGATGTTGCTGGCATTCTATTTTGCATTCATACTAATTTCAAGGATCCCGATAATTGCCGATGATAATATTGCGGTAAACATGAAGGATTCATACACATATCATTTAACTTACAAGTTCAACGGTCGTCAAGGTCATTATTATGTTGAACGCTATGACAATTCGTCTTTTGGCTATATAGATCTGACCTATACAACGCCCTCAAACTCTCTAGAGGTCGAATGCCGAAATGTTAAAGTGCTGTGGATCTACAGCCGCTCAATGTATGAAGATGAAAGTGAGAAGGTCTACGGGCTCGACCCGTCGGCCGATAGTAATTATTACAAGAAATATTTTGTTGACCGCGACCTTTTCAGAGTGCATGTTTACAGCTTGCAAAAGCTCACGAATCTGACCTTTATAGATGTACCGTTACCATATAATGTTACGGTAAATGGTGAGGAATGGTGGATCTCGGGTATTAATTATACATACAACGGCAAAGATATCGTTTTTACAAATGTGCCTTCGGACCATACATATGTAGACATATATTTCCAGAAACCGAGCTCGTTAGCGCCCACAGCAAAATATTATATTAGTCACACAATTGCGGTTGTGAATGAAACGATAATATTTGATGCTACGAATTCCACAGACCCTGACGGTTATATTACTACTTACGTATGGGATTTCGGCAACGGCGAATTTTCGGGTGAAATGACCGCGGCATATACCTATTCAACTCTTGGTAATTATTCAGTAATACTCACAGTCAGGGACAATGATTATCTGATCGACCGCGCTTATATCAAGATCTCTGTAATTGAAAGTGCTGAAGCTTACCCCAAGATCCTTCTTCGAGTTCCGGATCAGGAGCGACCAGAGGATTCAGCACCCTGGACATTAAAACTTACTAATTTTGAATATGATGCCAAGGATTCAGGCGCAGCTCTAAATTGGTATCTAACAGGTGTCAATACATCTATATATTCGGTCTCCGGAGGTTGGAGTGAGGATGATCTACTGATATTTCATCCTGTTACTAACGCGTATGGTAATGACGAGGTCACGATATGGCTAGTTGATTCGGATGGCTTTACGGATTCACAAAAATTATGGGTGAACATCACACCGGTCAACGACCCGCCGATATTTTACGGTGCACCGGACCTGGTCGTGCATTATGATGAACCGTACACATTTAATTTTGGGCCTTACATTTACGATATTGATACTGACCGTCCCGATCTTGAATTAAGCTTGGACGATACTTCAAATGGCGATTACGCAGCTATAGATGAATTTAAAGTCACCTTTAACTATCCGAAACAATTTTTGAATCAGAAGATTTTAGTAACTCTCTCCGTCCTAGATTATGATATCACAGTTCAGGATACGATCGCGATAAATATAACAAGCAACTATGTGCCAAAATTAGTAAAGGAACTGCCAGACATAACAATTTACGAAGGAACCATAGTGACAAACATTTTTGATCTGGACGATTATTTTAATGACCCGGACGGAGATGCGATCTTCTACAGTTTTGGCTATACCCATCTAACGATCAAGATCCAAGAGAACCATTCCGTTGATGTAGCTTCATTATCTGATTGGACCGGCATAGAAACTGTTACCTTCAGGGCAACGGACCCGATAGGTGCATTATCCGAAGATACGATCGAGGTAACTGTGCTGTTTATGAACGATCCGCCAGTGATTTCAAAGGTGCCCAACCTTTTTATCAGGTACGATTATGAATACAGATTTGATCTGACACCGTATATTTCTGATCCGGATAATGTTAGCTCTGAATTGTCGGTTTGGACTACCGACCCTGAACATATATCAATCTCATTTGAAAACAATTTTATGCTATTGTTATATTATCCCGAAGAAATGTTGGGTGAAATTATCAAAGTGAGGATAACAGTATATGATGGATTGGATATTGGCTATCAAGACATTTTTGTGACTGTGACATCAGATTGGCCGCCCGAGTTACATAAAAAGTTGCCGGATATTGTATTTGTTGAGGATGAACCGTTATATAATGCATTTGATCTGGAAAATTACTTTTTCGATAAAGATGGCGATGCGCTTTATTATACTACGGGCAATATCAAGATTATGGTAACGATCAATTCGGATAAGTCTGTGGATTTTGCTGCACCTGAGGATTGGTTCGGCTATGAGATCATTACCTTTCGTGCGTCCGACCCCACCGGCGCGTTGGTTGAAGATATTATAACTGCTACGGTGTTGCCGGTAAATGATCGGCCTGAGCTCGCTGAGATCCCAACACAATATGGTGAAGTCGGCGAGATGTGGAGACTGGATCTGACGCCGTATATTACTGATGTGGATAACGAGATTTCGGAGCTGGAGATCAGTGTCGATCATGAAAAGGTCATCATCAGCGGCCCGAAGCTTGTATTTTACGGGGCTGAGGAGTTAAACGGCAAAATGACACTGATGGTAAGTGATGGCGATCTGAGCGCCACCCGTGAATTCGAGGTGGTAGTCAATCCACCCCCAAAGGAAAAGGCAAAAGAGACCATCATCGACCCTGCAATTTTTGTGTGGCTTATGGTTTTGATCGTGATTATAATTGTATTAACTGAAGTGATTAGGAAGTTTAAACGTCCCCCTAAAAAACAACCTGAAACTGAAGAGCCCGAAGAAAAAATCGTCAAGGATGATGTAATACTTATTGGTAAAAGATCAAAATTAGGATCGATCGCCAGATCGAAGAAGGCTAAGGGTGCTAAATTTGAAATTGTTAATCCCAAACACAAAATTCAAAACGAGACATATTTCAAAGCAATTACTTATGATAAAAGCGTATCGAAAGAAGGGTTTGAGAGCTGGTATCTCTACTATGAGCGGTGAGTTAATTTATAGTAATCTAGATCTTAAGTGGTCATTTTATTCAAGAGGAGAGGAGAGTTGTTGGTTTGCTAAAACAAGCAGAAAAATTAGATGATAGACTCGAACTATTAAATGATGTTCTCGAGGCGAGAACAAGAAAAGGGCTAACAAATGGTAACCGAGACTCGCAAGAAACCCCGTACTTTAGTGCGGGGAGTGGTCAAATTCGTAACCGTGGGACTCTGTCCTTTAGGACAGAGGGCTTAACCAACGGCGCGGGCGCCTCTTCGGGTGCCCTTACCGCTCGCAAGCCCTCTGGACTTGTGAACGGAAACGGGCTTACGAACGGCAACGGATTAACCAACGGTAACGGACTTACTAACGGGAATAGTCACCTCGGAAGGTCGCCAAAACAGACCCATATAGATCTGATCAGAACTAAAAACATTAGAACTAGAATTATTAGTATTATTGCTGCGATCATTTTGATCATAGCCCCGTTATATTTATACACAATTGAAATTTCGAAAGAAGCAGACAAGAATATTTTGATAGATGGTGAATTCAAGGATTGGGATGATATCGTGGGTATTACTGACAGCTATAAAGACCAGACCATCAATCCAAATGTAGATATTGATAACTATAAGGTCAAAAGCCATCTTGAGGCAGGCACAATTTCATTTTATTTAAGCGTAAATGGGATCATGCTCAAAGGTAAACGAGTGAACGATCCAAACGCACAAAATTCGCAAAATGGCGCGTTTGGTTTGGATACCGTTCATATTTTTATAGATGTCGATCACAGTTCGGAAACGGGTTATGTTGTCAAAGATATCGGTGCAGATTACATGCTACAAATTCAAGGCCATAACAGCTGGGTTTCGGACGCGGTGCTCAAGATCTTCGATAAGGACCGCAACCATAATGATTGGAACGGCTGGCAGTATCTAACCGAGGCATTAACAAAATGCAGGGACCGCAGGCTGGAAGCTAAGGTTTGGTTATCGGAAATAATAATTCAACCTGAAAAATCATCCCCATCTATATATTTTTATATTCAAGATTCGGATGGAAATGGAGATTGGGCGGATACGCCAATAGAGAATGATAATAATATTTTGGCAATAACGCAAAAAACAGCTTCGCCTGATCTGGTCGTACCTGATAGTCAATATATCAATTTATTAGAATTAAATTTCAAATCCTATGGTGAGGCAAAAACACTAAGAGCACTAGACATAACCAAAATTGGTACCTTAGACGATTCAAAGATCGAGGCTATAAGTCTTTATATGGATAACGGAAATGATCATTTTGACGATCTCGACCAAAAGGTTTCAACAACAGGTATTTGGGATGGAAAAGGCGTATTTGAGCTTCCAGAACCAATACAAATACCGGCTGATATTGTAAAAACATGGTTTGTAGTTGCAGAAACCTCGAACATTACAACCTCACCTCATACATTAGGCCTAGAGATTTCGGCGATCGAAGATGTTTCTGTCGAATCGGAGAATGTATTGGTAACCCTAGATTCTGCTAACAATGGGCTAACGTATATCGGCGATATTCCTTCGGAAATAATGATCGATGGCGCGTTTGGGGATTGGCAAAACATCAATAATTATTTAGACAAGGATTTGAGCCCAATTAAGAATGTAAATATCGATATTGATGAATACCGCATTGCCCAAACAAAAAAAGACCTTTCATTTTATTTTAAGGTTGAAGGGGCAATGATGGGCGGGACTTATATTCCTATAAAGCCCGTCATTATAACCGATTTTGTTGCACAATCTACCTCAACCCCCCAAGACTTCAACTCAGAGCTCGCTCCGGAAGAATTGCATAATTTGATTAAAACCCAAGCCCCCATGCCTGAAGCATTAGGTGAAGATTCGGCCTACATTTTTTTCGACATAGATTTGGATTGTAGCACTGGGTTTCAGCTAAAGGAACAACTATTTGGTGCAGAGTACATGCTTCATATATCTGGGCGAAATGGGGATATAATTGAGAGTAAATGTTATAAGTTCGATAGCTCCAATTGGGAGTTCGTTAATCATATTCCAGTGGGGATTGATAATGCTCGACTTGAAACCCAGGTTAGTTATGATTGTTTAGGATTACAAAATTGTGCAATAGAAGGATTAAAGGTATATTTTTATTTATCGGATTGGTGCAATACCAAAGACACAATTCCAGAGCCTCTTGGGTTCGCAGAAGAAACGGCCAAGAAAATAGTTCTACGCACCAAATCGGGAAATGAACCCTACGGTGAGGTTCAAAAGCTATCTGGTGATTGTGAAATTGATAGCGGTGAATATGGTGTAATTGGCGGGTTATATTCAACGAATTTCAAACCCACACTGGCTGCCAGTTCAAAAGAAGAGATTAAATTTTGTGTGAATGAAACTGAATTTAGATTCCAAATGAATAACTTGTATTATGAATTAAATGATAAAAGTTACCTGATTTCAGAATTGAACAATGCAGAAGCCCAAGCCTACAATCATAGCGTTATTTACCGTAATATTTACCAGGATATGGATTTGGAATACCTGCATTACACCTCGCATTTAAAAGAGAATCTTATACTGCATCAACTCCCACCATTACCTGGGACTATTGAAGAATCCTTATTGGAAAATATTACTTTTAATTTTGGATGTAACTTTGATTACAGCGAAGATGTTGAGCTATGGCATAACGGTCAAAAAGCTCCAACCCAGGGATTTGTCACTTCAGAAACAATTGAATTTCGTGATGTAGCAACCGGCGAGTTAAAATTTTATTTGGAAAGACCCTATGTGATAGATGCGAATGGTGCCTGTTTGTACTTACAGTATGAATTTAATAGTATTGATGGTGAAAATATCCTTAAGCTCAAAACGCCATATGATTGGCTGGCAGACCCATCGCGAGTATTTCCGATAAAAATCGACCCTACGCTCAAACTCCAGCCGAACGCGGCTGAGGGCAACGATTCGTTTATTATGGCCGGCGGCGGGTCAAATACTAATTACGGTGACGCATATGATTTGAGGATTGTCGCAGGCTCAGCAAATGTAGTCAAAAGGTCTATGATGCGCTTCGATTTATCAAGCATTTCAAGCACTACAACAATAATATCCGCCAAATTATGTCTGTATTTTTTTACTGATAGTATCCCACCTCCAACCACCTCCCAAGTGGATTCCCACCGTATCACCAATTCCTGGACTGAGGCCGGAGTTACTTATAACAGTAGAGATGGTACAAATGATTGGAGTACTCCAGGGGGTGACTTTGATCCAAATGTCGAAGATAGTGTTAATTTAAATATGGATTTTTATGGATGGGCGTATTGGAATGTCACGAATGTAACCCAAAACTGGGTCGATAATACAGACCCGAATTATGGTTTCATCATAAAACAGCCAAATGACGACTCGGTACTCGGTATAAACCCCTCGTTTTTCTCGAGCGATTATACAAGTGATGTAAACCTCACGCCAAAATTAATAATAGAATACAACCGCATTCCAAATGCACCAACCAACCCGTTATGTGAAGGCCAGACCGACCCGGTTGGAGTTACAGATTTCACACCTGATTTCTCGTGGACCTTTTCCGACCCGGACCCGGAAGATAGCTCGGACAGCTATGAGATCGAGGTGGGCACCGATAATGACTGGGCGTCTGCGGAGAATTGGGACCCTGCACCCGTAACTGGTACAACCGCTACAAGTTGCGCTTATAACGGGTTAAATCTTGCAACGAGCACTACTTATTATTGGCGCGTGAGGTCGAAAGATAACACCTCGGCCACGACCGCATGGGGCACTGCATGGGCATACGGGCAATTCACAATGGCGGCGAATTCGGCACCGAATGTTACAGAGCCGCTTCCCAGCCAGCCCCCGGATAAAGCACTTGACAATAAAACTGTTTTAATTGGCTGTAACTTTACAGACTCTGATAATATCAATGGCAACACGATCTATTACAGGTATGATAAAAATGGTAACGGTATTTACGATAGTGGTGAAGGTGGTGGTGATGCCAATGGCTGGATCCAAAAGACATATACTACCAGTCAAACAATTATTGTTAATGCAACAGTAACATTTAATGGTGACGGTGAACGGCTCAGGTTCGAATGGAAAGCCAACGATACTATTGGCGCAATTACATATTCTGGTTCCAGTGAGGATGAGGGGATTACAGATGATTGGTATGTTATCATTAGCACAAATGAGCAAGCGCTGGTTACCTCCGGTGCCGGTGCCAGTGTCAATGAGCAGTTCGGGTTTAGTGTGACTTATGGGCATTTTAATAATGATATTTATGACGATATTATTGTAGGCGCGACGGGCACGAGCCGAGCGTATCTTTTCTATGGCTCCTCGACGATGACCAATCCCATTTCGCCATCAAATGCCGATTTGATTTTCTCAGAACCTGTGACTGATTATGGTTGGGCTGTCGCCTGTGCCGATGTTGATGCTAATGGATATGACGACCTGATCGTTGGCGCGCCCGGCTACAATAGTAGCAAAGGTAGAGTTTTTATCTATCAAACCCAAAGTGGCGGTGGGTTTAGCGATACAACCGAAGATTTGAATATGACCGGAGGTACTATTGATGGTAAATTTGGTTATTCAGTTTCATCGGCTGGCAATTTCGATAATGATGTTAACGGTTATGAAGATGTACTTATAGGCGCACCTGGCGATGATAATGCGTTTATTTATTACGGTGGCAATCCAATGGATGGCGGCACCACCCCATATCTTAACGACGATATGGAAGCCAGCACCACAAGTTGGAAGGTGGACTACGGCGACCTCTGGGAACGCGGCGACCCTACGGTACCAAACATTGCACCCTATTCTGGCAGCAACTGCTGGGAAAGTGATCTTGACGGCTCTTTAACAGTCCCGGGACCCTGGACACTTTACACCCCAATTTTAAATCTAACCGAAGCCACAGCGCCGTTTTTACATTATTATGAATATCATGTAGTGGGCGGCGGTGATACTGCAGAGGTCTATTTGCATTATAATGGCGCTTGGGAAGGCACCGCGCTCGATTCTGTGTCGGGGACGAGCACAGGATGGGCCGAGCGAAGTGTTTCTATTGCCGCTGCAATCGGTTACGGCGATGTGATGCTAAAATTCGAGATATCCGAAACTGGTCAAAACTCCAATTTGGATTGGGCGATCGATGATGTGGTAGTAAATGAATCCAATCTTGGCCCGGACCTCATTTTGTACGGTGAAGATACCGGCGATAATTTCGGATGGTCGGTCTCAACAGCAGGTGATATCGATAATGACAGTAATATTGACGATATTATTGTCGGTGCACCAAATTACGGCGCAAATGATGTCGGGCGTGCTTATATCTACAATGGTACACTAACCCCCGATAATAGTGTGAATACTACTTTAACAGGCGAAACTGCTGGCGATAATTTCGGGTGGGCTGTTGCTTACGCAGGTAAGGTAAATGGAGTTAACGATTCGGTGATCATCGGCGCTCCAGATAATAATAGCGAACAGGGCGCAGCCTACATTTGTTATGGTGGCGAGTCGATCGGGATCGATGTTAGGCTCACAGGGATTAATAGCGGCGATAAATTTGGCTATTCAGTTGCATTTGCCGGCGATATGAATAATGATGGCACTTACGATGATGTAATTATCGGCGCGCCGTACAGCGATGCAGTTGGTACTGATGCCGGTGCAGTTTACATATTTTATGGCAGCGCCTCATTGCCAGATAAAAGTGCAAGTGCAGCAGATCATAAAAATTACGGCGATGCTTCAGGCGACCATTTTGGGTGGGCGGTGTTTAGTGCGGGGGACGTAGATGGTAATGGCTGGGGTGATGTTATTATCGGCGCACCGGATAATGATGAGGGTGGGAATGATGCCGGTAAAGCATATGTTTTCACAACAATCCCGGAATTTTCTAATGTTTTATTTCCAATTGTTATATTCATAACTTTTATCTTGATAATTATAGATAGAAAAAAAATTAAAAAGAATTTACCGCAGAAGCACAGAAACGCAGAAAAATACCACTCTGCGTTTCTGCGTCTCTGCGGTAAAAAAGAAAGATTTTATATTTGATATACGATGAAAAAGGTGACCTAATTGGTTAAGGCCAAACAACAATCTGTAGAATTGGCGACGAAAAGTCCCAAAACCGTTTCAAAAGGGTTAACTAATGGTAATGGGCTTACAAACGGAAACAATTTCCAACGTGAATCCCCATACTTTAGTGCGGGGAGTAGTCAAATTCGCAACCGTGGGACTCTGTCCTTCAGGACGGAGGGCTTAACAAACGGTAACGGGTTAACCAACGGAAATTGTTTTACCAATGATAATGGTCATCTCGGAAGGTCGCCAAAACAGACCCATATTGATCTGATCAGGACTAAAAATATTAGAACTAGAATTATTAGTATTATTGCTGCGATCATCTTGATCATTGCCCCGCTATATTTATACACAATTGAAATTTCGAAAGAGACAGAAAAGAATATTTTGATAGATGGTGAATTCAACGATTGGCAAGATATTGCCGGTATTTCTGATAGACATAACGACCAATCCCTCAATCCAAATGTAGATATTGATAATTACAAGATAAATAGTAATCCTGAGGCAGGAGCTATATCATTTTATCTAAGTGTAAACGGGATCATGCTTAAAGGGAAACGAGTGAGCGATTCGAATGAAGGTGAGCTTCAAAATAATGCATATGGATTAGATACAGTTAATATTTTTATTGATATCGATCATAGTTCGGAAACTGGTTACATTTTCAAGAATATTGGTGCAGATTACATGCTACAAATCCAGGGCTATAATGGCTGGGTTTCGGAGGCGGTGCTCAAGACCTTCGATAATACCCGAAACCAAAATGATTGGAATGGTTGGCTGTATGTTGCCGAAGCGTTGACAAAATGCAGAGACCGAAGGCTGGAAGCTAAGGTTTGGCTATCGGAGTTGATTACAAATCCGCCAGAAAAATCAACCCCCTCTATATATTTCCATATTCAAGATTCAGATGGAAATGAGGATTGGGCTGATACACCAATAGGGAACGACAATAATATATTGGCCATAACTCAAAAAACAGTTTCGCCTGATCTGGTCGTAACTAATAGTCAACAAATCAGTTTATTAGAATTAAATTTCAAATCCTATGGTGAGGCAAAAACACTAAGAGCACTAGACATAACCAAAATTGGTACCTTAGACGATTCAGAGATCGAGGCCATAAGTCTTTATGTAGATAACGGAAATGATCATTTTGACGATCTCGACCAAAAGGTTTCAACAACAAGTATTTGGGATGGAAAAGGCGTATTTGAGCTTCCAGAACCAATACAAATACCGACGGGTATTGTAAAAACAGGGTTTGTAGTTGCAGAAATCTCAAACATTACAACCTCACCTCATACATTAGGCTTTGAAATTTCGGCGATCGAAGATATTTCTATCGACTCGGAGAATGCATTGGTAACCCTAGATTCAGCTAACAATGGGCTAACGTATATCGGTAATATTCCTTCGGAAATAATGATCGATGGCGCGTTTGGGGATTGGGATGAAGTACCCACGAAATATGATTCAGATCAATGTGAGAACAAAAATATAGATATCAACGCGTATAAGATCGCACAGAGCGCTACAGATATTTCGTTCTATTTCCAGGTCGAAGGAACTATGATGGGTGGTACCATAGTACCGTTCACACCCTACCCAGAGGTCACCGGTTACATCCCGGTGATTGAGGAGGAAACAGATATAGGCGACATCCAGCAGGTCGCGGCCGAGCTGCCTCCTCTCTACGGAGATGATACCGCGATCGTGCATATCAAACCGGACCTCAGCCCTATATCGGGTCGCACAGAGGCTGCTTCTAACGCTGGACAAGAGTATGTGGTAAGGGTCACAGGTAAGGGTGGCAATGTTTTGAGCAGGCAGCTGTTCGCACACGTCCCCTCTTCCGAGGGCGAATGGCAACTGCGGGGGGAGGTGGAGGCCGAGTGCGACCATAGCAGGATGGAGCTGGGTGTTGACCTGTCTGCTTTAGGCCTCGATTTCAATAGGTTCACGGGTGTCAAGGTTCAATTCTACATATCAGACTGGGATTTGAAGAATAATGATACGACAGATTCCGTTCGTGTCTTGCCCGAACACGGGAGACTGGAAAGTGTTCTTTCTGGTACAAGAGCGAACAATCCGTACATGCGCACCATTTACCCCAACGCTGCGGCCAATTCCGATTCCGAGGCCATCGATGTATTGAACCTGGACGAGAGCGCACCAGGGGACGGAATGTACGAGCAGAGCGGGGACACCAATGACCCGGGAGTCGACTGGATAGAGGTGAGCTACCCCAGTGCAGGCATCCCATCCGGCTCCGTGATACACAACATCACATACTACTTCGGATACTACACCAATGATGGGTGGTTATTGACGAATGATGCATTGTCGAACATAACTTGGAGAATTAATTCCACCCAGCATAACGTTGGCAACTATAGCTTGAGCAACCCTCCCGATGCCGATAATGACTCTGTTGTCTTTCAGAATTTGAGCCTACCGACCCCCTCGGACCTCAACTCTGGCTCGTACACTGTTCGCTTTCGCGGCTTGGACGATGGAGGGGCGGCTGACAGGTTCTACCTCGATTACTGCTACATCACAGTTAACTATTCAGTACCGGCCATAGTCATCAACGAGATCATGTACGACCCCCCCGGCAACGACAATAGTACTGAATGGGTTGAGCTGTACAACCGCGGAGGGACACCAGTCGACCTCTCCGGCTGGAGATTACAGGATGGCAACGGATCCTCCTTCGACCTCTCGGGGGCGGGAACCCTCCCCGCAGGTGGCTATCTCGTGGCCCATCTGGGTGCGACAGGGACCAACAGTTCCACTGACGTCTACGGTTCGGTGAACGGGACCCGGACCATTCAGCCCGGGCCATCGGAATCTAATGACACGTGTATCTTCGAAGGCGGTGGAACAAGTACCAAAAACTACGGGTCTGCCGGCGGTTTCTCAGTCACCGGCAAATCCGGGGATGAAACTAGGGGTCTCGTCAAGTTCGACCTGGGAACCATCTCACCCTCGTCGAATGTCACCCAGGCATCCCTTCATCTTTATCTCTCCGTTGGACTGGCAGGTGCGGCCGGTATCTCGGTTCATCGGTTGAACCACACGTGGAATGCAGGTACGGGTTCGGCCGATACCAACGACGCAACCATCAACGGTACCACATGGCCAGAACGATGGTACGGTGACAATAGCAACGACGGAAAC
Source organism: uncultured Thermoplasmata archaeon (assembly GCA_965372445.1). Taxonomy (GTDB): domain Archaea; phylum Thermoplasmatota; class Penumbrarchaeia; order JAEHCK01; family CBDVCJ01; genus CBDVCJ01. The sequence continues at coordinate 5,507 of CBDVCJ010000023.1, read as the reverse complement.
AACCCTTGGGACGAAAACGACCCTGACTGGGCAACCCCCGGAGGGGATTTCGATGCTGTTTCGGAGGATGTGGTCACTATCGAGGAGACCCTTGGGTGGTACGTCTGGAACGTCACCGACCTCGTCAGGAGATGGGTCAACCTCTCGAGCCCTAATTATGGAATGCTGCTGAAAGGAGACATTTCCTCCTACAAGACCTTTCGAAGCTCGGAGGAGGCCGCTGCACTTCGGCCCAAGCTCGTCGTCACCACCTATGCAAATTCCATGCTCGATAATATCGATGAGTTGACCCTTTATGACAACGATATGAAAATCATTGACTATGTCGCCTGGGGGGCGGACGCCGGCACTAATGACGACGAGGCCGTAGCCATGGGCCAGTGGACTGACGGTGACTATGTGCCTATCCCCGGCAGCTGGCAGGAGAACTACACTCTGGGGCGTGACAACCAGAGTGCTGACACCGACACCTCCGACGACTGGGAGAACGCCACAGGCGGCTGGGCGGACCCGTTTGGCGTGAACCGCGCCAATGCCAGCGGCCATACAAGGGGCGGGATCAACGACGAGACCTTCATGCCCATCCCCGAGTTCGAAGCGTTGGGTGTTCCGGTTATTCTTATAATAATTCTGTTTACGGCGGTGGCAAGAAAGAAGAGGAAAAAGGGAGTTAGATCGCACATTCATGATTTTGATCATCATGCTACTGGGATTAAAAGACTTAAGGATGAGAGACCCGTACTTATTATTGACATTAATAATGGTAAAAATAATAGAAGAAAAAGGTGAAACATTTGGAGAAGGACATAAGCCAAAACACGAGACGCACCCTTCAACACTTACCCTGTGGTTCAGAAAGAATCACTACTAGCAAGAGCAAGGGCTTAATTAATGGTAATGGGCTAACCAACGGCAACGGTGTACAGCGGGAAACCCCGTACTTTAGTGCGGGGAGCAGTCAAACCCGTAACCGTGGGACTCTGTCCTTTAGGACAGAGGGCTTAACCAACGGCAACGGTCTCACGAACGGTAACGGGTTTACGAACGGCACCGGCAAATTCAGCAGATCAACCCGCCAGGTACGCATAGATCTACTTCGCACCAAGAGTGTTCATCAAAGAATAGCAAGTATCATCATTGCGATAATTTTGATAATCCTACCCTTAACATTATATTTATCAGACATTTCGAATCTGGACAATAAATATATAGCGGTCGATGGCGAGTTCGAGGATTGGCAAGAGATCGAGGGTTATTCTGACCGTATTGGCGACCAATCAACCAACCCGAATATCGATATAACCGATTACCGGCTCAGCCAAAACATTAATGGCGGCTCTTTGTCTTTCTATATCGAGGTTAACGGAATTATGCTGAAGGGCAAGAAATTATCCAATTCTGAAGAGTCAGTTATTGGGTTGGATACCGTTCATATTTTTATTGACTGCGATTCTTCACCTGGCACAGGTTACACTTTTAGAGAATTCGGGGCAGATTACTTGATCGAGATCCAAGGTTATAATAACTGGGTTCAGAGCTCGGTGTTGAAAAAATTCGATGACGCCAGGAATCGTTATGATTGGAATGGCTGGGAATATATTGATGACATCGAATCAAGATGTAGGGATCGCAGGCTTGAAGCTAAAGTTTGGTTAGCCGAGATTTGTCAGAATAATATTGTACCTTCAAAGGTATCAATTGGCTTCCATATCCAAGATTCGGGGGGCAATGAGGATTGGGGTGATATTGTTATTGCTAATCATGGAAATATCATCATAATCCAACAAACTCTATGTATACCAAAATTAGTGCAACACCCATACGAGCAGTTTAAGGTTTTAGATATTCACTTTAAACCGACAAGTCAAACCCTACAGCTTCACGAGCTTAAAATCAATAAAATTGGATCGGTCGAGGATTCTGAAATCCATGAAATTAACTTATATTTAGATGACGGCAACAATGAATTTGATTGTAATGATAGAAAGTTATCAGTGGCAGATTTTATTGAAAGTCATGCAATTTTCGAGCTCGAGGAGCCCCTGAGTTTAGATAAGGCTCAAGAAATAACTTGTTATATTACAACAGAGCTATCAACCATTGCCAGTTCATCCCAAACATTTGGAATGGAGATTTCATCAAAAGATGATATTTCATTTAATAACGATGAAGTATTGATAAATTTAGAATCTACCAAGAATGGTTTGGCATATGTTGGCGAGTTACCGACTGAAATTATTATTGACGGTGCGTTTGGTGATTGGGATGTTATGTTTAGAACTGAAAGGGAGGATAGAGGTCAGAGGTCAGAAGATGGAAATCCGACTTCTGACTTCCGACCTCCGACTTCTAATTTCAAATACTATGCCAATGACCTAGACGCTACATCAGTCACCAATCCAAACGTAGATATCAATGAATACCGTATCGCACAGGGCACTTCGGACATCGCATTGTATTTCAAGGTTGATGGAAATATGATGGGCGGAACTTATGTACCTATAGCCCCGGAAATGGTAGATCGACCATCAGATCAGCCCGAGCCGGTTCAAGTTGAAGTTAAACCTCAACCTGTAAAGAATGAAATTAGATCGATGGTCACCAAACAGGTCGAACTTCCGGAAGTAATTGGTGAAGATCTGGCCTGTATTTTTCTTGACACCGATCTTGATCAGGAGACCGGGTTTAATATCGAAGGTCAATCTATAGGCGCGGATTATATGCTCAAATTTACCGGTAAGAACGGTGAGATATTGAACAGCAATTATTACAAATATAGATTTGATAACGACCTCAATATCTTATCAACACAAGTGCCGGATAATTGGCAATATTTAGGTAGTATCCCAAGCGCCAAAGATTCGACGCGATTAGAGACCAAAATTGACTTTGCAAAGCTAGGTTTGAATTCTGAAAGTATTGAAGGCTTGACCTTATTTTTCTATTTCGAAGATTGGCACGGCAACCGAGATTCCATTGATAATATTGCAGAATTGTCCGGGCTTGACACCGCCTGGAATTATCAAGATTTTGAGACCAATTTCAACACCCGTGGTTCTGGTGTACCTTTGAATGAATTAGTTAGCGGTGTCGGTAGTGAAACTGAGGATAGGTTCGGGTGGAATGTTTCGACTGCTGGTGATGTTAATAACGATGGTTATTCAGACATTATCGTTGGTGCTCCTAATAATGATACTGGCGGTAAAGAAGCCGGTGCAGTTTACTTGTTTTTTGGCTATCCAAGCATTAACTCCAGCAATATAAATGCAATCAACGCAAATATTACGATCTATGGAAATAACGAAGGTGACTTCTTAGGTTGGGATGTTGCAAACCTTGGGGATGTTAATGGCGATAGTTATGATGATATAATTATTGGTGCGCCTGGCAACGATAGTTATCGCGGTACTACTTATATATTCTTGGGCAGGAAGACTAGTGCATGGCAGAGTACTTACTATGCCTCTGCTGCAAATATTACCATTATTGGAGAGAGCCAAGGTGATCAATTTGGCTATTCAGTTTCAAGTGCAGGGGATGTTAATAATGATGATCTTGAAGATCTTATTGTAGGTGCACCATGGAACTCAAGTGCTAAAGGTGCGGTATATATTTTTATTGGTAATATTTCAATATCACCAAAAATTGATGCTTCAGGTGCAAATGTTACATTTTTCGGTGATAGCTCAGGCGATAAATTTGGATGCTCGGTCTCCAGTGCGGGTGATATGAACGGCGATGGGTTTGACGATGTGATCGTGGGTGCCTATGGCGTCAATAACGCGATTGTTTATTTTGGTGGTCTAACCATGGGCTTGCAAGCCTATTCGCGACCGACCGAGCTTGGGACTTTAGATACGACCGCAGAAACAAGTACAGATGACTTAAAAGTTGACGATGACCTATATTTTGATGTCGTAAAAACCAAATCAATGTGTATTGACTCATTTGATATAACAGCACTTAGTGGTAATGTAACAAAGGTAGTGCTTCATGTTCAATATTATACCGATACTAATTATGCCACTAATGATTACATTGAATGGGCTCTTGACGCCCAGGCTTTTTCTAATACGAATATTCAGATTGTTAACAAGGGATCTGATTTTAATCCCCCAGGGTTTGATCTATACAGTCAAGGAGTAAATACTTTGACTGAAATTTCGACGTTAGACATCAGGTTCAATAATACTGAAAGTGGCGGTAATTCTAATGTACATTTTGATTATGTAATAATTGAAGTCGAGACGACAACGCCGCGAGCCAAGCTCATTTTGAATGGTACCAGTGATTTCGGCTGGGCGGTTTCTAATGCCGGAGATGTAAACGGAGATAATATTGGTGACATAATTATCGGCGCACCAGACACGTCAGGAGCAACTGCCGGAAAAGCCTACATTAAATATGGTTTTTATCAAGATTTTGATAACGAGACCACAGGCAGCGACCCCTATGGTTGGGTCAATAAATCCACCCCAAGCGCACTCACAGCTATTTCTGAGGATGCATCTTATGAAGCAGGCGGTAAAAGTGTTAAGTTCCGGAACGCTGATAATACCAATTATGCAAGAATCGTTCGGAATTTCCCCGCCGTATCAAAAGGCATTGTCGAAGTATGTGCACGGTCTTCGCATACTGATGGCGAGAAATTCATAATTTGTGTAGCTAATAATAGTTATTCTAATGGTAATGAAGCTGCTAAGGTCACATTAGGTTATGCCGGGTCAGCTTCGAACCGAATTGGTTATTATGATGGAAACGGTAATAACGGTTTTACACGTAAGATCATCAACCTCTTTGAAGCCGATACATGGTATCATTTCATGATCCAATTCGATTGTGTAAATAATAATTTTGATGTTTATATTAATGGTAAACTCGAGATTACCGGTGGCAATTTTATCAATAATAAAACCACACTTAACACGTTTTATTTAGGCCAGGCATACGGAGACCCCACCCATACCGAATATGCCGATAATCTTTATTGGTTAGGTTCCCAAACAGATATCAACCTAACAGGCGCGGTCAACGGTGACCGGTTTGGGTATTCGGTAGCGACCGCGGGCGATCTTAACGCCGATAATTTTGATGACGTGGTTGTGGGTGCACCCTACAACGATTCCGCCGACGGTAAAAAAACCGATGCCGGTGCAATTTACATTTTCTACGGAAATTCGTCTATGAATGATGTCAATGCAAATAATGCAGACAATATTTCCTACGGCGAGACCGCGAACGACCATTTTGGGTGGTCAGTTTCAAGAGCAAACAATGTAGATGGCGATAATGTACTCGAGATAATAGTCGGTGCACCGCATTTTAATGACGGTGCGAAAACCGATGCAGGTAAAGCTTATATATTGACCACCAGCACGGTCATCCCGGAATTTATCAATATTTCAATTCCATTAATTTTTATCTTAATAATTATAGCTATTTTTAGAGCTAGAATAAAAAATTTACCGCAGAAGCACAGAAGCGCAGAAATGTTACATTCTGCGTTT